>CAMEEZ010000008.1 GCA_945915275.1 uncultured Mycoplasma sp.
ATATGAAGAATTTCATAATGTGAAAATAACTAAAAAAAATATATTAGATATTATTGAATTAAGTGATAAGTATATTACTAACAAGTTTAATCCGGATAAAGCAATTGATCTATTAGACACAGTTTGTGCATATGTAAAAATGCAAAAACATATTAATAATGATAAAAAAGAGGTAAAAGATAAGATTAATTTAATTATTAAATCTAAAGAAATGGCAATAAAAGAAAATAATTTTGCTGAAGCAATAAAATTAAAAAATAAAGAATTTTTATTAGCTGAAAAATTGAAAATAGTTAATAATGATATTTCAATAACTAAAAATGATATTTTAAAAGTTATAGGTGATAAATTAAATAAACCATTACCAGAAATACATCTTGAATATATTGATAATATTTATAATATCTTAAAAGAAAAGATTATTGGTCAAGAAGATGCCATTAATAAAATTTATGATACTTTAAAGAGATTCTTTTCTAAAGATTTAAACAAACCGTTGGCGTTACATTTTATAGGACCAGAAGGTGTAGGAAAAAGTTATGTATCAAAGTTAATTTCAGAAGTATATGAAAAAAAATATCCTGTTGTTAATATTGATTTTAAAGAATTTAAAGATAGTTCATCTTTAAATAAATTAATTGGAGTTTCAGCAGGATATGTGGGGTATGGAGATGATTATTTGTTAAAAAAAATAAAAGATAATAACTTTGCAATCGTTGTAATAGATAATTTTAATGAAGGTAGTGATAAGGTTAAATCATTAATTAAAGATATTATAAAAAAAGGAAAATACTTAAATGGTAAAGGTGATATTATATATTGTTTAAATACTTTGTTCATTTTAACTTCAACAACTAAGCAAAATTCAGAAATGGGCTTTATTTATGAAAATGGTGATAATAATTCTGAAATAATGGATATAGGTAATGTAATTAGTTTTAAAAATATAGATATAAAAGTTTTGGAAAACTATTTAAAAGAAAAAGGAGTAAATGCGTTGGATATTTCGAAATTAAAAAAATTTAATTTTCATGAAGTAAATAAACTTTTAGAAAATTTCTCAATTGTAAATAATTAAAAAAGCTTTTATCTAAATAAAAGCTTTTTTTATTTATTGGGCTGAGTTGTATTGCTTTTCTGCTAATGAACCACGTTTTTTTCCTTGTTCGTTTCTATTGGCTGGTACTTCATAATAAATACAATAATATTCCGCAGCTTCATAAGCGCCTTCTGCAGTATCCGGAGTGTTTTTTAATTTTTCATAAACTTTTGGATAACTATTTTTTAATTCATATTCATAAAATTTCATCTGTCCTTCAACAGTTGTATAATCATAGCCATTTTTATTACAATAGTTTATTAAATTTGTTTTTCTACTATTATGCCATTGAGATAGTCCATAAGATGTACCATTATCTCCATTTGTCGTAGTATTAAATCTTGATTCATGATACATATTAGCCATTACAGCAGTTGCTGCAGCTCTATTAAGTCCCATTTCATTCATTAAATATTTTTCAATTTCTGAAACATTTTCTTGATTACTATCCGAAGGCCATTCTCCTGTAACAGTTCCATCACTGATTGTTGATGTGCTTTGAACGTTTGATTCTGGTTCATTATGTGAATTAGATGGCTGGGAGTTATGTTGTTCGGGAATGTCTTCAATATTGTCAAATATAGAAAACGCATTATCTATAGTATTACTAATATTAGCTTGAGTATTTTGATATATCTCAGAATTTTCAATTTTTTGAATATTATCAGAAATGTTGCTTCGAATATTATTTGCATTTTCTTTAAGATTTTGATACATTTCTGTTTTTTGTAATTCACTAAGTACTTGATTTTTATATGCTTCATAATCAGCTAATTTTTGTTTTGTTTCTGTCGATATATTTTTTGAAATTACTTTTTTCGCTGAATCACTCAGATTTATACTGAGCTTACTCATTTTTGTTGGTACTGTTGCCATTTTACACCTCTATTTTAATTATAAAATTTTATTAATAATAATGTCAATTAGTAAACTATTCGTCTTCTTTTAATTTTACTAAAACTTCACGAGGTTTACTTGTTCCTGTTGCTGGACCTATAATGCCTCTTTCTTCAAGTAAATCTACAATTCTTGCAGCCCGGTTATAGCCAAATCTAAATCTTCTTTGAAGAAGTGATGCACTTATTTTTCCGGTTTGAATTGCAAATTCTACAACTTCATTGTACATTGGATCATCATATTCTTCAGGCTCATTACTTTTTCCATTATAAGAAGGAGTATCTGAATTAAATAGGGTATCGTTATATTGAGCTTTTTGAGCACTTACACAATAATCAATAATTCTTTTAATTTCTTCATCAGAAATATAACATCCTTGAATTCTTATTGGAGAATTTTCGCCCATTGGTAAATAAAGCATATCTCCTTTACCTAATAATTTTTCAGCTCCACTCATATCTAAAATAGTACGGGAGTCAATATTACTTGAAACAGCAAAGGAAATACGAGAAGGTATATTACTTTTAACTACACCAGTAATAACATCTGTTGATGGCCTTTGGGTTGCAACTATTAAGTGAATTCCAGCAGCTCTGGCCATTTGGGTGATACGCATAATAGAATCTTCAACTTCTTTGGAAGCAACTAACATTAAGTCGGCTAATTCATCGATTATTACTACAATATATGGCATGATAGGAGATGGCTTATCAGGATGTTTTTTATTTTCCTTTTGAATCATCTCATTATATGAAGTAATATTTTTGGCTCCAGCTTCTTCAAATGTATTATATCTTCTTTCCATTTCTCCAACAATTTTTTGTAAGGCTATAGATGCTTTTTTGGGATCTGTAACAACTGGAGTCATTAAATGAGGAACACCATTATAATTTGAAAGTTCAACTTTTTTAGGGTCTACTAAGACTAGTTTTACTTCATTTGGTCTATATCTCATTAAGATAGATGCTAAGATAGTATTTATGCATACTGATTTACCACTACCTGTTGCTCCTGCTATTAAAAGGTGAGGAGTTTTAGCAATATCCATAACTTTTGGAGTTCCCATAATATCTTTTCCTAAGGCAACAACTATTTTACCTTCTTTGCCTTTAAAATCAGCTCCAAGTATTTCTTTAACTTTTACCATACTAATTGATGGATTAGGTATTTCAACTCCAATAGTGCTTTTGCCTGGTATAGGAGCTTGAATTCGCACATCTTTAGCAGCAAGTGCTAATGCAATTTCCTTATTAATACTTAAAATTTTACTAACTTTAGTACCATTAGGAACAACAAGTTCATATTGGGTAACTGCAGGGCCAATATGGATAGCTACAACTTTTCCACTTATACCAAAATCGGATAAAACATTTTCTAATAATTCTTTGCTTGTTTTTGTAAAATCATTAGAATTTGTTTTTTTGTTTACAATAGGATTGTCTAATAATGATAGTGAAGGTAAATTATATTCTTGTTCATCTTGGGTAGTTTTTGGGTGATCATCATCTAAATTATCTTTTTGAATATTTGTTTTTAATTCTTCAACGCTTGTGATGATAATTTTATCTTCTTTCGGTTTTTCATCTTTTTCATATTCTAAAGTATCTGTATTAAATTTTCTTTCGGCTACTAAAGTATCTTTATTTTTCCTTTTTGGTAAGTGCAATTTATTTTTCCAACTTGCCAATAAAGCATCTAATTTAATGTTAAATAACAATATAAATCCAAATAACGCAATTATAAACGTAATTATTTTTGTTCCTGTTATTCCAAATAATATGGTTAATCCAGTTGATACAAGTGCTCCAATCATTCCACCACCAATTTCAATAGTTGATGTTCCAGATGTTAGTAGAGCAGTATCATTATTTATTGTATCGATTCTTTCCATGTATTGATTTAAAGACTTACTTAATATTTCTTTAGGACTTTCGCAATTGTTAACAAAGCCGAAGTGGCTAGTTACTAAAATAACGCCAAAGATAACATAAAGACCAATTAATTTTGCTGAAACAAATTTAGGCGTTTTTCTTTTTATAAGCATATAAAGACCTATAATAATTACAAAAAGCAATAATAGCATCCACCATATTCCTACTAGAAACATTGCAAATTTTTTTATTAGTGAACCTACAAATCCAAAACCAAAACCGATAAAACCGATTAAAATTAGTAAAAGACCAGTAAGTTCTACACTATAACCTGATGTGTTAGATTCATTATTTTTAGATTTTTTACGTTTTGCCATATTATATTCACCATATATAATTATAACTTAAAATAGTTAATAATGCAAAATTAATAATAAAAAAAGAACACTATTTATTAATAGTATCCTTTACTTATATAATAATCATATAATTCTTTAAATCGATTAAAATGAATTACTTCACGTTGTCTTAAAAATAATAGAGGACCAATTACGTCTTCATCTGTCGCAAGTTGTAATAAATTTTCATAAGTTGCTCGAGCTTTTTGCTCAGCAGCCATATCTTCAGATAAATCTACAATAGGATTTCCTGTTGAAGCAAAACTTATGGCATTATATGCAACTCCATTTGAATCCATTGGGTATAATCCTTTATTATGTTCTGTGAAAAATGTTCCAAGACCTGCTTCTTCTAATTCTTTTGGATTAGCGTCTTTGATTAGTTGATAAACCATGGTACAAATCATTTCTGCATGTCCCATTTCTTCTGTTGCTATATCATTTAAAAGGGCTTTACCTTTGTCATCTGGCATATTAAATTTTTGAGAAAAATATCTTGTTGATGCTCCTAATTCTCCGTTTGGACCACCAAATTGAGTAATAAGATAACGAGCCATTTTTAAATCTTTTTTCTTAATATTAATAGGATATTGGGTTGTTTTGACATAACTAAACATACATTGAACCTCCAGTCTTTTCCCAAGGAAAACTTGATACCCAATTAAAGTTTTTTCCACTAACTTGTTCTAATTTTAATGGGCCATATTCTTTTGCATATTCCTCTTCAAGAGTTTCTTTTTGTTTGATTAATGATTTAAAAGTTTGAAGCTTTTCTTGATTATCAGGATGTAAATCTAAATATAAATTTAAATCATTTATAGCAAAATTTAAGGCCATAATTTTATAAAGTTTTTCTTCTTTTTGGTTATTTGCTTTTATTTGCTTAACTTTAAAATTTTTATAGGGCTTATATTCATTTTCAAACATATTTCCTTTCATAAATCCTTCATCAATAGAATAAAGTTGGTCATTATAATCATTATCAGAAATTCCAATAAAAGATATCAATCCTAAGTCACTATCATTAAATAACATTTTTTTACCTCCTATCATAGGGTATGATTAACCATAACTTTGGTGTAGGCACTAAAATTTGCAAAAGGTCAAAATAAATGTTATACTAACAATGTATAAGAACATAGAGGAGAATTAGTATGAAATGTCCAAATTGTGAAAAGCAGAATAAACCTGGAGTGAAGAATTGTGAATATTGTAATAAAATTATGCCAGTTAGAAAGAAAAAGACAATTCCTAAAAAAGAAGAAACAAAAGATAAATTAAAAAATGAGCCAATTATAGAATTAAGTGAAGAAAAAAAAGCTATAAAAAAATTAATAAAAAAAATTAAAAAAATTAATAAAATGATATATGTGTATATATTTTTAGTGATTTCTATTATTATATTAATTTTAATGTATAATAATAAATTGCATACTATAACATGCAAAGTTAATAATAATAGTGAAACAGAAAAGTATAATATAAAGTTAACGATAAAAAGAAATAAAGATGATATAACAGGATTTAAATATGTAACTCATAGTACAACGAATAGTTATGATGAAACCTTAGAATCTCGTTATAAAATAATTATTGAAGAGCTAAAGAAAAAAGATGATTATTCTGAAATAGTTAAATCAAGATTGAATAATAGAAGTTGGGAAATAAAATATACCTTTAATTCAGATTATTTAGACAAGACTTATGAATATATAGGTATTGATTTATCTCCTTATATGAATGATGTAGAATCTTTAGTTGAAGTTTTAGAAAAAGAAGTTGGATTTAGTTGTAAATAAATTAAAAGTTGAAAGGAAATTTTATAAATTTATTTATTGCGTAAAATTTCCTTTTTTTGTATAATGAATAATAGTGGAGAATATAAAGGAGGTATAACTTATGGATATTTTATTACTAGGTAATAAAACAATTTTTAAGTTAAAACTACCTTTAAGAGTTGAAGGAAGCTTTTTTTTGGTTGATCCTATTACTGGTGAGAATTTATTTATTGTTGAGGCTAATGGGAATAATTGGGTTATTTTTAGTTCTTCGGAAGCAAAGCTTATAGATAAAACAAATACAATTGTTGAAAAAACAATAATCAAAGATGGAGAATATTATTTAATAGATAATAATGGCAAGAAAAATGTTATTTATTGTCAAAATTCATGTGATAGTACTTTTAAAATGTATAAAGTTAATTCACAAGGTAACCTTGTTATAGGTAGAACAGATTCTGCTAATATTAAATATAGTAATGCATATATTAAAGAAAATCATTTAGAGTTAAATTATATAAATAGTGAATGGGAACTAAAAACTGAACCATCATCATTTGTATATTTAAATGAAGGATTAATAAATAAAAATGATATCAAATTAAAACATGGAGATATGATATTTACGTATGGTTTAAAAATAATAGTTATGAATGGCTTTATTTTTATGAATAATCCTAATAATAATGTTAAGATAAACACAAATATGATAACTTCGGTAGTGATATCTGAAAAAAAAGTGCCTTACGAAGAAGTTAAGGAAGTTGATTATTATAAAGATGATGATTATTATTTTAATACTCCAAGAATAAGAAGATTTATTGATACATATGAATTAAATATAGCTAATCCACCATCAAAAATTAGTGATGAAGAAATGCCTTTAATATTGACTTTGGGGCCAATGTTAACAATGGCTTTGATGTCTGTTTTAACTTTTTCTAATGTGCTTTCAAGAATAATAAGTGGTCAAACGACTTTTTCTCAAAGCTGGTTACAATTATTTTCAGCGATTATAATGTTGACAACAAGTTTACTATGGCCAAATCTGATGAAAAGTTATCAAAAAAAGCAAAAAAAGAAAAAAGAAGAAATACGTAAAGAAAAGTATTTGGCATATTTAGAAGAAAAAAGAAAAGAGATTATTGCAGAAACTATTAATCAACAAACTATTTTAAAAGAAAATTTATTACCACTTAATAGTTATTATGAAACTATTGTAAATAAGAGTAGAACATTGTGGGAAAGAAAAATTACGCAAAGAGATTTTTTAACCGTTAGAGTTGGAATAGGTGATATGCCTATTGATATGAATATTTCATTTAATGAAGATGATTTTGTTATTGAAAAAGATGTCTTAAAAGAAGTGGCTACAAAAATGGTTGAAGATGCCAAAATGCTTCATCAAGTTCCAATTAGTTATTCGTTTTTTGGAAAACAAGCAACGGCAATTATGGGTAAAAATATTTTAGTTAGACCTTTTGTAAATAATATATTATTACAAATGATTGCTTCACATAGTTATGATGAATTAAAGATTGTAATTTTTACTAATGAAGAAAATAAATCCGAATGGGAAGTATATAAAGAGTTGCCTCATTTATTTAGTAATGATAAATCAGTTCGGTTTTATGCAACAAATGCTGAATCAAGTAAAAATTTAAGTGCATATTTAGAACAAGAATTTTATAAAAGAGCTGCTAATACTCAAGAAACAGAAATAGTTGAAAAAGAAGAAGAAGAACCAAATGGAAGGGAAGAAATAACTTATACTCCTTATTATTTAATATTAACTGATGATTATTTGAAAATAAGAAAATTAGGAATATGTGAATACGTTTTTGGAAACAAAAATAATTTTGGATTTAGTTTTGTGGTGTTAGATAATAGATTATCAAGACTTCCTAGTAGTTGTACAAATTTTATAATGTTAGATAATCCTGTTAGTAGTATTTTGAAAAATGAAGTTGATAATTATAGTCAACAAGTGTTTACTAGTGAAATAGATGACACAATTGATATGGAAAAATGTGTGGCTTCTCTTTCTAATGTTCCGATAGAATTTGAACAAGATTTAAGATATTTGCCTACTTCTCTTTCTTTTTTAGAAATGTATGGCGTTGGAAAAGTTGAACAATTAAACATAATGAATAGATGGAAATTAAATGACCCAACAAAAAGCTTAAGAGCAGCTTTAGGTGTTAATGACCAATCTAATATTATTTACTTGGATTTACATGAAAAATATCATGGTCCTCACGGGCTTATTGCGGGAACAACAGGTAGTGGTAAATCTGAGTTTATTATAACTTATATTTTATCAATGTCAGTTAATTATAGTCCTAATGAAGTTGCTTTTATATTAATTGATTATAAAGGTGGTGGACTTGCCGGAGCTTTTGAAAATAAAAAAAATAATGTGCGATTACCACATTTAGCTGGAACAATTACTAACTTAGATAAAAATGAATTAAATAGAACATTGGTTAGTATTCAAAGTGAACTTAAAAGAAGGCAAAGTGTATTTAATGAAGCAAGAGACTTTTTAGGTGAAAGTACAATAGATATATATAAATATCAAAAATTCTTTAGAGAACATAAATTGGATAAACCGATGCCTCATTTATTTATTATTTGTGATGAGTTTGCAGAATTAAAAGCTCAACAGCCTGATTTTATGGACAATCTTATTTCTGCTGCGCGTATAGGGCGTAGTTTAGGAGTTCATTTGATTTTAGCAACACAAAAGCCTAGTGGAGTAGTTAATGATCAAATTTGGAGTAATACCAAGTTTAGAGTTTGTTTAAAAGTGGCAACAACAGGAGATAGTAATGAAATTATAAAATGTCCAGATGCTGCAGAAATAAAAAATGCTGGTAGGTTTTACTTGCAAGTTGGAACAAATGAAATATTTGTCTTAGGACAATCAGGATGGTGTGGAGCTCCTTATGTTCCTTCAGATGTTTTAAAAAAAGAATATGATCGTTCGGTATCTTTTATTGATGATACTGGTAATGTTATTAAGAATCTTTCTGATGAAGGAAGTAAAAAGTCTGCATCAGCTATAGGTGATGAGTTATCAAACGTTTTAAAATATATAACTATGTTAGCTAAAAAGGAAAATGTTAAAGCAGATAATTTATGGTTAGATGCTATACCTAGCACAATATATTTACAAGACATTATTCAAAAATACAATTTTAAAAATGATGAAGTAACTGCCATAATTGGAGAATATGATGATCCATCAAGTCAACATCAAGATATTTTAACACTTCCATTAAATGAAAATGCTAATACTATTGTTTATGGAGCGACAGGGCAATCTAGAGAAATGTTTATAAGAACAATAATATATTCAGCTTCATATTTATATTCAAGTGAAAGAGTGAATTTTTATATTCTTGATTTTGGCTCTGAAACATTTAAAATATTCACTAAAATACCTCATGTGGGAGATGTTGTATTTAGCCACGAGGCAGATAAAATTGATAAATTATTAAAGATGGTTGATACTGAGATTGTGACGCGAAAAAAATTATTTGTAGATTATAATGGTGATTATTCTAATTATTGTAAATATAGTGGTAAAACTATTCCGCTGATAACTATAATAATTAACAATTATGAATCATTTCATGAAACTTATAATGCTTATGAAGATTTAATGATGAAATTGGCTCGAGAAGGAAAAAGATATGGTATTATCTTTATTCTTGCAACTGGAAGTAGAGCTGGATTGTATTCAAGATTTTTAAAAAACTTTGAAAATACTTATGTATTAGATATGAATAATAAAGATGAATATGTTGATATTTTAGGAAGAATAGGAAACGTTTTACCAGCTGAGTATCCAGGAAGAGGATTATTTAAAACAGAAATGGCCTATGAATTTCAAACATTACAAATTTGTGAAGAGGAAAAGTTGGTTGAATTTATTAAAGAACAAGCCCAAATATTATCAGAAAAAAATCCGTTTAAAGCAAAAGCTGTTCCAGTTCTACCGGAAAGAGTTACAATTGAAGATGTAATTGATAGTATGGATGGTATTAAAAATATTCCTATTGGATTGATGAAAGACAGTTTAAAGACATATTGTTATAATTTTAAAGCAGATAAAGCTATGGTTATCGCAAGTAATGAACTTGAGAATTGTCATGATTTCTTAAAATCTTTATTAAACTTGTTTAGAAAGGCTGGAAATATTGTTACAGTATTATTTGATTTTAATGAAATTTTTGCTGATTTAAAACCATATGCTAATTCTTATTGTAATAGCGACTTTAGTACATTTTTAGATAGTATTATAAAATTTGCTGAAGAAAAAATTGCAAACACAGAGTATACTTTATCTATTTTTATAACAGGGGTAGATAAGTATAAAGATATTATCGGAGAAAATAAGATTGATGAATTAAATAGTGCTTTGAAAAAAGTCCCTAATAGTAATATTATTTATGTTGATGGGGTATTTAAATTAAAGAAAATGATTTTTGAATCGTGGTATACAGATTACATTGTTAACAGTAATGGTATATGGATTGGTTCGGGAGTTAGTGAGCAAACTATTTTAAGAGCTTCCAATTTTAATAAAAAACATAATTTAGCATTAAGAAATAATTTTGCATGGGCATTCAAAAATGGTGAAACAGAGTTAGTTAAATTAGTTGAATGTGAGGATGAAAATGAAAAATAAAATTTTAATTAAATTGATAGTTCCTGTTCTAATGATGGAATACGAAATATTCATCCCTGTTAATGAAAGAATTTCAAGAGTAAAAGAATTGTTAATAAAATCAATAGTTGATTTATCTGATAGTACTTTTGATGATAAGAAAATGTATAGCTTAATGGATCCTGATAATGGAACTATTTATGATAGTAGACTTACAGTAAGAGATACTAATATAATAAATTCAAAGCGAGTTATTTTATTCTAAATTGTAAACAAAGAGTAAAATTCTTGCTTTTTTATTGACCTTGATTGTTGGTATGTTATATATTTATCATAGAGGTGTGCTTATGAAGGGAATTGTTGTTGAAGATTTGGATTCATTGATCAAAAACATGGATTTAAAAGCTGAAGATATCCGAGAGAATGTACAAGATATTAGAACTGCCTTTTTAGAAATAAGACGCAGCATAAGAAGCACAGACTTATCATTTTTAACAGAAAAGTTTTATCAAGAGACAACTCAATTTAATACTTTAATAAAAAAAATGAATGGATATCAAACATCTTTAAAAAGTGTTTTAATGAATTATCAATATCAAGAACAACAAATAGCTTCCGATATAAGTAGAATAACACCTTAACAAAAGATTATATCAATGGGAGGGATTTTTAAATGATAGGATATAATATTAAAAAAATTAATGATTTACTTGCAGATATTGCAGATAGTTACGAAAAGATTGGTAAAGCGATGAAAGATGGTTGGAATAGTGTTGATAGAACATTAGGACAAAACTGGATTGGAGAAGATGAAGTTGCTTATACTGGAGAATTAGCTAAAAGAATATGTGAACTTTATGCTAATTGTAAAGAAACAGTTCATACAGTTGCATCTAGTATAAAGGGCTTAGGAGATAGTTGGAAGGCATTCCAAAAACAAAATGTTATTGATGGTGCAACAGCTGATGAAATTGTTGGAGATATTGAAATGCCTGCTTTTACTGATGCTGGTATTGAAGATACAGTAAAAAAACCTAATAGATCTTTTGATGCTAATACTAACCGAGGTATAAAAGATGAACATGCTGGTACAGAATGTTTTGATGCTGTTACTACATATGTAACTGAAGTAAAAGGTAAAGTTGCAAATTTATATGATAAATTAGATACTGAAAAAGCATTTTTAGGAACTGAACAATCTGGTAGAATTAAAACTTATTTAACTGAAATGGGAAAAAGCATCGCTGACTTAACTACATGTGTTAAAACTTTACGTTCACATATTGAAACATTAACTGCAAATGTTGCAAAACAAGAATCTACAACTGTAGAAAGTATTTCTTCTGCAAGTACATCTATTGATGGAATAGAATCTGAAAAAATAGATTAAAATAGTAAATATTTTTACTATTTTTAAATAGACATTGTAGAAATACAATGCCTATTTAAAAATAGGAGGAATTTATGACTAGTGCATATCAACAATCATATATTAATTTAATAAACGATTTAAGACAAGCTTCCAGAGATATGAATATTCTTTTAATTAATATTAAAAAATATGAAAATTATATTTTAAGAGGTTTAGTAATTAATGATAATATATCTTTTAATAATGAGCTCACGCAATTAAAAGAAACTTTAAGCTATAAGATTAATAAAATTAGAAATGAAATTATTCCAGCATTATATGCGATTTTAAGAGCTAACTAGAGGTGAAAATATGAACAATTTAAATCTAAATGTTTCTAATATTAGAAAAAATTGTGAATTAACAAAGAGCGCTATTCTTAAATATAAAGAAAACATGTCTACATATTTTACTTCCTTAGGCAATGTTGATACCGTATGGAAAGATAATAATACAGAATTTTTTATAAAGAAAGTTAATAAAGACAAAATTGCTTATTTAGATCAAGTTTCTTCGATGAATAAAAATCTTATTGCGATTGAAGACTTTTGCGCTGATTTGGAAATTGTTTTTTCAAGGAATTTAAATATATCAACCTTAAATAATGTAAGGTATTTGCAACAAGCAACTCAAAATGCCCAAAATATATTAGATGAATGTAGAAAAGGAATAGTAAATTTAAAAAATAAATTTGCTTCAATGTATGTTCCTTATGAAAGTGGTTATGAAAGTACTATCAAAAACATGATGAGTGATATAGATGAAAGAGAAATTATTAGTTTAAAATCAAAAATAGATAATACAATTGATGGAATAAATGAGTCTATTAGAACTTCTCAAGCCACAATTGGTTCGATTGAACTTTCTGAAATAGATCAAAATGTATGTAATTTCAGATATAAAACGGTTCAAGCTGAAAATCTTAAAAGAGTTGTTAATGAACGAGAAAAACAAACTTATGTTTCTTCAACTGTAATAGATTCAATATTGTCAAATTCATCAGTTGATTTAGAAAAAGCCAATGATACTAGTTCAAATGTTATTAATCCAATGATTAAAGAGGATGAGAATGAACTAGATCAATACGAAAAAGAAGTTAATAGAAGTAATATAGGCAGTATTAATGATGACTCATTAATTAATTTGGATGATAAAAGAATTGCTAGTGAAAAAACTTTATCATCAAATATAAGTGATAATAATATCTCTTTGAATTCTTTACAAGATGTTAATAGTAAGAATATAGATACTTTGATTGATGATAATATAACTTTAAATGGAAGAGATACTGGTATTTTTGATAATACTATATTAACGGATATTAAATCTGCAGATGTAAATTTAAGTCAACTGTCTGAAGTTAATAAAAATACAATGGAAACATCAACAGAATCTTTAAATATGGCTATTAGTGATGCTGGCAATGTTAATTCTAAAAATATTGAAACGAATATTGGCCAAGTAAATGTGAGTATAGATTCTTCTAGTAGCGTAAATGAAGAAACTATAAAGACAAATATAGGAGATGTAAAGAACGATGTTCATTACTCAAAAAGTATTGAAGATATAATTAGTGAATAGTTGAGGAGATAATATGGCAACAGTACCAACAAATTTGAATTCTAAGGTTAGTGTTAAATTAACAACATCAAGTGTTAATGCAACTACTTTAAAACCAGAGATATTAAATATAAATGATTCTTTAAATTATGTGCCAGACACATCAGTAGTTAATGCAGTTCCAATTCCAACAAAGTTTGACTTTGGTAAATTTATATCCACTTTTTCTATTATAAGTAATACTGTAGTAAGTAAAATTGTTAGAACAACATTAGATGTTATAAATGAAGATTATAATACTAATGCTCAACAATCACCAATAATACAAACGAGTGATGAATTTGTTCCATTTTTGGAAGATACTCCAATTTACATTCCTGCAAATGAAAGTAGTTCTTCTGGTTCTCAAGAGATTACGAATAATGATACAACTATTCCAGAAGAAGAGCCGGAAATTTTAGGAAGCACTAATGATTTAAAACTTTCAATAGGTGGTAGTTATTCTGAAGAACAATTGATAGATGAGAATGGGTTTTATGCGATTCCTAAAGGTGGTACTAGCGCAAAAGCTTACGAATCTTATCAAGGAGTTACCAGATATGCTAACGGGGCAATATGCCAAGGAACTACATATAATGGGGTAACTTATGATACAAGAACAGAAGAAGAAACTGGATTAAGATATACTGTAATAGATGGTGAAAAATATTATTGCGTTGCAACTGGTGGAGCATATGGAAAGGTTGGAGATTTATTTGAAGTAACAACCGATACAGGTCAAACTTTTAAATGTATTAAGGGCGATGAAAAATCTAATGGAGACTCAAATTCTAAAAATATTATTGTTGATGGAAAAAGTGTTAGTGTAGCTCATGGATTTGGGGATGGCAATAATTGTGTGATAGAAATGATTTGTGATGGTAAACCATATCAAAAGCAAGTTCGTAATGCCGGAAGTTATGATGCACTCGAACAATTTTCGGGAAATATAGAAAGCATGAGACTTATTGGCTCTACGCAATAAGGAGGTGTAAAAATGGCAACAGTACCAACAAAAATGAGTAAGCTCAGTATAAATCTGAGTGATTCAGCGAAAAAAGTAATTTCAAAAAATATATCGACAGAAACAAAACAAAAATTAGCTGATTATGAAGCATATAAGAATCAAGTAATTAGTGAATTAGAAAAAACCGAAATGTATCAAAATCTTAAGGAAAATGTAAATAATATTCGAAGTAATGTTTCTGAAGCAATAAATAATTATGAAGAAACAAGTGCTCATAATTCAGTTAATGCTTTTAGCATATTTGAAAATGTTTCAGATTCTGGGCAAGAAATTCAAGGAGGAAATGTTGATAATACTCCGACATCAGGTACTCCAATGGCAGTTCCAGAAGGTGATACCTCATTCAAATCTTATACTAATTATACAAAAGTGACTAATAAATCCACTCCTGCATATGCGGTTGTTAATGGTGGAACAAGTCCATATGGTAAATTTGAGGGAACAACATATAATACTCAAACTGATCCTGAAACAGGAGTAAGGTACGTTACATTTGAAGGAGATAATAATAAATATTATTGTGCAGCAATGGGAAGTTATTATGGAGAAGTTGGTGATACATTTAAGATTACTACTGATGAAGGTAATACTTATTATGTAATAATGTGTGATGATAAAGGAAATGATGCTCAAGGAAGAAGAGATGGAAAAAGTTGGTATCATACATCTGGGGGAAAGAAATGTGTTACGGAATTTTATATTGAATATCCTGCTGATGAAATGAGAGTATATTCAAATGGAAATTATATTGGAACAACTGGAACATATGATTCAGTTTCACAATTTAGTGGTAATGTAACAGGGGTAGAAAAATTATCTTAGAGAGGAAGAATAAAATGGAAAAAGAATTTTTACCAATTGGTAGTGTATGTTTATTAAAAGGTGCAAAAAAGAAAGTTATGGTAACTGGATTTTGTGTAAAAGGAAATGAAACTGGGGAGCGCGTATTTGACTATTTAGGATGTGTATATCCAGAGGGAGTTATTTCCTCTGATCAAAATTTATTGTTTGATCATGATCAGATTGAGCAAATATATTTTAAGGGCTTTGTAAATGAAGAAGAAAATCAATTTAAAGAAAAACTAAGAGAAATATTAGCAAAACAAGAATTAGAGAATATAGAAACTTTAGATTCTGAGGAAATTAATGGAGATTCTATAACAGGTCAGGTTTTTGATCTGGATACTCCAATTGCGACAATTGTTCCAGAATCAGAAACGAATAATAGTTAGCTTTATTTTTTTAATATATTAAAAGGGTGATTTTATGGCAGCAGGTACTATATCAACAAATGTTAATGACATATCTGTTAATTTAACAACAACAGGAAAGGTTTCAAGTAATCCTGTTGTTACAAACGTAGATGATTCTGTTTATGAAAAAATGGATTATTCAAAGGCATATTTTAATACCATGTCATCAATAAAATATAATAATTTTGTTGATTTATTAGAAATGACGGCTGCAACAGGTGCTGTAGTTGCTACATCAATGGTTAGTGGTATTGCAAAGCTAGGAGAAAAAATAGTTGATTGCGGAGCTTGGGTAGTAGGAACCGTAGGTTCTGGTATATTGAAATTATCTGGTGATGAAACAAAAGCTAAAGAATTTGAACAAAATATAATGGATTTTATTGCTACTGATTTTGTTGCTGATTATAATAAAAAAATATATGAGGGAAATGAATTTTTTAAAGCTATTAATGAAAAATCTAACATAAAATATGATAGTGAAACAGCAAGCAAAATTCAAAAATATACTTCTGAAGCTGTTTTAATAGCTGGTGCTACAGCTGCAACAGTAGTAACTGGAGGTGCAACAGCACCAATGATTGCCGGGGCATTTGCTGCTGGTTTTGCTGTAGGAGCTGGAGGTACAGCCGAAGATAAATTTAAAGATGAAGAAAATCGTAATTTTTGGAAAGATTCTGGAGAAATAGCTTTAGATGGTTTACTAAAAGGAGCATCTACAGCATCTGTAACTAAAGCAGCGTCATCTGCAATTTTAGGTATAAAAGACTTAGCAAGTGCAGGACTAAAGAAAACTATAAAAGGTACATTAAGTGCATTTAATAAAGATGCTATTAAAAGTACTATCAAAAATAGTGGTAAAGCAATTGCAAAAAAATCATTTTTTCAAACTTTTAAAGAAGCAGATTTTTATCTAGAAACGTTGGGAGTATTATCTAAAGATGTAAAATCAGCTATTAAAACAGGTGAATTGGAGATTGGAAAAATGTTGTTAGAAACAGGTGGTGTGTTAGTAGGAGAATATATTGCTAATTTAACGGGTGGAATACTTGCGGATTCAGTTAAAAAAATAGATAATATTAAGGATATATATGCAGATGGTCAAGTAGCTGCGAAAGAAGAATATAATGCGTTTTTTAAAAATTTTAGAGAACATGCTGATGGTCATTCATTTGAAGTGACTGATTATGCTAAAAAATTAGCTCAAAATTTTGATGATATAAATGTTGATGAAATGACATTTGCGGCAATGACGCATGATTTAGGTATGAAAGGTGGATATTCTGGAGATTATACATGGAAAGATGGTAAATTTATTAATTTAAGCAATTTATCAGAAGTTGATAAATTTACATTTGTAAAATATTCTAAAATAGATTCGCTAAATGATTATGGGGTTGGATTATCAGAATTCGCTTTGGCAAATACAGTAAGAAAAAATCATCCGTTAAATTCAGCATTAAGTGTATTAACTGAAGATGTTGTTCCTGATGGGTTAGATAGAGATACGGTTGCATTACTTGCTATGTCTCATAGTAAATCTACATCAGGAATTCAGCATATGGATAATAAAACAGAATGGGAAGCGTGTGTAGATAAGTTAGAGAGTGCTTTAGAACAATATAATTATGATAATGGCACAAATTATTCATTTAATTCAAAAAAAATGAAAGAAATGATTGGTGATTCAACAGATTTTAAACGCCTTCAAAATGAAGCTTTACTAATTAGAGATGCAGATGCAATGTCTGACGTAACAACAAAAGAATTTAAATTTTTTGATGCTTATGGTGAAGAGAAACAAGTGTTAGCAACATTTATGCAAGATGGAAATTATAGTGTTACTGAAAACACAATTAAACGTACAAGTTACAATGATCCAATTGTATCTGAAGAGATTGAAGCTGATGGTTTGATAGATTCTATTTATACAAAAGAAGGACAATATGTTGGAGAAATAGATAATGGTTTTAGTAAGCGAACACATGCTGGTGAATTAAATGTTAATTTTGATTCAACTACCGATGGAAAAAATTATAAAGCAACGATAGGATTTAATGAAGCTAATCAAGTTCCTAATGCATCATGGCATTCAATAGAAGAACGATTGGGTGAAATAAATACTTACACAAATTGTGATAGTAGAAGAGTAGAGATTGAATTACCTAAAGAAGCTGCTGATACCAGATTAGATAGATTTTATAGAGATGAATTGGCCGATTATCGAAAAAAGGGGCGCGATAATGCACTAAATGATTTTAAATCAGGAAAGATTGATGAATCAACTTATAAAAAGCAATTAAGTTTTTATAATAATATAAAGATAAAATATGTAAATGGAGGTTAAATATGTATCAAAAAAACTGGGTAGAAAAAATAGAAAATGACTATTATATAAATTATAAAACAAATGTATATGATCCTGTTAATGTAATTCATAATCTTTTGGACAATGAAGTTCCTATTACAAAAATTTGGGTTAGAGAAGATGCAGATGTTGGTTTAGGTTTTTTTGGAGGATATTATTCTGTAGAAAAATTTTTGTTAAATTATGATAGTTTTGATAAAAGTACAATTATGGATATAGTTGTTTATTTGAATGATGGAAATTCTATTTCAATAAGAAAAAATGGTGTTACTTTAGTAGCAAAAGAAAATATTGAAATAACTAATTATTTAAAATCTGATACTCTAAAATTATAGGAAATTAATAATTCTAAAAAACAGAGAATTTAATTAAAAAATAAGCCATAATAATATTGGTGATTGTTATGGTTTTTTTGTGTCTTAAGATATTTAGTGCGAGACTTTTAGATGTTTCAATAAGTACATTTAGAACTATGATTATGGTTCGTGGTGAAAAACTTATTTCAGCATGTTTGGCTTTTTTAGAAGTTTTTGTTTGGTTTTATGCAGCTAGGACTGCCTTAACCACAGAGGTTACAGGTTTATATATTCCAATATCTTATTCCTTGGGTTATGCTACTGGATCATATATTGGGATGCTTCTTTCAGAAAGATTTATTAAAGGAATATTAGGTGTTCAAATTATAACTCAGAAAAATCCTAATAATCTAATAAAAGCTATTAAAAAAGAAAACATTGGAGTTTCAGAAATAAAATTAACTGGAGAAAATAAATCAATGTTATATATCCAAATCAAATCTGATAAATTGGAAGTATTAAAAAAGATAATTATGAAATATGATAAAAGAGCTTTTATAACTGTTAGTGATACCAAATATGTTACGAATGGATGGGTTAAATAAACTTGAAAAAATTTTTCCTATGATTTACTATATAGCTAGGTGAACTTGATGATAAATTATGATGAAGTAAAAGAGCTTTTTGATAAGTATATTGATTTAACTTATTTTAAAATCAAAGAAAAATATTTTAATGAATTAAAAGAAGAAGATTTAAAAATATTTAATCATCGGAATGAAATGATTAAGCAAAAATATGTGCATACGATGAGAGTTGTTGAAAATATTGCTAAGATGGCTCGCAAAATGGAGCAAAGTATTAATTTTTTAGAACTTACAAAATCTGTGGGGCTTTTACATGATGTAGGAAGATTTGAACAAGCTTTGTATAGTGATACATATAATGATTATCTAGTATATAAAGATCATCCTACTATAAAGAATCATGGTGAAGAAGGAGAAATATTTTTAAAAGAAAAAGGTTTTAGAATATTTGATACTCCAGAAATATATCAGCCAGCAATAGCAAAAAGTGTTGGATTTCATCAAGCGAATGAACTTCCGCAAATATTTGATCATAAAGTAGATGTTAATTTTGGGAAAATTGATCCGGATAAAGTATTAACTGGAACTTATAATTTTAATGAATTTGAGCAAAAAATTGTTTCATTGTTACTTCAAATGGTAAGAGATATAGATAAAATAGATATTTTATATCAAAGAGCTAATGGAGAAATTATGTCTGTTCCTAAAATGATAAATGTAAAAAATATAGGAAAAGAAAATATAATAAAAATTTGGGGAATTACTTTAGAAGATTTAAAAGAGTTAAATACATTAGATGAAATAGAAAATGGAGAAAGAGTAAAATTTTATACCAAAAGGGTTCCAGTAGAAAAATTATTTGTTAAAGACGAAATTAAAGAAATGATGTATCGTGGAGAGAATATTCCATTAAAAGAACTTCAAGCAAGAAACGATTACTCATTTATAACAGCTTTATGGTGGAGTATTTATACCTTTTTATCTGATATTAACTTTGTATCAAATTTGGAAGTAGTCGAAGAAAATAATTTATTAAATCAAATATATGAACGATATCCAGAAAATTATAGACCAGTAATTGATGAAATATTTAAGTATGCTAAGGATGTTTTGATTAGTGAAAAAATAATGAATAATAAAAATAGACTGTATTTAAAAAAATAGAGAATTTGTGCTTTTATTTAAGAAATACTTATGTTATAATGATTTCAGACAGATTTAAGTGGGCAGAATAGCTCACTTTTATTATTAACTAAATGAGGTGAGTTATGGAAAGCAAGTTAGAAAGTCTAAAGGAGAAATTAATTGAAGCTCTAAATCCTATTGGAGTTATAGTAACTAATATTGAATATACTTCTAAAGGAAAATATAATTTTTTAACTGTAGAAGTAGATAGAGTTAATGGAATGGATATGGATTCAATTGTTGAAGCAACTAATATAATAAATCCTGTGGTGGATGAAGTTGATATCACAGATGATAGTTATATTTTGGATGTAATTAGTAAGGAAAGAGGAGAATAATGAATAGTAAAGAATTTATAAAAGCTTTGAATAATATTGTTGAAGAAAAAAATATAAGTAAAGATGTTGTTTTTGAAGCAATGGAATTAGCTTTACAAACTGCTTATAAAAAGAATTTTGATTCTAAGACAAATGTTAGAGTTGAAATAAATCGTGAAACTGGTGAAATAAAAGTTTTCTCATATTTAATAGTTGTAGATGATGTTGATTTTGGTAAAGAAGAAATAGATGAAGAAGGAAATGTTGTAAAAATACCGCCAAAAATTAATATTGATGCACAGATAATTTTGGAACAGGCAGAAGAAATAGTTCCAGGAATTAAAGTTGGAGAAACAATTGAAAAAGAAGTTACACCAAAAGATTTTGGTAGAGTAGCCGCTGCTACAGCAAAACAAGTTATTACGCAAAAAATAAGAGAAGCTGAAAAGGAAAGCATAATTAATGAATTTGCTGATAAAGAATTTGAAATGATGCTTGGTTTAGTAGCAATGGAAGATTCTCGTAATTATTATATTGATTTAGGAAGAACTAGAGGAATACTTCCTAAGTCTGAGATTATTCCGAATGAAGAAATTAAAATGGGTTCAAATATTAGAGTTTATGTTACTAAAGTAGAAAATGGACCAAAAGGACCAGTTATTTTACTTTCTCGTAAACATTATGGTTTTGTTAAGAGATTATTTGAGGTAGAAATTCCAGAATTACAAGATGGAACTATTGAATTATATGCCGTAGCTAGAGAAGCTGGTGTTCGTAGTAAAGTTGCAGTTTATTCAAATAACGAAAAAATAGATGCTATTGGTGCTTGCATTGGTGAACGAGGAAGCAGAATTGGAAGTATTTTAAGAGAATTAAATGGAGAAAAAGTTGATTTGATTTTATATAGTGATCAACCTGAAGAATTTATTAAAAACGCTTTGAGTCCTGCAAAGGATGTTATTGTAAGTATTACTGACCCAGTTAAAAAAGAAGCTTTAGCAATTGTAAATGATGAAAATCTAAGTTTGGCAATTGGGAAAAAAGGAAGCAATGTTGTACTTGCAAGTAAACTAACTAAATATAAAATTTCTGTTAAAACTTTAAAACAAATTAATGAAGAAGGAAATAAATAAAAATAATTAGAAATGGTGGTTTTAAATGAAAAAAATACCCATGCGTACTTGTGTTATAACTAAAGAAAAATTAGAAAAAAAAGAATTAATTCGTGTTGTGAGAACTCCAGAAAAAGAAGTTATTGTAGATCTGACTGGTAAGGCTAATGGTAAAGGAGCATATTTGAAACGAGATTTAGAGGTTATAAATAAAGCAGAAAAGAATAAAGTTTTAGATAGAGTATTAGAAATAAGTGTTCCTGAGAGTATTTATGAAGATTTAAGAAGTAAAATCGGTGGATAAAAGAATTAGCTGGGATGAATATTTTACTGAAATAACTGAGTTAGTTAGTAAAAGTTTGTGATAGAATGAAAATAAATGCTTCTATAAAAAGAATTGTTTATAATAGTGATTATGAAGATGAACTTGCAAAGGAAATGTTAAAAGGGGTTAAAATAGAAATAGTAAAATTTAAAAGCAAAAAAAAGAAAGGGTGATTTAATGACAGTAAAAGAATATGCGAATGATGTCAATTTGGCTCCAGCAGAAATATTAAAAAAATGTCAGGAATTAGGAATTGAGGTAAGTAATTCAAGTGATTTATTAACAGATGACGATATTATTATATTAGATAATGCAATAGCTTTAATAAGCACAGATGATGATATTACTTATGAAGAAGCAGATGAAATTGATTATGTTGTTGACTCTATTATGGAATCACAAAATATTGAAAAGCAAATGGACACTCATACTAAAAAGCAAAAATTGAAGAAATCAAATAATAAAGATAATGTTAAAGATTTTAATAATTTGAAGAAAGAAATGTATAAGCATAAAGAAAAATTGAAAACTAACGAAGTTAATGATGATATTGTTCTATATAAAGAAGGTATGACAGTTAGTGGACTTGCTGATGCGTTAAATATTAGTGGAACTGAAATTATTAAAAAGTTAATGGGATTAGGCTTAATGGTTAGTTTAAATCAAACTATCGATTTTGAAAATGCTGAAATTGTAGTTTTAGATTATAATAAAGTATTGAAAAAAGAAGAAACACAAGATATTTCTAATTTTGAAGAGTTTGAAATTATTGATAATGAAGCAGATTTGGTGAAACGTCCTCCTATTGTTACAATTATGGGTCATGTTGATCATGGAAAAACAACTTTACTTGATTATATTAGAAATAGTCATGTAGTTGAAGGAGAATTCGGAGGAATTACTCAGCATATTGGAGCTTATCAAATTAAATATAATGATAATAAAATAACATTTATTGATACTCCAGGACATGCTGCATTTACAGAAATGAGAGCTAGAGGAGCTAGTGTTACTGATATTGTTATAATAATTGTTGCAGCTAATGATGGAGTTATGCCACAAACTAAAGAGGCTGTAGATCATGCTTTAAGTGCAAATGTCCCAATTATTGTAGCTGTCAACAAAGTTGATTTGCCAGATGCTAATATTGAAAGAGTTTATACTGAAATGGCAGAGATTAATATTACTCCAGAAAGTTGGGGTGGAGATGTTCCATTTATTAATATTTCTGCAAAAACAGGTGAAGGAATTGACTTGTTATTAGAGACTATTCAAACAATTAGTGAAGTAAATGAACTTAAAGCTAATCCAAATAGATATGCTGTTGGTTCAGTCATTGAATCAAAAGTTGATAAAAATATTGGGGGAATTGCTAGTTTACTAATTTTAAATGGAACTTTAAGAATTGGCGATCCGATAGTTGTAGGTACAACACATGGTAGAATTAGAACTATGAAAGATGATTTAGGAAATTCTATAGTTGAGGCAGGCCCATCAACTCCTGTAGAAATTACTGGTTTAAATGATAACCCAAGTGCTGGTGATAAATTCATGGCCTTTGAAACTGAGGCTCAAGCAAAAGACGTCGCAGCTAAAAGATTGGCTCAAACAAAAGAAAACAAATATAAAAAAGATATAGTATCATTAGACGATTTATTTGCTAAAATTAACGAAGGACAAAAAGAAGTTAACGTTGTTTTAAAAGCTGATGTACGTGGAAGTGAAGAAGCTGTAAAAAATGCTTTACATAAAATTGAAGTTGGAGATGTAAGAGTTAAAGTAATTCGTAGTGGAATTGGAACAATTACTGAAAGTGATGTTGTTCTTGCTAATGCTTCTAATGCTATTATTATCGGATTTAATGTTGTACCATCTAATATAACTAAAGAGATAGCTAAAGAATATAATGTTGATATCAGACTTTATACTATTATTTATAAAGTTGTCGAAGAAATGGAATTGGCTATGAAAGGAATGTTAGATCCAGAATTTGAAGAAAAAATATTAGGAAATGCAGAAATTAGAAAGATATTTAAATTTTCAAAAGTTGGAAATATTGCTGGAAGTTATGTCATTGATGGTATTGTAAAAAATGGAAGTAAATGTCGTGTTATTCGTGATGGCTTAGTAATAGCAGATACTACTATTAAAAGTGTCCAAAGAGAAAAAGATACTGTTAAAGAAGTTAAAAAAGGCTTTGAATGCGGTATAACTTTGGATAATTTCAATGATATTAAAGAAAAAGATATAATTGAATCATATGAAATGGTTGAGGTAAAAAGATAATGCCTAGTTATAAAACAAAGAGAATTGCTTCAGAATTAGTTGAAATAATTAGTAATATTTTAGCTAATGAAGCAAATGATAATTTGCTTAAGACAATAACAATAACTGGATGTGAAGTAACTAATGATTTAAGTTTTGCGAAAGTTTATTTTACGAGTTTATCTAACTTATCTAAAGAACAATTAGAAAAAGAAATGAAAGAAGCTTCTCGATATGTTAGAGGCGAAGTTTCAAAAAGAATAGATTTAAGACATACTCCAGAAATAAGATTTGTGTTTGATGATTCTATTGCATATGGAAATAAAATTGAAAATATAATTAAAGAAATTCATGAGGAAGAAAATGAAAGAAAAGCTAATTAAATTATTAGAAAATGCTTATTGTCCAATTTCTAACTTTCCTGTTAGTTCAATTATTGTAATGAATGATGGTACACAAATATGTGGAGTAAATGTCGAAGATGCTTCTACGAGAGCTGGTATTTGTGCTGAAAGAAATGCTATAACTACAGCTATATCAATGGGATATAAAAAAGGTGATTTTAAAGAAATTCATGTAATGGTTAACAATCTAGAGCCAAGTGAATGTTGTTTTGTTTGTAGGCAATTAATTGTAGAGTTTTTTTCTCCAAATGATTTGATTTATTGTTATGGAAATACTGGTAAAATGAAGGTTTATACTGTTGCTGAATTGTGTCCATATCCATTTAATGAGGAAGATTTAAAATAAGATGAATAGTGTAATAATTGTAAACAAAGAAACAAACATGACAAGTAGAGATGTTGTAAATAAACTTGGTAAATTATTACATACTAAAAAAATAGGGCATACCGGTACGTTAGATCCTCTAGCTACCGGTGTTTTAGTAGTATGTACAGGTAGATATACTAAAATTGTTGATGAACTTACTTCTTTAGATAAAGAATATATTGCTAAAATTAAATTAGGAATTGAAACTGATACTTTGGATATTACTGGTAATATAGTAAGAAAAAGTAGTGTAATTCCTTCGAAAGAAGAAATAATTAAAGTATTAAATTCCTTTTTAGGAAATAGTATTCAAGAAGTTCCAAAATATTCTGCGATTAAAGTAAACGGAAAAAAATTATATGAATATGCTCGAGAAGGGGTAGATATAGAACTTCCAAAACATGAAATAGAAGTCTTTGATATCGAACTTTTAGATTATATTGTTGATGAAATAACTTTTAGAGTTCATGTGTCTAAGGGAACTTATATTAGAAGTTTGATTCGTGACATTTGTTATAAATTAAATACAGTAGGAACTATGTCATATTTAGAACGAACTAAACAAGGTAAATTCAAAATTGAGGATAGTTATACTTTGAAAAATATTGAGGATAATAATTATAAATCATTAAATTTATGTGATATATTTGATTATCCTAGATATAATTTGAATGAAGAAGAATATCAAAAAGTAAAAAATGGTAATTCATTAAAATGCGATATACCTGATGGAAAAATTGTTCTTTATTACAATAAGGAAGAAATTGCAATTTATGAAGTTAAAAATAATATTATGAAAATTATTGTTATGATTCAAATGTGAATAAAATAGCCTTTACATGTAATAGTAAAGGCTATTTTATTTTAGTTGATGTGAAGAATATATAATTATTTAATTTAAATAAAGGTAATGGTGAATAGATATGAATGATAAAAATATGAAGAAAATAATTTTAATTAATTTTATAATAGTTTTAATAACTTCTATTATTTATGCAATACAAGTTGAAGTTGTATCTCTTGCAGCAGTTTTGGGAGAATATCATAAAACTTCTAATCTTTTAGAAATAGTTCCAGAATTAAATAAATCTTTTAATTTAAGTATTTTGTTTCAGACTTTAATATATGCAATATTTCAAATTATTAGTTTTAAAGCTTTTACTTCTAATAATAAAAAATCTTTAAAATATATATTAATTTTAAATTTGGTAGTATATTTTAGTGTAGAATTGTTATATTATTTTGGAGTTAATTCCGTAATTTTAAATAGTGATATTGGAACTTTAAGTGGTATTTTACTTGCGGCTATATTTAATATAATAATATATATATCTGTTTTAACTAAAATAATAAAATTAATTAAATAATAAAATTGTAATCCAAAAACAATATTTACAGCAAAAATGTAAATATTATTTTTTTGATTGACTTAAATTATCATTATTTGACATAATATAATTGTAAAGATAAGGAGAGTATGTTGTGTTTGATGAAATTGTAGAAATACCTGAAGAAAATATATTTATGGAATTTGAATTAGATGGAAAAAAAATAGTAGTGTTTTCAAATAGTGAAGAATTAGATGAAGGTGCTGAAGTTTTTTTTGCGAAAGAAAATGAGATGGATGGCGAAAGAATAATAAGAAATATTGAAGATAGAGAAGAATATGAAAGAGTTGTTGCAGAATATGAAAGATTATTATCTTTAATAGAGGAGGATGAAGAAGATGGCGAATTATCATGATTATAAAAGTGTTGTAACTGCTAAACGTAATGAAATGGAGATTAACAATTTAGAAGAATATTATGGTGAGGTAAGAACTCCTGAAGCTCAACAAGCTTTAGCCGCTACTTATAATTATGGAATCTCTGATGAAAGAACAACATTAATTTATTGTTTGGAACAAACAAAAGTTTCAAAATATGTTAGATTAGCTCGTTTTTTACGTGAAGTTTCTCCGATACAAAATATGGTGGAATATAAACAAGCGCAAGTTATGTTAGGTTATAAAGAAAACGAGTATGTTTCTAGTAAGAAAAAATTGAAAACTCTTTATAAAGAATTTAAACAAATTGAAAAAGATAGTATACGTGTAAATAAAAGAAAAGCAAAAAAATTGCATAAATTTAAAGATGTTCAATCGTTTGTTCGTGGTGGTAATCTTAGAGAAGTATATTATAAATTAATGAGTTCTGGTGTACCAGAATATGATAAGGAAGCTCTTACTCAATTTTTTGAATCTTGTCCTGAGTTAGATTTCTTAGATAGAAGTAAATTAACTAGAAATACAAGATAGAAATTATCCGGTTTTTATAACTGGTTTTTTTATAAAAAAGTAGATTAGTTTGTTTCTAATCTACTTTGAAGTTCTACGACATTTATAGTATTATCATATTTAGTAATTACTGCTTTATAATCATCATATAATTTTTGGAGATTTCCTTTATATTCTGAAGTTGTAATTGTTAATAGTTCGTTTGTCATTTTACTAAATGGTACTATTTTGTAAGGCCCTCTAGCTGGACCAGCAGAGTATGTATATATTAGTTCAGCGCCAATATCTCCAAGTTCGATAGTTGTTTCTCCTTCTGGGGTAACTGTTTTAGTTATTGTTAATGTTCCTAATGCTCCGATGGTAACTTTTTGACCATATTGTGCAGGTTTAGTTGCAGTTAAATAACCTTGATTACTTATTAAATTGCCTAAGGCATAAAAGACTACTGTATCGCCAATTTTTTCGATTGGTTGAATGCAATGAGGATGATTTCCAATAACAATATCTACATTTTGTTCGGCAAGAAAGTTAGCGATTTCTTTTTCTTCTTCATTTGGTTCTAAGATATATTCTATTCCCCAATGCATTGATACAATAAGAACATCAACTTTATCTCGCAAAGCTTCAATATCTTTTTTAACTTTTTCTTTGGAATAAGTATTTACTAGGTAAGGTTTATTACTTGGAACCGGATTACCATTTGTTGAAGTGGTATAAGCTAAAAAACCATAAGTGATACCATTTACTTCACCAATTAATCTATTATAATCATTTCTCATTTCTTCGGAATCAGTCATTCCATCAAAGATTATATTGCTTTTAGTTTTCCAATAATTAACACTTCCTGAAACTCCAGAGGCACCGACATCCATACTATGATTATTAGCAAGTGATATTAAATTAAATCCAGCATCTACAGCAGCATCACCATAAGCTTTGGGAGTATTAAAATATAAGCCTCCACCAGTAGGGTAGTAATCATCATTTCCGCTTATTACTGATTCTTGATTATAAAACTTTAAATCATATTCTGATAATATGTCTCTAATCATATCGAATTGTGAGGTATAATTCCAAGTTCCATCACTTTGTTTACCACTATTTCTTACTGGCTTGTGAATTAAGGCATCTCCGGCAGCCAGAAATTTTGCTGTATAAACTTCATCTTGAGGTTCTTTAATAATTGGTTTATTATTGTCAGTAATATTTTTATCTGGTTTATTAAAAACTTTAGGAAGATAACAAATTGTTCCAATTCCTAAAATTAATAATAAAACTATTAAAAAAAATATTCTTTTTTTTCGGTTTTTTCGTTTTATTTTAGCACTCATTGTTCTCACCACCTTGATTATATCTTATTCGATTTTAAAAATCTATCTAAAATAAATAAAAATAAGTATTGCTAGCAGTAAAGTGTAAATTGAAAATTTCCATAGTTTTCCATCTTTAACTAATTTACTAAGCCAATTGTAAGAAACCAAAGTAACTATTCCAGCTATAAAAAAGCCAAATGCATATATAGGAATTAATTCATTTATATTTGAAATTTTAATTAATTCAAATATCTCAAGTCCCATAGAAGCAATGCTTACAGGAAAATATAGCATAAAGGTGTATTTTAATGCTGTAGATCTACTGAATCCACAAAGTAAACACCCAACTAAAACTGTCCCACTTCGGCTTATACCAGGACAAATTGTTATAGCTTGTAAAATTCCAATTAAAATAGCATCCTTAAATGTTATATCTTCATCATTTTTCTTTCCTTTAATATTTCTAACAATAAATAAAGATATTGAAGTAATTAAAAAGGCAAATCCCAAAAATCTAGGTCCAACATCTTTTTCAACGAAATCTTTAAGAAATAGTCCACTTATTCCTACGGGAATTGTTCCGATTATTATTAATAAACAATATTTAAATTTAGGTGCTAAACTTTTTCTTTTATTTTTTTTAAAAATATAAATAAAAAAACTCTTTAGTAATATAATTATATCTTTTCTAAAGATATATAATATTGCTAAGAATGAAGCAAAATTAGAAATAATCAGAAAATTACCATCACTTAAAAGATCAATATTAAAAACATAATTAAATAACATTAAATGTCCACTACTAGAAATAGGAAGTGGTTCAGTAAATCCTTGAATAAAGCCTAATATTGCATATATTATGTATTTTATCATTTAACCTCCTTAATAAATTATATAAATAAATTTTAATTTCAGAAATAAAATATTAAGGGAGATTAATTTTGAAAAAATATTTATGTATAATATTAGGAGTGTTATTAAATAGTATAGGATTGTTTTTTCTTGTTTTATATTTAAATCTTTTTAATATGGGGTATACTTTTATAGATTTTGTTAAATTTATTATAGTGAGATGGGAATGTTATTTATTACCAATAGGTGCTTTAATTATTTATTTTAATTTAGAAAGGATACAAAAAAAATGAATTGTTATTATGATTTAATACTAAATTTTTCGGAAGAAAATATTCCGTTTTATGAGTGGACTAATGATGATAATTTAGAATGTATTGAAAAAATACCCCTTTATAAAATAAGTGAAAAAGATATGTCTATTATATGGCAAAATAAAATAAGAGTTAATAAAGATTTTTTAGAATTGATAAAAGATAAAACACTTTTAAAAAAAGAAAATTTAGTAAATACAATTGAGTATGCCGTGGTTTTGACTGATGCAAAATCATCTATAGCGTTGGAATTTGACAAAGATGGTAATTTAATGTATCGGAGTAATTTATTGTTAGAAGATGATTTAAATGTTATAGAAATGGCATTTGTTTTAAAAAGAAAATCTATTAAATATGAAATTATTAATAAATTAGAAATTAATAATGAGCTTAGAGAAAATCTTAAAATTAAGAATTCGATTAAATTGGAATTACATAAATTATATGAGAGTAATAATGTTTCTAAATTGTCATTTTTATTTTTAGAATGGTTTGGCAAAAAAGAAAAAAGCTTGAAGAATATGTATAATAAAATGATTAAAGAACTAGAAAATGATATTGATGAAAATCAATATAGAATATATAAAATAATAAAATTATCTTATAGTAATATTTAAATTAAACGTATAAATTAATGATAATATCTCATAATAGAAATAAAAGGAGAGTTATATGAAAAAAATATTATTAGTGATTGTGGCTACGTTTTTATTAGTAGGATGTATGAATAATAAGGCAAGTGATGCAGTAAAGAATTATCTAGATCAATATCGTAATTTAAGTGATAATGTAATTGCTGATTTGGATGAATTAACTGGAGAGCAAAATTTAAGCGAGGAACAAAAAGGTACTTATACTAATATAATGAAAAAGCAATATCAAGATTTACAATATGAAATAGTTGAAGAGGAATATAATGGAGATACTGCGACAGTTACAGCTAAAATAACTGTGTATGATTTGTATAAGGTGCAACAAAATTCTGATGATTATATGAATAATAATATGGAAGAGTTTTATGATGATAATGATGAATATGATAATAGTAAATATTTAGATTATAAATTAAAACAAATGCAAGATAATAAAGAAAAGGTTTCATACACAATTACATTTAATGTAGTAAAAGAAGATAATAAATGGGTAGTAACACAACCAAGTGAAGAAGATTTAGAAAAAATTCATGGAATATATAATTACGAGTTGGAAAGTTAACTCGTTTTTATTTGTTGAAAAAAAAGCAAAACTAAGATATACTAATTTATAGTATAGGGAGGCTAATAGTGTGTTAAATGAAGAATATTTAAAAAATATGGACGCATACTTTAGGGCTGCTAATTATCTTGCAGCAGCTCAAATTTATTTAAAAGATAATCCGTTACTGAAAAGACCATTAGAATTTAGTGATGTTAAATCTAAACTAGTAGGTCACTGGGGGACTGTTCCTGGCCAAACATTTATTTATACTCATTTAAATAGAATAATTAAGAAAAATGATTTAAATATGATTTATGTTTCTGGACCTGGTCATGGAGGCAATGCTATTGTAGCTCATACTTATCTAGAAGGGACTTATAGTGAAGTTTATCCAAACATTACTGAGGATGAAAAAGGAATTCAAAAATTATGCAAACAGTTTAGTTTTCCAGGAGGTATATCTAGCCATGTTGCAGCGGAAACACCGGGTTCAATTCATGAAGGTGGAGAATTGGGGTATAGTTTATCTCATTCATTTGGAGCAGTATTAGATAATCCGGATTTAATTGTTGCTTGCGTAGTTGGAGATGGTGAAGCTGAAACAGGTCCTTTGGCTGGAAGTTGGATTTTAAATAAAATTATTAATCCTAAAACTGATGGAGTAGTTTTACCAATTTTACATTTAAATGGATATAAAATAGCCAATCCAACAATTTGGTCTCGTATGAGTGATCAAGAGTTAGAAAGTTATTTTAAAGGATTAGGATATAAACCATATTTTGTGATTGCAAATGATGTAATGAAAGCTCATAAAGATATGGCTAATGTTTTGGATGAAATAATTTTGGATATAAAGAAAATTAAATATAGTGATGAAAAGCCAATATGGCCGATGGTTATCTTTAGATCACCAAAAGGATGGACAGGTCCAAAGGTAATTGATGGAAAAGAAATTGAAGGTACATTTAGAGCTCATCAAGTACCAATTGAAGTTAATAAGGATAATCCAGAATCTTTAAAACATTTAGAAGATTGGTTAAGAAGTTATCATCCAGAAGAATTGTTTACTGATGAGGGAAAACTAAAACCATATTTAAAAGAAATGGCTCCAAAAGGGATAAGAAGAATGAGTGCTAATCCTAATGCGAATGGAGGACAATTGCTTGAAGAATTAAAAATGCCTGATTTTAGAAAATATGCCGTAGATATTAGTAAACGTGGTTTAGTTTTAAAGCAAGATATGAGAGAATTAGGAAGATTTATTAAAGATATTGTAGCCTTAAATAGTAACAAACGAAATTATCGGATTTTTGGGCCAGATGAAGCTTTATCTAATAGATTAAATTATGTTTTTGAAGCAACTAAGCGTCAATGGAATAGCGTGACATATGATAATGATGAATTTTTAGATAAATCTGGATCGGTGATTGATTCTGTTTTATCAGAGCATTCTTGTGAAGGAATGTTGGAAGGATATTTACTTACTGGAAGACATGGATTTATGCATTCATATGAAGCGTTTATTAGAATTATAGATTCAATGGCTAGTCAACATGCAAAATGGTTAAAAGTTTGTGAGGAATTGCCTTGGCGTAGACCAATATCTTCATTAAATTATATTTTAGCTAGTCATGTATGGCAACAAGATCATAATGGATATACCCATCAAGATCCAGGATTTTTAAATCATGTTATAACCAAAAAAGCAAACATTGTAAGAGCGTATTTGCCACCAGATGCTAATACATTATTATCATGTTATGATCATATTGCTCGTAGTAAGAATTATATTAATGTAATTGTTGCTAGTAAACATCCTCATCCTCAATGGTTAACAATGGAAGAAGCAGTGATACATTGTTCCAAAGGCTTAGGTATTTGGAACTGGGCTAGCACGGATAATGGGAATGATCCAGATTTAGTAATGGCTTGTTGTGGTGATGTTCCTACGCTAGAAGCTTTAGCTGCAACAACTATTTTAAGAAAGTTTTTTCCAGAATTAAAAATAAGATTTGTTAACGTTGTAGATTTAATGAAATTACAATCAAATAAAGCTCATCCTCATGGATTATCTGATGAAGATTATGATTTAATATTTACCAAAGATGAGCCAATAATTTTTGCTTTTCATGGATATCCTAATTTAATCCATGAATTGACATATAATCGTTCTAATCAAAATTTGCATGTCAGAGGATATATTGAAGAAGGAACTATTACAACTCCATTTGATATGAGAGTTCAAAATGGCTTAGATAGATATAGTTTAGCAATACTTGCTTTAAAACATTTACCAGAATTAGAAGATAAACGAGCTGAAGCAATTACTTATTGTGAAGATATGTTAATTAAACATAAAGAATATATTAAAGAATATGGTAAAGATATTGAAGAAGTTGTTAATTGGACGTGGGAAGATTTAGATTAAAAGGTAAACTTAGTTTATCTTTTTTTATGTCCTAAAATGTTCAATTGACATATGTAAGAAAATATTGGTTGACATGTAACTAGGGAGGGAGTATTCTAAATATAGAAAGTAGGGAGTTCATGAAGAATAGAAAAGTAATAATTGGAGCAATAGTATTATGCTTAGTCATAGTATTAAGCGTTGGAACATATGCCTATTGGGTAGTAACAAAAAGTCAAGAAGGAACAAATACAATCCTTGGTGGATGTCTAAAAATAACAATGGCAGATGCTAGTAGTGGAATAGCATTAGAAGAAACAGAACCAATAGATAATTTTGAGGGAATGCAATTAGAAGGATATACATTTACTGTAGAAAATGAATGTGATAAACCTCAAGATTATCGAATAGATTTAGATAGATTAACAGAAAAAACAGGCCAAACAGCCATGAGTAATGAATACTTGGCAACACTATTAGACTATGG
>CAMEEZ010000009.1 GCA_945915275.1 uncultured Mycoplasma sp.
CTGCAATAATGCTTGCAACTTCTTGCATTTCTTTTGGTACTGCAATATCCATATAATCAAGAATCGAAGGCGCTACATTTGTAAGATCTCCACCATCAATTACGCTTACATTTTTGTCACATACTACGAATGGAACTTTTGCTGTCGTATGTGTCTTAACTATTTCATCATTTTCATCTAACATTGTATCTGCATTGCCGTGATCTGCTAATACAATAACCTTATAGAAATTCTCTTCAGCAGCCTCTAACAATTTCCCTAAACAAATATCCACAACTGTAATTGCTGCTATAGTAGCTTCTAAATTCCCAGTGTGTCCAACCATATCTGGATTTGCATAATTAGTCAGTATAAAATCATAATCTTTTTCCATGCAAGCAATTGTTTTTTTAGTAACTTCAATTGCACTCATTTCTGGTATCTTATCATAAGATTCAACTTTAGGAGATGGCACCAAAAATTTATCACATTTATCAATTTTTCCTTCATATTCTCCATCAAAGAAATATGTTACATGAGCGTATTTTTCTGTTTCTGCAACTCGAGCTTGAGTAAGTCCAAGGTTTGACAAATATAACCCTAATGGATTCTTAACCATTTCTCCTTCCAAAAAGTTATACGTCTTTATTGGCTTATCAAAAGGAAAAAAAGTAAATGTTTTACAATCCGGCAATTTTCTCATTGATATTTCATCAAAATTCTCATTTGTTAAAGCATTAAGCAATTGAACCGATCTATCTCCACGATGATTTAACCAAACAATAGCATCACCATTTTTTATAACCCCATCTTTATTTATAATTAACGGTTTAATATGTTCATCATCGATATTTGCCTCATAACATTTATTAATTCCTTTATCAATATCTGAGACAGATATCCCAATTCCTTTAGTAATTAAATCTAAATATATTTTTGTTCTATCCCAATTTTTATCTCTATCCATCGCATAAAATCTTCCACAAATTGTAGCAATAGTTCCTAAATTTGTTTTTTTAATAACATTTTGTAGATCATGAATATATTTTAATGATACATTAGCCTCTGTATCTCTGCCATCAGTTATAATATGATAATACACTTTATTATTTATCTTATCTTTTAAAAACTCTATAATTCTCAGCAAATTATTATGGTTACTATGCACATCTTTATCACTAAGCATTCCAATAAAATGAACGCTTTTTTCCAAATTATTATTTAAGTATTCTATAAACTCTTGAAATCTTTCGTTAGCACCTAAATCCTTAGTAAAATCATCAACCCTTTCTGGTTTTTGCTTTAATAATCTACCAGCGCCAATTGTTTTATGGCCAATTTCACTATTTCCAAATTGCCCTTTTTTCAAACCAACATATTCTTCGGAAGCATAAAGAGTTGTATGTGGATATATTTCCCATATACGATCAAAATTAGGAGTTTCTGCTAGTTTTATAGCGTTACCTTTTTCTTCTTCTCTGATACCATAACCATCTAGAATAATTGTTAAAATCTTTTTCATATAATCAATCCTTACTTATATATATTATCACAGAAAATTATTTTTTCCAAACCTCTCTTTTTATCTTGTTGTTCTATTATAGTTATTTATAAACCTTGTTTTGTAATAGTATTTTTTTCTAAAAACATATATTTATCTGTAGGCACTCCATTGATTAAGTCTATTATTTTACTTGAGGCATCATCTTTATGGCATCTAAAAGTTCCTATGGCATAATAATCATTTTCGGTAACACGAGTTACCCCATGTAAATTATTAATCATCTCTCTATTATATAGTCGTGGAATAAAGTAACTAACATCAATAATATCATCATTTTGAGTTATCTCGACTGTAGTAGCATGTCCTCTTTTACTTATTAACATTAAAATTTTATTAATTCTTTTAAGAGATACTATTTCAATAAAACCTGGTGTAATATCCGCATATAAAGAATTGTATATTTCCTCAGCTAAGTCTATTGTTTCACCTCTTAGACTAACTTTATCCTTTGTAGAAATTAAAGGAATATTTTGATATAAATTCAAATCATTATTAACCATACAATGAATAATAAACAATAATTCGTTGATTGTTTTAGCTTTTGGTAATAACATCAAGGAACTTCCTCCGATAGCATATGTCTGATGGCGAACATCTTTTGTTAATTGTTTATCAATCCCATAAATATTTTTATGGTAAAAATTATCTAAATTATTTATATCTAATTTTGTTTTGCTTAATTCTTCTTGATACTTTTCAAAAAGATATTCAACGTATTTTTTTTCGCTCTCGGGAAAATCAAATAGTTCTAATAAATCATCAAAATATTTTTTAAGTTCATCTATTTTTTCAATAGTTTTAACTTTGTATTCTTGATAAAATTCTTCATCATTGAATTCAAATGGTCTTAACGAAAATATAATCTTTTTTATTGCAATATTATATTTATAAAACATTTCTATTCTTTTATATGAATTCTTATATGACATATTTTTGTCCTTCCATTAATTATAATTATAAAAGCAAAAAACGCTTTCGCGTTATTTTATTAAATTACCATAATCAATATATTCACCAAATTCAGAACCATATAATCCTAATGAGTATTCTCCTAAATCATAATCATCATTGTTAAGTTTATCTTCGTCAAAAATTGACATAAAATCACCTCATATGAAAAGTTTATCACAAAAGGCTTCGTTTTTCAATCAACCAATTCATAGTCTGATATAATGTTTCTACAAGCATTCAATTAAGCTGTTAATAATTTTTTATCCATACGAAGTTTATCAGCTAAAGTTGCAATGAATTCAGAATTTGTTGGTTTTGCCCGGTCATAATCAACACTATGTCCAAATATTTCTTCCATTAAATCATAATCTCCTCTATTCCAAGAAACTTCAATGGCATGTCTTATAGCTCTTTCAACTCTTGATGATGTAGTGTCAAACTTTTCCGCGATTTCCGGGTATATTTCCTTAGTTATTCCACCTATCATATCTGGATTATTATACATCATAAATATGCTTTCTCTAATATATTGATATCCTTTTATATGTGATGGAACCCCAAGAGAATGTAATAGTTTGCTAATAGCAAGTTGAACGTCTTGCGATAATTCGCTTAGCATTTCCTCGTTTTCTAACACAACCTCTAAAATTCTTTTTTCCAAAGCTTCTAGTGAAAATGGCTTCATCATATAATAACTAATTCCATATTTAGAAACCTGTTTAATTGTATAATCCTTTTTATAACTGGTTAAAACTATTACTTTTGTTTTTATGTTATTATTTTTCATAGTTTCTAATATTTCTATGCCATCAACTTCCGGCATTAATATATCCATGATTATCAAATCATAGCTTTGGTAATTTTTTAGAATAAGATCTAAACCTTCTTTACCAGTTATACCTACATCTTTAATATTAATTACTGCGTGACTGCTAAAATGTTTTTTTATTGTTTCAATTATTGATTCATTATCATCAATAACTAAAACATTTATTTTCTTTTCCATGTTTTCCGTCCTTTTCCATATTTACTGCACGCAATCTCATTATATAAGAAATGTTGACAAAATACCAGAACATAAATTGTCAAATAAAGTAAAATAGTGTCAAATAAGTGTATTTCTTGTCGAATTCACATTTTTGACACTATTCTTTTAATTGATTCAGAACTTAAAGATGCTTGTCCAAGCAATAATCCATCTGATTTCAAATTACGATATAAATCAATATTTTTAGAATTAACACTTCCCCCATACAAAACTTGAGTATCAATATTATAATAGTCTTTAATTAGTTTTTTTATGAATAATATTGTTTCGGATATTTCTGAGACATTTATTGAATCAAAATCATTTTTATTATTACTAATTGCCCATGTCGGTTCATAAGCAACAATTATATTTTCTATATTCCCTTCAATTTTATTAAAAACTCTAGCTATTTCTCTTTCTAGGACACTTAAAGTCTTTCTCCTTAACTTTTGCTCTCTAGATTCTCCGACACAATAAATTACTTTTAGTCCATTATCAAGAGCATTACATATCTTTTTTATATAATCATATTCAGTTTCATTAAATCTCAATTGTCTATCACTATGTCCAATGATTACATACTCAGTATTAATGGATTTCAATATTTCTCCAGTTATCTCTCCTACTGCATATGAATCATTATATACAGAAATATCTTGACATCCTTTTTTTAAGGGCAATTCAATCATATTTATAAAAGGTGCTGGTGGGGCAATTATTAACTCTACTTCACTATTATAGTCTTTTAATCCATCTAGCAAAGTTTTAAAATCAGAAAAATTTGTTCCTGTTTTTAAATTACAAACTAATTTTTTCGTTTTCATTTTTTTCAATTTCCTCTAACGCTTCTAATTTTCCTTTTGCAATAAATTCTAATGATGCTCCACCACCACTCGACAAAATAAATTTATCATCAAATCCTAGTTTATTAACTGCTCCTACAGTATCTCCTCCACCAATTATTACAGTTGAGACTCCGGTCAAACTTTCAAATATTCCCAAAGTTCCTGATGAAAATTCTTTTTCTTCATAAAGTCCCATAGTACCATTCATAAATATAGTTTCAGCTTTATTAATTACATTTGAGTATTTAGTAATAGTTTTTGGCCCAATGTCAAATATAGTATCCTCATTATTTAAAGTATTTATTCCTTTATTACATATATCTTCTTTATTCTTTACACATACATCACTTGGTAGAATAATTTTATCTTTATATAATTCCATCAATAACTTTAATTCATTCAAAATACTTTCTTCATTTGTCGCCAAACTTTTTCCGACAATAATATTTTTTGCTTTCAAAAATGAATTAGCGATACCGCCACCTAACAACAAATAATCACATGATGGCAATAATGCTTTTATTAATGGTATTTTATCATCAACTTTAGCTCCACCCATTACAACAATAAATGGCTTTTGCGGATTCTTTTTAATTTTTTCTAAATTTGTCAACTCTTCTTTAACTAAATATCCTATACCTGTAGGCAAAAATTTAGAAATTCCAGCTGTTGATGCATGAGCTCTATGAGCACTTCCAAAAGCATCAAAAATGAAGACATCAGCCAATTTAGCCCAACCTTTAGCAAGTTCTAAATCATTAGAACTCTCTTTTTTTTCTGGATAATCAAAAAAGCGAGTATTCTCTAATAAGATTATTTTGTTATCATCTATTATGGGATTATTAAAAACATCGGAAACAAAAGTTACTTCAGTATCAAGCAACTCTTCTAAGCGATACTTTACTGGTTGAAGAGTATTAATTTGTTTGTCTTTCTCACTTTTTATACGACCTAAATGACTTAAAATAATAATTTTACAATTCTTAGATAACAGATATTTAATTGTCTTAATACTTTTTATAATTTTACTATCATCTAAAATCTTTCCATCTTTAATAGGCACATTATAATCACATCTTAAAATTACTCTCTTGTTTTTTAAATGCATGTCTTCAATGAACTTCATATTATCACCTATTATAATTATATCTAAAATGATTCATTTTACAAGTTTTTTATCAAACAAAAAGAGTAAGTTTTTAATCATTCTTACTCTCAATATAATAATTATTATCTTCTATTTGTTCATTTAAAAATTTATTTATAAACTCGGCTTCTTCCTTAGTATCAACATTTCCAAGCTTGACTTTTCCATTATGATTTTCATATGTAGAAGCATAGACTATAATGCGTCCATCTGCTCCTATCTCATAATTCGTGTATACAACATAACTTTTATTGGTATTATCAGAATCAAAAGTCATCATAATATCATAAGTTTTATTAACACCATTTTTATCAATTATATTTATAGTATCTTTATTCATAAATTATCTTCTTAATGTAAAACCTGTATTACAACTGACTATTGTTGCATTATCTTTACCAGCTGTCAAACAAGTATCATATTCTTTTCTAAATACATTTGTTATTTTTTTTAAATCTGAATTGTGAGAATTATTTGCTAATTCTATTATTGATTTTTGCTTTTCAGCAAGAGTTTTATCACTGTATAATATTTTGCTAAGGTTTTTTTCACTAATTATATCTGTTATTCCATCTGTCATGGCATGTAAAGATGTATAACTTATTCTAGGAATTATTGTTTGTAAAATATCATAAGATCTACATCCAAGGCCACTAGTTACCTTGTTGTTATATATATAAAATCTTGCGTCTTCATTACTAATACCTTTTAAATAAGCATAAGAATGGTCATGTCCTATTTGTTCAAGGCCATTTTCAGTTTCGGCATAAACCCTAGAGTCACCAATAGTTGTAACAATAGTATCGTTTGCACAAGTTATTATACAAGCCAATGTGGTTCCTCCAGCAGGAATTCCATTATTAATTTCCTTTATTTTATTTTCTAGTTCTTCTTTTATCAATTCTGGATTTTCATACATTTCAACAGGTAAATCTTTAAACCATTTTAAAAGCTCTTCAGATACATATTTACTAGCAATTTCTCCGGATTCATATCCACCCATGCCATCAGCAACTAAGGCTAACGAAAACTCTCCTAATTTAGGATGAGCACATATTACGTAACAATCTTCATTATTATTTCTTTCTAGCCCCACATTAGATGTAGCTACTAAAATATCACCAATATTGTCAAAATCTGATGGTTTAGATTGAGCACATATAGCAGCTTTTCCTTTAAACTTTGCCAATGTATCTTTTCTAATATTTATGTTTTTAATTCCCGAATTATTATTGTTGATTATACTTTCATCATCATGTTCGTTTTTCAATACTTGATTAGTTTCTTTGCCATTATTAACCACTTTTTCTGAAGTTTTATAAGGTAATTTATTTTCTAATTCTGTTATAACTTCTTTTAATGCTTCAGAACGTAATTTTTTGAAATTTTCTGGAGCATTACTTGATTCTAGACCCTTCAATTCTTTATTTGCATTTTCAATTTGAGTTGTGATTTTTTTTACATAATTCAATAACTCTATATTTTCTTCTTTTATATTAGATTTCCAAATTCTACTAGTCTCTTTCAAATATTCTAACTTTTCTTTAAGTTCTTTATACTTAATTAGTTCATTTTTTTGAATTTCTAATAATTCCTTGTATTCTTCTTGAATTTTCTTAAATTCAGGATCAACTATTTCTTCGGAAACCCCTTCATATATTTTAGCTTTTAATTTGATTTTAGCAGATAATTCTTCAAGTCTTTCATTTAATCCTTGTTGTGTTTTTGTTCCAAACCATTTTTGCTCATATGATTTTATTTCGCCTTGTATTTCATTAATATATATATTTAAATCATTTAATGAATTAAATCCAGCATGAGCAACACGTTCATTTCCTTCAATAAAATATGCATTTTTTGTTTCCATTTCTGATAAAGCAATTCTAAGGTCAATTGAACTACTTGGAAACATATTATTATAGTAATTATTCTTATATTTATTCATATATACCCCCTAATTGGGGTGTATAATATCATGTTTTTTGAAAAATGTCAAATTATAATAAAGATTCTATTACTTCATATAAAAACCAGAGTATATTAAATTACTCTAGTTTTTTGATATTTAAATATAACAAGATCAATTTTTAAAAAGCTCTTTAGCTGTACGCATCATTTGTGCCGTATAACCCATTTCATTATCATACCAAGCAACTAATTTTATAAGTTGTTTTCCATTTATTTCTATTACTTTGGTAGATAAGCCATCGACTAAAGCACCAAATTTTTTGCCAATCACATCGCTTGATACAATTGGATCAAAAGTTATTTTTAAAGATTGATTTTGATTTTGTTTTATTAATTCATTTATTTCTTCAATACTTGTATTTCTTTTTGGTTCAATAGTTACGTCGATTAAAGATCCATCAGATACAGGAACTCTGTAAGCAATTCCATCCATCTTATTTAATAAACTTGGTAAAACTTGTCCAATTGCAGATGCCGCTCCTGTCGAAGCAGGAACTATATTTTGTGCACAAGCTCTTCCACGACGGGCTTTAATTCCTTTTTTATGAGCAATATCTAGTGTTGCTTGATCATTGGTATAAGCGTGTATTGTAGACATAAATCCTTTTTCTATCCCAATATTATTTTCAATAACATTTAATACAGGAGCTAAGCAATTAGTAGTACAACTAGCCGCAGAAACAATTTGTTCACTACCATCCAAAATATTATCATTTACTCCATAAACAATAGTTTTTATATTCCCCTTGGCTGGAGCAGAAATCAAAACTTTTTTAGCACCCGCATCAATATGAGCCATAGCTTTTTCTTCATCTGTAAATCTACCAGTACATTCTAAAACCAAATCAATCCCTAATTCGCCCCAAGGCAAATTTTTAGGATCAGTTTCACTAAATACTTTTATTTTTTTTTGGTTATTTATAACAATTGAATCTTCATTAAAACTAATTTCATCTTCATGAAAAGAACGATGATTAGTATCATATTTTAATAAGTAGGCTAAGTCTTCAGCTTGAGTTAAATCATTAATTGCAACTACATCAAAATCCGTTGTTGTAATCATTTCTCTAAAAGCTAATCTCCCTATTCTTCCAAAACCATTAATTGCAACTTTTTTCATTTATGCTCTTCCTTTCCATAATCCATATCCAATAAATTCTCTCAATATTGATTCGTTACCTATATATTCAGCTGGAATAGCCAAGAAATTATTTAAAAATTTTATTAATCTTGCCGCTTCCTCATAGTAAGGATTACCAGGCCTTACAGAATATAATAAAGGTTCCACAAAAACTTTTATAACACCAATTTCATAGGCAAATGCTGTATTAATTATGACATCTGCTTGATGGATAAATGGAAATATATACTTTTCCTCACCATCTCGTACTTTTTGCCAAATTTCAATAGTCTCCCATACCTTTAAACCACGAGTTCGATTATCTCTAATTATTCTTCTTAATAGTCTTAAATCAACTGTTGAAATATAATTATGTCTATCTATATTTAGGGGTATAAATGGACTTAGATATATTTTATATTTATATGTATCACTTATTGAAGGAGTTAAATCATCATTTAAAGCATGAAGTCCTTCAATTAAAATAATACTATTTTCTTCTAGTTTAATTGATTTATCAGTATAAATTCTTTTACCAGTTATAAAATCATATGATGGTAATGTTACTTCTTTACCATTTAATAAATCGTTTAAATCTTTATTAAATTTCTCTATATCTATAGCAAGTAAACATTCAAAATCATATTTTCCATTTTCATCTTTTGGTGTATTTTCTCTTTCTACAAAATAATCATCAATAGAAATTCCTATTGGTTTTAAACCTTTAACCTTTAAATATGATGATATTCTTTTCATAGTTGTTGTCTTTCCAGATGATGATGGACCAGATATTAAAACTATTTTTTTATCTTTGTTTGATGTTATATCATCTACAACTTCGGCCACTTTTTTTTCAAATAATAGTTCATTAGCTTCAATCAAATCACTTATTTCACATCTACTTACTAGTTCATTTAGATCTGCCAAATATGGAACTTTCATCTTTTGGAGCCAATCTTTACCTTCTAAAAATGAATTAATAATATTTCCATAGTGAACATATTCGGGAATTTGACCATTTGTTCTTGCGCTAGGAAACAAAAAGATTATGCGATTTTTTCCTAAGTATACAATATCAAATTTATTTATTGATTTAGTACTATACGGCATCATTGTATAGAAAAAATTTAAATGATTTTTTAATTTATAGATACTAACTACTTCAGCGCTAATATTTTGGACATTTCTCGCTTTTTCTAATTCATTATTATCATTGTAAAATTCTATCATATCTTTTTTTTCTATATTGAATTTTTCAAAGTGAATATCTTCATCAATTATTTTAGCCATTTCACCTTTAACTTTTGCTATATCATCATTTGTTAAAATCTTAGGACCAACAACTTCTGCAAGCATACCTTTAGGAACACTGTGTTCATATTCTACTTCCATATTAGGAAATGTTTCTTTTAAAGCTACCTCAAAAATAAATTTTAAACCAGATTGATACATTTTATAACCAGTCAAATCACAAAAGTCAATAAATTCTACTGAACAATCTTTTTTTACTTTATAATTTAAAGATACTAGTGTATTATTAATTTTTGCACCTAATATACTATTTTCCTGTGGAAAATCTTTACTGATTTCATATAAAGTAGTGTTTTTCTCGTATGTTAAAATACTATCATTGATTTTAATATTAACTGTATCCATAATCTAGACTCCCTTATTCTTGTTTAGTATATCATAAATTGTAAAATTATTATACTATTTTTGAATAAAACGATTGTTTTTTTTATATTATAATTATAGGTGAACAAAATGAACATTATTCCAACAGTAATAGAAAAAAATGATAATCATGAATATGCATATGATTTATATTCTAGGCTTTTGAAAGATAGAATTATCTTTTGCACGGGTGAAATAGATGATGCTGTATCTAATATTATCGTAAGCCAATTATTGTATCTTGATAGTATTAATCATAATGACATAAGTTTATATATTAATAGTCCAGGTGGTTCTGTAACAAGTGGGATGGCTATATATGATACAATGAATTTTGTAAAAAGTGATGTTAAAACAATCTGTATCGGCATGGCTGCCAGTATGGCCGCAGTTTTACTTGCTAGCGGAAAAAAAGATAAAAGATATGCTCTTCCTAATTCTGAAATAATGATTCATCAACCATTGGGTGGCGTTCAAGGTCAAGCCACTGATATTAAAATAGCTGCCGAAAGAATAATTAAGTTAAAGAAAAAAATAAATAAAATTTTAGCAGAAAAAACTGGAAAATCTTTAAAAAAAATAATCAGTGATACTGAACGCGATAACTACATGAACGCTCTTGAAGCAAAAAAATATGGCTTAATAGACGAAGTTATTTAGCCATATTTTTATTTTTGTGTTTTTCAACAAGAGACTTAATTTTTATAAACTGATGATTTATGCCTGATTTACCAATTTTATAATCTGTTTCTAAACTAATAATCTCTGATAATTCTTGAAAAGATACATCAGGATATTTTTCACGATAACTTATTATTATTTGAACTTTTTCATCTAATAAATCTATTAAATCATTATCTTTTAAATATTTGATTTGTTCTAATTGTTTTAATGCCGCTGAATATGATTTTTCTTGATTAGCAATTTCACAATTATTAAGGCGATTAACCATATTTTTATGATCACGATATATCCTTACATCTTCAAAATCAAACATGCAATTTGTTGCTTTGAAAAGCTTTAATACATCACTTATTTCTTCGGCTTGTTTTAAATAAACCATATATGAATTATTTCTTTTAATCTTTTTAGGTGTCAAATTAAACTCTTTCATAAATGTTAAGGCATAATTTGCTTCCTTTTCTTCTTTAAAAACTAGTTCCAAATGATATCCAGAAGTTTTAGGATTATTAATGCTACCACATGCCAAAAACATTCCTCTAAAAAATGCTGCTTTTTCTTCAATACCATCTAATTTATTTAAATAATTTTCCTTTAAAAACAAAGAATCAATTATAAATTCAACTTTCTCTTTAATTTCTAAAATATATAACGTTTTTACTCTAAACCTTTTTTGAGTTCTTATTAAAATCTTAGTGTTTATTTTAAATATCTCTTTTATACTACGATAAATTCTACGAGCGACGGAGGCATTTTCTAAAGTAATAGTTATTTCTGCTTTCGAAATTACTCCATCATATCTAATAATCGCCGCCAGTTCATTAAAAGCTTCAATATAATTTAAATCTAGTTTTGTTACTTCATCTTTGACTTGTGTAGTAAATGTCATAATTAGTCACCTCAACAATTATATCATATTATTTTATTAAAATAAAAAGACAATAACTATTATTGTCTTTGTTATCTTGTATAAAAAGCATACCCTTTTTTTACCAATCCTGGTGGTTGAATACTTTTTGCAACAAACGTATTATACGACGAGTAACTACCTGTTCCTCCGCCTAAATAAAATCCGTTGGAAATCCCAAAATGTAGATGTGCTCCCGTTGAACATTTATCCCATGCTCTTGTTCCTGAGCCACCACCAACTTTTCCTATAACTGTTGATGTAGTCACTTTATCTCCGACTTTAACATTATAACTTAATAGATGCGCATAATAATGTGTGTATGGTTTTCCATTTACATACGAATGTATATAGACAATGTTTCCTCCACAACTTGATTTTTTTGTTATTGCTGCAACTGTTCCACTAGCAGCAGCATAAACATTAGTTCCTTCTTTATTACCACCAATATCTACACCGTGATGAAATTTCCTAACACCTGTTATTGGGCTTATTCTATATCCCCAAGGAGATGTAATAATACCACTATTTAAAGGTTTTAACCATCCTGTATTATTGCTAATTGCAACACATTCTTTTAAAAGTTGATCTTCTTTACATCCCATATCTACATATGATTGAATAATATTTTTTTGATTTTTTATTTGGTCATTTATATCATCTGCAAATTCTGTTAGTTTAGTTAAATCAACACCTAAACTTTCTATTGTTTGTTCATAATTAACTATTTTTATTTTTAAATCTTCTTCTTTTGCTTTTAAATCTTCTTTTAGCTGTTCATTATATGCTATTAATTCTTCTAATTCTTCTAATTTTTCTTGATTATATTCTGTTATTTGTTCTACCGCAGATATTCTCATAATCATATCAGTTAAACTACTAGCTCCAGATATATATTCAACATACGCGCTACTACCTTGCATTATTTGAGTATATCTAATAAGCTCTTCTGTTTCTTTTTTTGTTGTTTCTATTTCTTCATTTGATATTTTAATTTCTTCATTCGCTGCAACTATATCTTTTTCAGCTTGTTCAATTTCTTTGTTGGCTTTATATACAGAATTTCTGTTTGCTTGAATTTGTGCTTGAGTTTGTTTTTTAGAATTATCTGTATTATATTTTTCTTGTTCTAATTTTTTTAATTGTTGTCTTAATTCCGCAAGCGTTTCTGCTTCTTTAGCATAAACATCCACTGGTTTTAAAAAATAAGGTATAAGTAGAACTATTACTAATAAAATTCTTATAGCTTTATATTTCATCATATTTTTAAATACTTCCTTACTGCTCTAAAACTAGCAAACATACCAACTAAGGATCCTAAAACCAGCAATATTATTGCAATCCAAATTATAAAATTGAATGGTTCTACTAGGGTTAACATCTCTGAAAAAATATAACCATTTGTTTTTTCAAATAAAATTATATATCCATATATACTCAATATTATAGGAATTAAAGATCCTACAATTCCAATAATCAATCCTTCAAATAAGAAAGGCAATTTGATTGAAATGTTACTTGTTCCAACCAATCTCATTATTTCAATTTCACTTTTACGAGAGAAAATAGTTAATTTAATTGTATTACTAATCAAAAAGGCTGTTACTAAAACTAAGGCAATAACTATTCCATATGTGATTTTTTCAATTATATCAAACATAGACACCACTGTTTCAGCCATTCCTTCACCATATTTAGCAGTGTTTACATCTGGAATTTTTTCAATCGCTTCACTAGTTTGTTTTAATTTGGTAACATCCGTTACTCTTACTACATATGAATCGAGCAAAGGATTTTCTTCTAAATATTGAAGCGTTGTTTCTAACGTTTTAGAAGTGGCTTCCATTTCTAGTTTCCATTCATCTTTACTTTTGTACTCTGCTTCTAAAACATTTGGCAAAGCAGATATCTCATTATTTATCTGGGCAACTCTTTCACTAGTCGTTTCTCTATCTAGATAAACTACAATAGTTAATTCATTTTCTAATTTTTCTGTGTTCTTATTTACATTATATGAAAGTATTAAAGCTACAGATACTAATATTAATGTAATCGTTGTACAAGCAATTGAGGCAACACTTAAACTAAAATTACGAAATACGCTTTTAAAAGAATCTCTAATACTTTTTACAAGAATCCTAAATGCTTTCATGTGCTTTATAACTTCCTTTCATATAGTCTCCAGTTAAAACTCCTTGTTCCAATAAAAGGACTCTTTTTTTCATTCTATTAACTATTTCTTTACTATGAGTTGCCATGATAATTGTAGTGCCTAAATCTTTATTAATCTTATCTAAGACTTTCATAATTTCCTTAGATGTTTCTGGATCCAAATTACCAGTAGGTTCATCACAAATCAACAATTTCGGATCATTCACTATTGCTCTTGCAATACAAACCCTTTGTTGCTCGCCCCCTGAAAGTTGATTAGGAAAACTTCTGATTTTTTCTTTTAGACCGACATGCTCTAAAGCTTCAATAACCTTAGGTCGAATTTCGCTTTTCTTCATTCCCATAGATTCTAAAGCAAAAGCAACATTTTCATATACGGTTAATTTAGGCAAAAGTTTAAAGTCCTGAAATACAATTCCCAGTTTCCTTCTTAATTTATATACTTTACCATTTCTTAATTTTGCAACATTTACTCCCCCGACCATTACAATACCTTTAGTTGGTTTTTCTTCACGATAAAGCATTTTTATAAACGTGGATTTTCCAGAGCCTGAAGCTCCAATTACAAAGACAAACTCCCCTTTGGCAATTTCTACACTTAAATCCGCTACTGCTGTAACACCATTTTTATATACTTTATAACAATTTTTTACTGAAATAAACTTCATTTATACCACCTTACTCCTATGAATTATAAAAAAGGTAAACTTTTTTTCTTAACTCCGCCATTAACGTCATAACAATCATTTACTACGATAAAAGCATGAGGATCAACATCTAATACTAATTCTTTTAATAAAAAATAATCTTTTGTAGGTAATACACACATTATCATTTCACTTTTAGTATGAGAATAGCCTCCTACAGTAGGCAAAACTGTATAACCTGTTTTTATCTGGTCTAGAATAATACTTTTAACTTTTTTTGTTTCTCTAGTATATATAAAGAAAATTTTACTTTCTGAAACACCTATTACTAACTTATTAGTTAAAGTTGAGCCAATATATAAAATCGTTAAAGCATAAACAACTCTACTAAATCCAAAAGCAAATCCACCAAGAGCTATAACAATGAAGTTAGCATAAAACAGCGCTTTTCCTTGAGGAATCTTCAAATATTTTGTTATTAATCCCGCAATTACATCAAATCCTCCAGTTGTATATCCCGTTCTAAATATAACTCCATTAGAAAACCCATAAAATAAGGAGGCTATAATCACAGTTACTAAAAACTCATCAAAAGTAAAATAAGGAAGTAATAAATATGCAAGAGGTCTTGATAAACTAACAAAAATTGGATACATAATTGAACCTATTATTGTATTTTTAGTTTTTTCTTTTCCCAAAAATATAAAACTTATTATCAATAGAATAAATGTTGAACAATATATAAATATTGTTGGCTCTATATATTTTTTTAATAAAATTGATAAACCTGTTGTTCCCCCAATAACCAAATTATTTGGCAAAAAAAACAAGTTATATGTTAGTGCTAGCATAAACACACCGATAACAAAAGTAAACTCTTTAAATATTTCTCTTTTGTTCATTTTTATTTCTCCTTCTATTCTTTTATAATTATACCTAAAAAAATAATAATAAGCAAATTTATTTAGCATATATTTTAAAGGAAAGGGGATAAAAAGATGAATGGAAGTTTTTACCAGAACCCTACATTTCCTAATCAAGATGAAGCAATTACTCCTCCAGGAAATGTAAGTTTCATGGAAACAATGCCAATGGAACAAAGTTATATTGAAAACATCTTAAGATTAAATAAAGGAAAAAAAGTAAAAGCATATGTTTCTTATCCGGATTCTGTAGCTTGGAAAGATAAGATCTATGACGGAATTATTGAAGAAGCCGGAAGAGATCATTTAATAATTAGTGACCCTAAAACAGGAATATGGTATATGATAAGAATGATCTACTTAAATTATGTTGAATTCGAAGAAAGAATTAACTATAGTCATTCATATTCAGAGAAAACATTTTAGCACTACAAAGTGCTTTTTTCATTTACTCATATTTATTCTCATGATATAATTTTTTAGAGAGTAGGGTCATATGATGAAAAAGGTTTTATTGGCGATAATTTCTATTTTTATTATTGCATTATTTAGTATAGGAATCTTGTATATAAATAATAGAAATGATGAAAACACTAATTCAGTAACTAAAAAACAAGAAAAAAAAGAATTTGGAAAATATGTTAAAACTATTAAAGATGCCACATTATATAAAAAAGAAGGAAAAAATTATAAAAGTTTTGGAATAATCGGGAAAAATAATGAGTTAGAACTAAATGAAAAAACATCGGATAGAGAATATCTTAATATAATAAATTCTGACTATTATATCTCTTATAAAGCTATTGAAAGCATTGAAGCACTATCCGAAACTAATAATAGGTTTAAGCAATATATCCCTTTTAATGAAAATATTATTACTGATAGTCAAACAACTTTTACAGATGAAAATGGTCTATTTATTACATATAATAAATCTTTTGACTTACCAATTATAATTAAAGAAGATAATAGCTATGGTGTAGAATTAAATAACAAATTATATTATGTTAATAAAGACAATGTAAAAGAAATAAGAGAAAATATCAATTCTACAGAAAAGAAAAAAGATAAAATCATCACTTTAACTTATCATTTCTTATATGATCCAGAAACAGATAATTGTAATCAAAGTATTTGTCAATCACTAGAACAGTTTGAAAGTCATTTAAAATATATTAAAGAAAATAATTATTTAACCTTACAACTTTCTGAATTAGAAATGTTCTTAGATAAAAAAATAAATTTACCTTATAATAGTTTAGTAATAACAATTGATGATGGAACAATGTTTAATCTAAAAGCTATTGATTTATTAGAAAAATATGAACAATATGCAACATTATTCGTTATTACGGGTTGGGTAGAAAATTTAGAAAAATTCTCATCTGCATATTTGGCTTTAGAAAGTCATACCGATTTAATGCACAATCAATATGAATGTAAAGGAATGGGACTTCAAGGCGGAGGTATTCTTTGTAAAGATGAAGAATATGTTCTAAATGATTTAAAGACTAGTCAAGAGAAAGTTGGAGGAAGTAAATACTTTGCCTATCCTTTCTTTGATCATAACGAAAGAGCTATAGAATTACTAAAAAAAGCCGGATTTAATATGGCATTTGTTGGCCAGTATAATACCAATGGTTTTTCTACACCGGGAAAAACTGATAAATATAAAGTGCCGAGAAAAACTATATTTAATTCAACAAGTATGGCTCAATTTAAAGAATTGTTAAAATAAAAATTAAGGAGTAAAGAGTATGTCGCTAAAGAAAAAAAGATTGTTTGAAAATTTATTTAATATAATTAGTATTATATTTATTTTAGGTTGTTGTGTTTTTTATGGATATAGATTAGTAAAATATTATAAAGTGTTTAATCCTAAAAAAACTGAGCAAAATGGTGGTTTGTTATCTATATCAGTTCCCAAAAATAATGCTATTGTAACTTCAGGTGATGGATTATATCACATAGGAGGAAGTTATATTTATAAAGGAAATGTTGATAATAATTATATTACTTTTTCTGGTTTAACATTTAGAATTCTAAAAATAAATTATGGTTCAACAGTTGAACTAGTTTTAGATGATCCTATAACTAGTTTAACTTGGAATGATGAACTTACAAGCTATGATAAATCTCAAGTGCATAAGTATTTAAATGAAGAATTTCTTAAATATTTGAATAAAGATTTACTTACTACTACTGCTGTTTGTCTTGATGTAGTTAATGAAGTTAATAACAAAGAATGTAAAAGTAATTTAGAAAATGTTTATGTTAAAACATTAGATATAAATACATACTTAAATACTATGACTACGGAAAGCTATATTAATGATCCTCAAGAAAATATATGGCTAAGCGATAGAAACGATACAATGGTATGGCATACAAATGGCTATAATATTTCAACTTCATTTGCAAACAATTATTATGGAGTATTACCAGTGATTACATTAGATATGAATGTAGAATTAATTAGTGGAAAAGGAACCAAAGATGATCCATACAGAATTGACGCAACAAAAGATTATTCAATAGGTAGTTATGTTAAATTAGATAATGATATGTGGAGAATTATTAAAAATAACGATAATAGCATTACATTATCACTTGATAATGTATTAGATAAATTAATGGCATTTGGTAATAGTACAAAATTTGATGCTACTATTAATGGATCATTAGCTTATTATTTAAATAACGATTATTATAATAGCCTAAGTTATAAGAATATTATTTTAGATAGTAGTTATATTAATGAAAACAAAACATTTAATGCAAAAGTAATTATACCAAGTATTAAAGACCCTAAATTTGGAACTAGTGAAAATCAATATTATTTAATAAATAATGTAGATGATACAAATATGCTTGTTTATAGTAATACAGTTAGTTCTTGTAAAAGTACACTAGCAAAATCTATTAAACCTGTCATTACAATTGCTAAAGAATCACTAAAATCTGGAAATGGTAGTTATGATAAACCATATATAATGGAGGAAAAGTAATATGAAGAAATTAACTAAAGTTATTATAGTCTTAGATATTCTAGTAGCTATCTGTTTTTTCTTAGTATATGGTCCTATAGATTATATTAAAAACACGATTATTTCTACAGCTATGGTTACTAAAACTCATCAATATATTGCATATACATTTTATACAAAAAATATGGTTAATGAGGTTTTACAAAAGGATTCATATATTCCATTTGATGAAGATGTTGATTTAGAAAAAATTGTAATTGATACGAGTCCTAAAGAATCATACGACAATGAATATGACGAAATAATTTTAACAAGAAACGAAGATAATGATGATTATAAATTAATAGAATTAGAAGTCGGAGGATATAAAGCTTTTTTGGTTGCTATATATGACCCAAGCAAAGTTAAATTATCAACATCTCCTTCATTTAACAATAATAAAAAAGGCGCTGAAAGAGTTAAAGATACCTGCAAACGTTTGGGTGGAATTGTTTGTATTAATGGTGGTGCATTCAAAGATCCAGATGGTTGGGGAAGCGACATTCCTCAAGGATATTTGATTAAAGACAATGAAATAATCTGGTCAGATGATAACGAAAAAGCAAATTTAATAGGATTTACAAATGATAACAAATTACTTCTTACAAACTCAACAGGAGAAGAAGCGTTAGCAATGGGAATGAGAGATGCTTTGGAGTTTGGACCATTTTTAATCGTTAATGGAGAACAAATAAAGTTTGAAGATTCAGCAGGTGGGTATAATAGAGCTGCCAGAGTTGCTATTGGACAAAGAAAAGATGGCGTGGTATTATTTTTAGTAACTGAAGGTGTCCATGCCAATGGTCCAAAACTAATTGATTTAGCTGAAACATTAGCTAAATATGGAGCATATAATGCTGCTAATCTTGATGGTGGAAGTTCTGCTCAATTAGTTATTAACAACGAACTAATTAACAATCCATTAAATGTTGCTGGACAACCAATAAAAAATGGTCGTAAAGTTGTAAGTGGATTTATAGTTATGCCATAAATGAAGCTCATATGAGCTTTTTTGATGAGGTGAAATCATGAATTTAAAAGATATTGAAAAAAGTATAATTAAAAAATTTAGAAAAGAGATATGGAGTCAATTTGTTAAAGCGATAAAAGATTATAAATTAATATCTGACGGAGATAAAATTGCTGTATGTATTTCTGGAGGAAAGGATTCTTTTCTTTTGGCAAAATGTATGCAGGAAATCATTAAACATGGTAAAATGAATTTTGAATTAGAATATATTGTAATGGATCCAGGGTATAAAAAGGAACATATGAATAATATAATTAGTAATTCAAAATTATTAAATATACCAATAAGAATTTTTAAAACTAATATTTTCGAAATATCTGATTTTTTAAATAGTGAGAAACCATGTTACATGTGTGCTAGAATGAGAAGAGGGTATTTATATAATTTTGCTAAAGAATTGGGATGCAATAAGATAGCATTAGGCCATCATTTTGATGATGTAATTGAAACTACTCTTTTATCAATATTTTATAGTGCAGAATTTAAAACTATGATGCCTAAATTACATAGTGACAATTTTGAAGGAATGGAACTTATACGCCCTCTATATTTAATTAAAGAAAAAGATATAATAGCATGGGCCAATTATAATAAATTACAATTCATTAATTGTGCATGTAAATTCACTGAAAAAAATTCAGTTGAAAGCAAAAGAAAAGAAGTTAAAAATTTAATTACAGAACTTAGAAAAAAAAGTAAATATATTGATCAAAATATTTTTAAAAGCACTGAAAAAGTTAATTTAAATACTATAATAGGATATTATAAAGATAATTTTGAATATAATTTTTTAGATGATTATGACAAAAAGTAGTTTTGACAGCTAAATTATTTAGTGATAAAATAAAAGTAACATAAGTTACCAAAAGAAAGGAGCTAATATGACATCAGTATCTTTAGTAGACAAAAAAATTATTATTAATACAGCAATTCTAATGGTTAAAAAATATGGTTGGAACTCTATAAATGCTCGTAATTTAGCTAAAGAGCTAGGTATGTCAACAAAACCTTTATATAGAATTTATTCGGGAATGGATGAAATAAAAGCCGAATTATATGAAGCCATTTACAAAATTTATGATGAATTTATAACTAAGAGAATTGACAATAAAAATGCTTTAGTAACTTTATGTGTCGCTTATGTAGAATTTGCAAAGGAAAATAAAAACTTATTTAATTGTCTATTTCTTTCAAACAATCTGAATTGGAAAACTATTGATGATGTTTTAAATGAAAAATGGAATCAATCGACTATTATTAATCTTGTTAATAAACATGGTTATACATTTGATGAAGCCAAGAATTTATTTATGCACATATGGACTTATGCTAATGGTTTAGCAACTCTTATAGCTTGTAATGACATTGCCATTGATGATAAAGAAATAATCAAAAAATTAGTTAAAATATATAAAGGATTAGCCAAATAAAAAATCTTTCAACAAATTGAAAGATTTTTTTATTCTGCAAATGTAGCGGATACTTGAGTATCTGTAGATTGGTTTTTTCCCATTGCTGTATTCAAATAATTAACACATTCAACAATTTGATTATAAAACATATCAAATCTTGGCTTCAAAGTATCAAATGTATTTTTATAACTTTCAGCAGCTTTACCACGCCATGCATCTCCAGTTATGTTAGCAGATGCGATTGTTACTCTATCTAATTCTTCTTTAATTGCATCAGCTAATTTAGAAAGTTGAGCAACTGTAGCTTCAACTTCCTTATAAGTCATTGAAAATGTATTCATTTAGTTCCTCCTTATTATAAGTTTCCTGCTCTTGTTTTTAGATCATTTTCATTTTCATCAAATGTTGATGCCGCATTTGTTAATGCAATACCCATATTTGAAATTGTATCACCTAATCTATTCAAATCTGATTTATAACTATTAAATGTTGTTACATATTTGTCTGAAGCCTCGCCAGACCATTTACTTCCCAAATTGTCGATTAGTCCAAAGATACTATTAATATTTGTCTTATATTCCTCTCCTAAATCTCTAATTGTTTTACCAGTATAAGACATATCAGCTGTATTTGCTGAAAATATAGACATATATCCACCTCCCATTATATTTTTCTATATTTTTATTATATCACTATTTGGAGTAATAATTAAAAAAAAGGATATTACTTTACGTAAAATCCTTATAATAATATTAATATATCCCCATTTTTAATATTAGATTCATAAACAAGTCTATTTTTATCAAGTATTTCATTTGAACTAGAGTTAATTAGAATAGCATCTTTTTTTAATGGTATTTCATCAACGTTAAATTCTAAGATTGTTTTTTGAATTAATCCCGTTATTTTCCCTATGCTTTTATTTATAGGTATAAATAATTCATATTCTTGTGAAATCAAGGGACATTTTATTTTTACTAATAATTTGTTCATATTTACTCCTTATCAGATGATATTAACTTTATTAAGGTAGCAATACCATTTTTCACATTGTATCCAAAATCTTCAGGAATTAATTCTCTTAACTCTCTTGGTGTTTTTGTTAACTTTAATAAGAATTGATCTGCAATTCCATTACCCAACCATACACCACGATTTGGTGTAATTATAGTTTTATACCATGTTTCATATTCTTGTTTTTTCAAACTATCAACAGAGTCTATTAAAATAAAGTTTATTATATCTAAGTCTTTAGCTCTTTCAATATTTTCTAAAAATCTTGCTTTAACTGTTGGATTGATTCTTTTCATTAATTCTTCAATTCCAATTAGAAAAATTGTGTATTTTTCTTTTCCTTTTAAAGAACCACGATCATAATTATTTTTTATATATATATCATGACTTTCTTCAGTATAATTGCATATATTTTCAATTATATCATCAAAACCACTTGACCTATAATCGCCAAAATTTTGACAATCTTTTGGAATTATTTCTAAAGTATCAAAAACGACTAATTTAGATTCTCTTAATTGGTATACTTGTTTTACAATACAAGTAATAAATTTTTTATAACTTTCTAACTCAACACCGGTAATTATAGTTGTATAACGATTCTTTAAATCTATCGTATCTATAACTAAACTTGACTTTTGAACTCCGATAGGGATACTTTGTAGCCCGGTTAATACTGGAGATACAAAATCCAATGTTACTTTTGATGGTAGTATTGGAACATTTTGAGCTCTATATGTATATTTTTGAGCTAATTTATTACAAATTAACTTCAAATATTCAACCATTTCAGTTTCTTTATAAGGGTAGGCTGTTTGAAATTCATAAACATTTTCCATCTTAACAATACCTCTACCTTTGATATTCGAAGGATATACTTTTCCAGTATTGCCATAAATTGTAATATAGTCTCCTTCATCATTCATTTGCAATACTAATTCTGTTTTAAAGTTTTGGCGTAGGCGATATTTAACAGAATTAGTTCCACTAGTTGTAAAAATAAAGATAATCCCATACTTGAATCCTTCTCTTGTTAATTGTTGGATTGTATCCTCATGTTCATAATATGTTTCAGAAAATACTTCATAATTATTAATAATAACTATTAACATTGGTAATGTTTTTCCACTATTTTTACAATAGAAATTATAATCACCATTGTAATCCAGGAACAAATTTTTTCTTTCTTCTATTTTATCTTGCAACATTTTAAGTAAATTAACAATTTTTTCAGCATCTGTAGATAATAATACATCTCCAACATGAGGAGCATTTCTGAACATTTTTAACGTTTCAGCTCCAAAATCTAAAATATAAAAGTTTACTTCTTCAGGAGAATGATCAGTTATTAATGAATAAATAAGTGTTGTTAATAGAATTTCTTTTCCACTTCCTGCTACTCCATAAATTATAGTATTTCCATCTTTGGTTAAAGGTAATGTTAATAATCCTTGTCTTTGATTTTCAGGGTCATCAAATTCTCCGATTATTGGTAATAAATTAAATTTTGTAGAAGAATAATTATATTTTTGTTTTAGATTTTCTACATAAATATATTCTGGAATTTTATCTAGCCACAACTGGCTAACATTTATTTCTTCACTTTTTGCAATATTTACTAAATATTTTATTATATTAGGCAATTCCTCACCTTTTGACACAACAGAAAGTGCTTTTTTGCTATCATCAACACGTCTTATTATTTCACCTGTAGAATTAATAAATGCAATAGAATTATCAACTTTTTTCTTAACTTTATCTGTTGGAAAATATTGTGATCCAGCCCAAGCAGATTGACCTAATGCAAAAAATTCATTATATCCAACTTGTAAATAAAATCTTCCAACATTTTTAATCATAGCTGCATCAGCACACTTAATCATATCCATACTATCTGCTTTATCTTGCACTTTTAAACATATTCTAAATTTACTATTACTCCAAATTTGATCATCAACAACACCAGCCGGTTTTTGTGTAGCTAAAATCAAATGTACTCCTAAACTACGGCCTATACGAGCTGTTTGAATTAATTGGGCCATAAAATCCGGTTGCTGAGCTTTTAATTCTGCAAATTCATCTGAAATAATAAACAAGTGAGATATTGGAGTTTTTACTAAACCATCACGATATAGTCGCTGATATTTATAAATATCAATTGTACTTTCGTTTAAAGCATCCCTTGCCTCGTTAAACATTTTTTGTCTTCTTCTTAATTCACTTTGAATTGAAGCTAATGAACGTTTCATTTCCATTGTATCTAGGTTAGTTATAGTGCCCGCTAAATGAGGAAGCTTAATACCTGTTTCTCTATTTTCAAATGCACCAGCTAAGCCACCACCCTTATAATCAATAAGAATAAATGAAACTTCGTACGGATGATAGTTAACTGCTAGAGAAAGTATATATGTAATTATAAATTCACTTTTTCCAGATCCAGTCATACCAGCTATTAAACCGTGTGGTCCATGTGCTTTTTCATGCAAATCTAATGTAAACTGTTCTCCTGTTTCATCAACTCCAATTGGGACTGTTAATGAATTTGTAGGATCGTTAGTTTTCCATCTGCTTTGAGAATTTAACTGTTCAACTTTACCTATATTATACATTTGTAAGAAACTAATAACGTTTGGTAAGTTAGCATCTGCTCCACGTATTTCCAAAGGTACATTTGCTAAAGTTTTAGAAACTGCCATTAAATCTAAACTATAATCTATATCTGCAACAAAACTCTTTTGTTTTGTTGAAACAAGCTCATTCTCAAATAATCCTGAACCATTTGGGTCAATATTTAAAAATGTAGGGCATTCACCAGGCAAATTAGCTAATCTTTCATTTTTTATTATCAAACTGAATCCAACATTTTTTTTATTGTTTAAAATCTTTTTAACAATTTCAATATTTCTGGCCACTTTTAAATTATCAGTAATAATTAAGTAATACGGCTTATAACTTCTAAAATCTTTTTCTGATTCTTTTGAACCATTATCTGGGTTAGTTCTGTCATAATAAATTTTTTCTAAATAAGAAGAGATTTGCCTCATATCTTCTCCATTAGCTGCAAAAAATCTTATAGTTTTACTATTATCCCAACAATGAGGTAATATCTTCAAATATTCCCACTGATTAATATTTTCTTCTTTTGTAAATAACACTATTTTTAAATCATCATAACTATGAAATGTAACTAATTGTAGTATAATACCGTCCATAAACGTTTTATTAACCTCATTTTGGCCTACCATTGCAACGATATTCTTTTCTGTTAAAGAAATGCTAATTGGTACGCCTTCCATCACCTTAGATTGGTTAACAATTGTTTGAACAATAATATTTAGTTCATCATCTTCTAATGAAAAGTGTTGTTCAGGAGCTCTAACTTCTAAATCAGGATTAGCTGAACCTATACCAATTCTAACCGTTAAGAAATCATCATCCTCAATTTCTCTTTCCCAAAGATTTCTTTTCCTAGCATTTATGATGTTAATACATTCCTGCAAAGATATATTATTATCAATTACTATTTGACGTTGTTTAACAATCGCTTCATTGATTGCTTTTTTCTTTTCTTCAAGGTATGCTTTATATTTTGTGTTACGTAATTCTTCTCTTTTTTTCTTTTGCTTACGAGTATATCTTCTACTCATTGAAGGCCAAATAAGCACAGAACAAAGCATTGCTATAGCTATTACTATACTTGGTATAGCTGTTGTCCAACTTTTTCCATTTATCATAACATTAGTTAGTGTGGAAACAAGTGTTACCATAGAAGTCATCGCCATTGTTATCATTGGACCAATTGTATATATTAATGGCATTTCTTGCGTATCTTGTTTAGCTGGAGGCGCATCAATTAATATTTCTTCTTTTTCGATACTCGATTTAAATCTTGGCTGTCTTAAGAAATAATCTTCTGGTTGATATAACTCAATATATAAATCATCATCTTCTTCAAATAAATTTTCTTCCTCTTGAGAATTAAAATTTATAATATTAAGTACATTAGAATTATAAGACATTTTATTATTAGGATTATTTATTACAATAAAATTTGTTCCAATAACTATTTTAAGCCCCATAATAAAAATAACATCGCCACTAACCAATCGCTTATTTTGGGCTAATTCTTTATTAATAAAGGTAAATAATGATTCTCCATTATTAAACGACCATATATTATTTGAATACTGAAGCATACAATGTTTTAAAGCTACATTTTGAGAATCATAAACTATTTCATTTGCTGCATCTTTACCTATTGTCAATGAAGTTCCATCACTTACACTTAAATATACATTTGATGAATCGTATGTTGGAGAACAATAAATTAAAAAAGGTTCTTTTTCATCAACTTTTTTTAAAGTACAGAAACCATAATTTATTAAATACATTGAATCCAAAAACATATCTTTATTCATTATTTTAACTTCATCATTACTACGTATAACCCATTTGTTTTCAGACGCTTCAATGTTCACTAAGTTATTATTTTGCTCGTCTGTAACCCAATAGTTTCCAAAAACTTTTGCTGGCAAAAAGAAGTATCTAATTTTATTATTCTTTATAATTGTAAGTTGCATATTAGACCTCCTTTTACTCTTATACATAGTATACAATAAAAGGTCAATATTTACAATCTTATTTCTGATTTTAATAATTCAAAAATTTTTTTATGGCCTTCATAATTTAAATGAAGATTATTATTATCATAATAATCATTTTCACAAATAATTTCATTTAACTTTATATACTTCACATTTAAATTCTTAGACATATTTATTAAACTTTTTTCTATTTCTTCAATTTGATTTATTTTATCTCCAAAAAAACCAATAACAAATATGTCACGAGAGGAAATTTTTCTTAAATTATTAAGCATTTTTTTGTAATTTTCATAAAATATTTTTCTTTCACTATTTCTTAAATTGTTTATTTTAGAATTACTTATAAGTTCATCTTGACCTAAGGATATTATAATGATTTCGGCTTCTTTTATTCTATTTTGTAAGTGTTTATCATTAATTTCTTTATTTTCATTAAACTGATAATTAAAATCTCTAACAGTCATATTGTTTTTTGTATATGTTAAATCATAATTACCCAATTTTTTATTAGTTAAATACTCCTTTAAAAAAAGATTATAACTTACTCCACTATTTCCATAAAGTGTATCACCAGTCGCTACACTATCACCAATAACTAAAACATCTATTCTTTTATTTATAGTATGATAATATACTACTATTGTTATAATTACGCCAACAAAAAAAATTAAAATCATCTTTTTCATTTCATCACCAAAAAATATAGAGTTTCCTCTATATTATATTTCTTCAATTTTTATTTTAGCACCTATATTGGATAATTTTTCAACAATATTTTCATATCCTCTTAAGATATGGTCGGCATCTAGTATAGTTGTAGTTCCTTCAGCAATAAGTCCAGCAATTACCATACAAGCTCCACCTCTTAAATCTGTAGCTACAACTTCACACCCTTTTAATTTTCGAGGGCCAATTATAATTGAAGTGGTTTTTTGAACTTTTATTTCAGCTCCCATTTTATTTAAGTATGGAATATGACCCATTCTATTCTCATAAATCGTTTCTTCAAATAAACTTACACCATTTGCTTGAGTTAGTAATGCTGTTATTGGCTGGCCTAAATCAGTTGGAAAACCTGGGTATACTAATGTTTTTATGTTTATTGCTTCTAGTTTTTCTGATTTATTTATAGTAATTTGATTATTATTTACTTTAAATTTTACACCCATATCTTCTAATTTACTTAATAAGGCTGCGATATGTTCTTCTATAATATTATTTATTACTAGATTTTTTCCCAGCAATGCTCCCAAAATTATATAAGTACCTGCTTCAATTCTATCTGGAATTACTTCAATTATTCCTTTACCTAAATAATCTACACCTACTATTTTTATTTCACTAGTTCCTGCTCCCGTTATTTTTGCTCCCATATTATTTAAAAATGTTGCAACATTAGTAATTTCTGCTTCTCTCGCTGCATTAGATATAATTGTTGTTCCTTTGGCTTTTACTGCGGCTAACATAAGATTTATAGTTGCTCCTACACTGGCAAAATCCAAATAAATTCTTGTACCAGTCAATTTTTCTGCATCTATAATGTATTTATCATTTTCAACAGTTATTTTAGCTCCTAGCATTTCAAATCCTTTAAGATGTAAATCGATTGGCCTAGCGCCTATATTACATCCTCCTGGAAAATGCATTTCTACGTGTTTAAATTTACTTAATAAGGCTCCCATAAAATAATATGAAGCTCTTAATTTTTTCCCTAATTCTTCTGGAATAAAACTATTGCTTATATTTTTAGTATCGATTTTTATATAGTCATTATTTGTTTCTATTTTACAATTTAATAACTTTAATATATCTATTAAAGCATCTCTATCAGAAATATTTGGGACATTATATATTTGAACTCCTTCATCGGAAAGAATTGCTGCAGGTAATAAAGCTACAGCACTATTTTTTGCACCACTAATATTTATAATTCCAGAAAGAAGATTATTACCCTCAATTATAATTTTTTTCATATTTCACTTCCTTGTATAAATGTATACTCTCTATTATTATTTATGAAAAATATAGACTTTTGTTCCAATCTAGCAAGAGATATTATATCATACTTTGCTTAAAATTAAAGTTTTTCTTATTTAAAATATACAAATTTACAAAATGAAAGTCAACTAAAACAAACAATACTTTACACCTAAAACTACTAAAATTAATATTCCTATTATTTCACTATATTTACCTACAATTTTATTAAGCAATTTTCCTAAAAAGATACCTATTAAAGAGAAAATCATACTAGTTATTGAAAAAGTCAATAAAACCAATATAATATTTGATTGAATAGAATATAATCCTATGCCTGTCATAAAGCTATCAATACTTACTGTTATAGCCATTATGAATACACTACCATAATTAAGATTTAATTTACCATTTTCGTGATAATATTCATAGATCATTTCAATTGCTAATATAATTAAAATTAAAACTAATAATCTCTCTCCATTTAAGATAAAAGTATTTAAAAATCTCTTTCCTAAACCCACTCCTACCCATGGAAAAAAATAGTGACAACATCCCACTAATATAATAAATAGAATTTTTTTCTTAATTTCATTAGGCGTAATACCAATACTTATTGCAACAGAAAAAGCATCCATACTTAAAGCAATAGCTACTAAAATAATAGAACTAAAATTTATCATTAAAAAAACCTTCCCAGAAAATTATATTCTGAAAAGATTTTCTAATGTATAAATTTACTAATTATTTCCTTTGTATAAAAACTATATTCTACATCTGAGTAATCATTTTCGTTTGCTTCTAATAAACACAAAGGAGGAAATAATACACACCACCAGTTATCCCCAAGGCCTTCTCCAATTGTAACTACTAAAGAATGATAATTACCCTCTGGATATACTACTCCCTTATATGTTTTTTCCGGAAAATAATTTTCACCATAAGATATATTGTATTTTATATTATAATCTTTTAAAATACTTTCTATATTACCAATGCTTGCTTCAATGCTATCTTTAGTAGTTTTATAACTACTGGTTTTTAATGTAGAAAATACTTCTTTTTGAATATTCTTTTTTATACCTAACTTTAATTGTTGATCACTTTCACTATTACTATTAGCTATTATACGAAATCTAATTGATTCTTCTGGAATTAACACAACTTCTTTTTTTTGCATACCACTAAGAAAAATAATGCTAACCACAAATAAAATACAAATAATATTTTTCATTTTTTCACCTATATTATATTTGTGATTGTTTTTTATATTTTATTCATTATCATGCATATAATGTTTTTGCTTATAAAAATTCTTTCAAGATATTTTAGCAAAAACAAATCTATCACGATTAGTAAAATCTTTTTCACAAATTATTTTTGCTTTTGGAAAACTATTTAATATAATTTTTTCGACTTCTTTTCTTTGCTTAGCTCCAATCTCAAAAGCTATCCAAAAAGATTTCATGTTATTATGTTTAGCAAGTTCGATAATTTTTTCATAAAATATTAAGCCATTCTTTGCAGCAAAAATAGCATCTTTTGGCTCGTACTTTATTTGAGGATCAACTAATTCCTCATAATCTACATATGGCGGATTAGAAATAATTAATGTGTGATTTAAATTAAATGTGTCCTTTAATATATTTTTTTTAATTAAATTAATTTCAACATCATTATTATCAGCATTTTTTTGGGCCATTTTTAGGGCATCTTCGCTTATGTCAAGGGCATCTATCTTAACTTTAAACTCTTTTGCTAAGGAAATAGCGATTGCACCACTTCCCGTCCCCAAGTCAATAATTTTTAAAGGGGATATTTCATTTTCTTTTATCAAATTAACTGTTCTTTGAACTAGTAATTCAGTTTCAAATCTTGGAATTAATACAGACTCATTAACTTCTAAAATTGAATTATAAAAATCAACATATCCTATTAAATATTGAATGGGGTATTTATTATTTAACTTTTTAATAATACTTTCTGGTAAATTATCATTATATTTTTTTAATAAAGTTTTCCAATCTGACCAACCAATGTATTCTGGTTTATTCAAAACTTTCACCTGCTAATTTTCTTTTTAAATCCTCAGTTATTAAAGCTTCGATAATTGGATCAATTGCACCATCCATAACCCTGTCCAATTCCATAATAGAGAAATTTATTCTATGGTCAGTTACCCTATTTTGAGGATAATTATATGTTCTAATTTTCTCAGATCGATCTCCTGTACCAATCTTAGTTTTTCTCTCTATTCCTAAACTAGCTTCTTGAGCTCTAACCATTTCATCATAAATCTTTATTTTAAGCAAGTTCATTGCTTTTTCTCTATTTTTCAATTGACTTCTCTCTGTTTGACATGTAACAACAACTCCAGTTGGCATATGAGTAAGCCTTACAGCACTATTTGAGGTATTAACTGATTGGCCACCTGCTCCACTACTATGGTATACGTCCATTTTAATATCACTTTCTTTAATGTCAATATTAACTGATTCTACTTCTGGCATAACTAAAACTGTGGCTGTTGAAGTATGAACTCTTCCTTGAGTTTCTGTCACAGGAACTCTTTGAACTCTATGGGATCCACTTTCATATTTCATCTTTGAATATACGTTATCGCCTTTTATCATAAATTCAACTTGAGAAAATCCACCACTAGTTCCTTCTATTTCATTTATAACTTCAATTTTCCAACCATTTTTTTCAGCATAGTATGTATACATTCTATATAAGTCACCAGCAAAAATATTAGCTTCATCACCACCAGCAGCACCACGAATTTCCATAATTACATTTTTTCCATCATTTTCATCTTTTGGAACTAATAATATTTCTAATTCACTGCGGATTTTAGATTCTTCTTTACTTAAACTTTCAAGTTCTTCTTCAGCAAAAGATTTCATTTCATCATCATTAAGCAAAGTTTTTACTTCTTCTAAATCATTTAATACTTTTTTATAATCTTTATATTTGCTTACTATTTCCTCTAAATCGCTTTGTTCTTTAGATAAATTTTTCACTTGATTGTAATCATTTATAATATTTGGATCACTTAGTTTTTCAGTTAACTCTTGATATTTTTTTTCTACATTTTCTAATCTTTCAAACATAAAAATCAGCTTCTCTTTCTTTCCTTGATATTATAACAAAATATTTATAATAAAAAAAGCTAAATTATATTTCAGCTTCTTCATCATCCATATCGATTATAACTAAATCGTTTAAATCATCTTCGACAACATCATCGTCATCATCATTTTCATAGAAAATATCTTCTTCTTCAGTTTCTTCTAATTCTTCTTCATCTTCTTCTGAAACTTCAGATATATCTTCTTCTTCATCAATTACAACTTTAGAATTATGTTTGCTTTTTAAATCCCAAAAGCCATTCTCTAACATAATGAAATTTTTATTAGTAGATAACAATTCAAAAAAGTCTCCGATTTTATTTTCATATTCGCTTTCTGACAAATCTAGTACATCACATATTTTTTTAAAGATATCAGCAATTTTCATTTTTTTGCCAGACTCCTGCAATATAATGATAGCAATATCATCATATCCCATTAATTCAAGTTCTTCTTTTTTATAATCTTTTAATTTCATTTTGTTCCTCCTACATTTTTTCAAGTGGTGTTACACCAACTAAATTCAATGCGTTCTTGATTGTTGTTTTAACAGCTTTAATTAAATATATTTTCTCAGCTTGTTCTATTTCATTTTCAACTAAAATTCTATTATTTGAATAATAATTATGGAATAAATTAGCTAGCTCATATACATAATTAGTTATTAAATGTGGCATTTCTTTTGTTGCGGCATTTTTTACTATCTCTGGAAAATTATATACACAATTTAATAATTGTTCAACATTTTTATTAGGCAAATATGTAAATTTGTCAATTTTTATATCAGTATCATTATCTTTTAAGATAGTACATATTCTTGCATAAGCATATGAAACATAATAAACAGGGTTTTCATTTGATGTTTTTTTTGCAAGCTCCATGTCAAAATCCATTTGAGTATCTAGTGATCTCATAGCAAAGAAATATCTTGCAGCTCGGACTCCAACTTCATCAATTAATTCTTTTAAAGTGACAGTATTACCTGTTCTTTTTGACATTTTTACTATTTCTTTTCCATTCATTAATCTTACTAATTGTAATAATTTTACATCAATAATATTTTCATCATAATCAAGAGCCTTCATAGCACTTTTAAGTCTCGCAACATAACCATGATGATCAGTTCCTAAAACATCTATTATCTTTGTAAATCCTCTTTTATATTTATCAGTATGATAAGCAATATCTGGTAATAGATAAGTATAAGCCCCATCATTTTTTATTAATACATG
>CAMEEZ010000010.1 GCA_945915275.1 uncultured Mycoplasma sp.
CCTCCCGGGGTTCTTTTCACCTTTCCCTCACGGTACTATTCTCTATCGGTCACTGAGTAGTATTTAGCCTTAGGGGGTGGTCCCCCTTTATTCACACAGGATTTCTCGTGTCCCATGCTACTCCTTCTAAGTCAGATTAATCCAGATTTCGTTTACAAGACTTTCACTTTCTTCGGTTAGCCTTCCCAGACTATTCTACTATCCTTCTTTCTCCTTAACTTAACTTGGGCTCTTTCCATTTCGCTCGCCGCTACTTTGAAAATCGATCTTTTCTTTCTTTTCGTCAGGCTACTTAGATGTTTCAGTTCACCTGCTCTCCCCTCTTATAGCTATTTATTCACTATAAGATACTTGAGGTTTGCTCAAGTAGGTTTCCCCATTCGGATATTCACGGATCTTAGGATATTTGCTCCTCCCCGTGACTTTTCGCAGCTTATCACGTCCTTCTTCGGCTCTCAGTGCCAAGGCATTCACCCTATGCCCTTGGTCGCTTGACCAGAAATATATCTCTTTAATTGTCAGGTTTCTTGGTGTTGTATGGTGGGCCTGGGGGGACTCGAACCTCCGACCTCACGCTTATCAGGCGTGCGCTCTAACCAGCTGAGCTACAAGCCCATTTCATAAAACCTATTTCATGATAATATATTTTGTTATCTTTTGCAAGTATTTTTTATAAAAAATTAAAATTTGGTGGACTGTTAGGGAATCGAACCCTAGACCCACTGATTAAGAGTCAGTTGCTCTACCAGCTGAGCTAACAGTCCATCAAAACTATTTAATTATATCATAAATTTGAAATTATGGAAGTATAAATTTGAAATTTCTAATAAAAAAATACTATATATTGCATTTTATGTTGTTTTTTTTGCTATTTTGCTTTAAAATAACTGAACGAAAGGAAGTAACTATGAAGAGTAAAGAATTTGAAAGTTTAGAAAATATAGTCAAGCAATTTCAAGTTGAAGGTATAGTAAAATCTGTTACTTATCCAAGTTCAACTGGTAATATTAATAATACTTTTGTTATTACATGCGAAACTATAGAGGGAAAAGAAAAAAAATATATCTTACAAGAAATAAATACAAATGTTTTTGAAGAACCATATAAGGTAATGGAAAATATTGAAAATGTAACTGAACATATAGAGAAAATTAATCCTGAACAAGAAACCCTTAGACCAATAAAAAGAAAATGCTTAAATAACAATGTTAAAAATAATATTTATAAGGATAGAAAAAACAAATATTGGAGAATGTATAATTTTGTCGAAAATTCCATTTCTTATGACGTTTCTAAAGATCCAGATGTATTAAGAAAAGCCGGGATTGGTTTTGCAAAATTTCATAAAGATTTAGCAGAATTTCCTATGGATTTTTTATATGAAACTATTCCAAACTTTCATGATACTTGGAAAAGATACTTAGCATTTTTAGCATCAATAAGAAATAATCCTGTTGAACGAGTTCAAACATGCCATAATGAAATTGTTGATTTATTAAGCTATCGCGAAGATTATTCTCTTATTACAAAACTAATGGAAGAAGGTAAAGTTCCTGTAAGAGTTGTACATAATGATACTAAAATTAATAATGTACTCTTTGATAATGATACTCAAGAATTTAGATGCGTAATAGATTTAGATACAATCATGCCTGGTAGTGTTTTATATGATATCGCAGATGCTATTCGTAGTGGTTCTGCAACATCTTTTGAAGATGAAACTGATCTTTCTAAAGTAACGATAGATATGAATTTAGTTGAAGCGTTTCTAGAAGGGTATTTAAGCATAATGAAAGACGAATTAACTGATGAAGAAATAAAAAACATACCAAATGCTATAAAAATTATAACTTTAGAACTTGCTATGAGATTTTTAACAGATTATATAAATGGTGATGTGTATTTTAAAATTGATTACAGTAGACCAAAATTGAATTTAGAACGAGCTCAAAATCAAATTAAATTAGCTAAAGAAATTGAAAATAAGATTCCTGAAATAAATCAAATTATTGAAAGAATTGTTTCCAATAGAGATTTTTCTAGAACACTTAAAAAGCCAGAAAACTAGTTTTCTGACTTTTTTTAATTGTAATTTCAATCTTAGTACCAACAACACTACTTTGATGATTAATTTTTGTACACTATTTTTCTATTTTACGCACTTTAGAAAACTTGCTTTTTACTTCTTCTTCCGGAAAAATCTTATCTACAATTTGATAGATTTTACAATTATTATCACTATCTTTAATTCTAAAATATACTAAAAAAGTTAAAGAAATATCAATCAACATAAATACTCCAATTAATATTGTAATTATTTTAAGTTTATTTAAATTTAATTTATAATATAATTTTAAGAATAAAGGATATAAATAACTATACCACCCTACACTAATTAATCCCCATACTAAACAGTATGGCAAATATATTCTTCCATTAATATTATAATCAAATGATGAATAATCCCATATATAAAAGCCCCATATAACTTCTAATAAATAACTGCATAAATATTCAAAAATCGTCCCTAAAATAGTTCCTAATAAAAATATCTTCCATTTATCATTAATATCTAATTTTGAAAAAAATAATGATACTAAAACCATTCCAGTTCCATAAATAGGCTTGAATGGTCCAATAATTAGCCCTTGTTTATTTACAAAATAGCCATATTTGATTACATAAAAAACAGTTTCTAAAACATAGCCAAATAAACAACCCAATACAAACAACCAAATTATTTTATATATATCCAATTTCTTTTTTTCCATATAAACACCTATACTTATTATATCATAATAGTTTTATTAAAACAAAAATTATGATATTATATACATGAGGTGTATAATGAAAAATAAAGAATTAGAAAAAAGATTAAAAAGGCTTAAAATATACGGAGTATTAGGAATTATCTATAGTATCTATTTGGTTTATGAATACTTTTTTAAAGATAAAATCACATGGATGATTGTTATGGCAGTTTGTTTATTTATAATTTCTTTAATTTTTATTATTTCGTCATTTTGGTTAAAAAAACATCAAAAATAACATACATTGAAGTATGAATGACATTAATGAAAAATTAAGATTATTAAAAAATGAAGATTTTATTTGGACAACATATATATTTATATCAATATCTGCGATAGTATCAAATTATTTTGAAAAGCAATATGATTTAACAAATGATAGCGAAGCTTACAAGAAGTTTAAAACCATAAACATTTGTATTTTTACTATTGCTTTTTTTATATATTTATATTTTCTTATTGTTATATATGGAAAGCTAAAAATTGTTAGACAAACTATGAAAAGGTTTCATCTAACACAAGCCCAATTATTTGCTTCTCTACTCTTTTTAATTGGAGGACTTATCTATTTAATTGTAGAAATATCTGAAACAGAAGAAATAGAATTTGCTATTATTTAAAATATGAGTATACTTCATTATTTTGGATAACCTTTCCTTTTAAAGCTGCTAGATCTGAAACTGTTACAACCTGATAACCCATCGCATATAATTTTGGTAAAACTTCTTTTACTGCTTCAATAGTTGTACTATAAGAATCATGCATTAAAATAATACTTCCATCTGTTACATGGCTTAAAATGTGATTTACAATATAATCTTTATCATGATATCTCCAGTCATTTGTATCGATATTCCATAAAATAAAAGGATAATTAATATTATTTAAAATTTCACTATTATAAGACCCATATGGTGGTCTTATTAATTTTATATTACTATTTGTAATACTATTGTATATTTGATTAGTATTAAAAAGTTCTTCTTCAATTTTCTTAATTGTATTTTTTTTCATATTAATATGTCCATAAGTATGAGATCCTATTTCTAGTCCATTTTCATAAACATATAATACATTACTTTTATAATTGTTCATTTGTTTTCCTAACATGAAAAAAGTTGCTTTAGCTTTATTCTCTTTTAATATATCAACAAGTTTATTTGTATATTTTGGATTTGGGCCATCATCAAAGCTAAACGCTACAGCTTTTTTATTTTTATTATAATCATATGCACTTTCATTTAAATATTCATTATCTAATTTATAAGTAAAATTAAGATAGTCTTTTACTTCGTTATAATTAACTTTAATACTAATAGTTTCAGGTAAACTTACTTCAAAACTAAAATATTCAAAGTAAATAATCATTTCACTTTGTTTTATTTCATAATAAATATTTCCTTTACTAGTTTTTAAACCATCAATAACAAATTTAGGATATTTTAAATCTAGCAACTCATAAACTTTATCCCAAAATTCATCTACTTTATCTTCTTTAATTAAATCTTCAAAATGAATTTTTTCTCCGGACTTATTATCAATAATTATTGTTTCATGACGTAAATCTTCATTTATAGTTATTAAAGCAACAAAATCACTATTTTCATACTCACTAAATATCACATTTTCTTTACGATAATTTGATAAAACTTTTTCAATATCAATTTTATTATTATTTTTAATATTCTCATTATCTTCAATCTCTACTTTGTTTAATAAAGAAGCTCCTTTAAATAAAAATAAAGAACCTAATAATGAGCATGTGATAACTAAAATAGACACTAACCAATTTACTGCTTTTTTCATTACTACTCTCTCCTAATAGTAGTATACCATATTTTAAAAAAATTATAAATTTAATCTTATTAATTATTGATTTAAATGTAAATAAAAATCAAGAATTTTTTTCGAATTTTAAAATAAATTTTATTAGGCGATTATAATGAAAAATAAAAGAAATTGGTTATTAATTATTGCTGTTATATTATTAGCATCGTTTGGTCTTTTAATGATTTATTCAGCTAGTTCTGTTTGGGCAGAATATAAATTTAATGATTCGTTTAAATTTGTAAAAGCACAAGGATTATTTTTTATAATAGGGATATTTTTAATGTTTATTCTTCAAAAAATTGATTATAAAGTCTATTATAAATATGCAAATATTATAATGATTGGTTGTTTTATTCTTTTAGTTTTAGTTTTAATACCAGGAATTGGGACTATAAGAAATGGAAGCCGTAGTTGGTTTGGAATTGGTTCTTTTGGTATTCAGCCTAGTGAATTTGCCAAAATCGGACTAATTATCTATGTAGCTAAATATTTAGCAAAAAATCAAAGAGACTTAAAATATATTATAAAAGGTGTACTGCCAATTTTGGGAATTGTTTTACTATTTTTTGGATTAATAATTTTAGAACCAGATTTTGGAACCGGAATGGTAATAGTATTAACCTTAATTGCAATTATTTTTGTTTCAGGAGTGAAATTATCATTTTTTTTAAAATGTGGTTTATTAGGACTACTTGGAATTGTGGGACTAATAATTGCTGCTCCATATAGAATGGCTAGAATAATATCTTTTTTAAATCCTTGGAGTGATCCTTTAGGCAGTGGTTATCAAATTATTCAATCTTTATACGCAATTGGTCCTGGTGGTCTATTAGGTCAAGGCTTTCTAAATTCAAGGCAAAAAAATTTTTATTTACCTGAACCTCAAACTGACTTCATTTTCTCAATTATAAGTGAAGAGTTTGGATTTTTAGGTGTTTTAATTGTTACTGTATTTTTTTGCTTTATCTTTTATCAATGTCTAAAAATTTCCCTAAGACAATCTGACTTGTTTGCAAAATATTTATCTTTTGGTTTGTCTTTTGGTTTAATTATTCAAGCTTTACTTAACCTGATGGTTGTTGTTGGTCTTATCCCGGTTACAGGTGTAACTCTACCATTTTTATCATATGGGGGAAGTAGTCTTTTAGTATCAATGGCTTCCATAGGAATTATTTTAAGTGCTTTTGAAAATTCTAAAAAGTAATTATTTAAGATTTGTGAATATTTTGATTACTTATTATATATATCTTATATTACTCTTCTATACAAGTATTATTTAAGCTTTTATATAAAGAAAAAAAGAATTAGAATTCACTAATTCTTATAACCAAACACCATATGTTATTGCGGCCATAGCAAGTAGTAAACCAGCTGTCCAAAATAGTTTAACAATATCATTTTCTTTCCAACCACACTCTTCAAAGTGATGATGAAGTGGGGCTTTTTTAAATACTCTCTTTTTGAATTTCAAAATTGCAATTAATTGAATTAAACTACTTAATGTTTCTAAAACAAATACTCCACCTATTAACACCAAAGAAAATTCATGACGTGTTAAAATTGAAATTGTTGCTAACGCAGCACCTAACGAAAGTGATCCTAAATCGCCCATGAATACTTTCGCTGGGTGAGTATTAAAAGCTAAAAATCCAAGCAAAGATCCGACTAGTATAAAGCAAAATATTGCAACTTCTTGGTATCCTTCCATCCATCCTGTATTCCAGGAAATAATTCCAAAAGCTAAAAAGGCAATAGCTGAAAGACCACCCGCTAAGCCATCCAATCCATCTGTTATATTAACAGCATTGCTTGTTCCAACTAATACTAATAATATGAAAATACCAAATGTCCAACCTAATGGCATTTCTATGCCTAAGGCAGATAACGTAAGAGTAGAATCTCCACCATTCTTCATAAATACATAGAAGAATATTAAAGCTATTACCATTTGGATCAAAAATTTTATTGGCATGCTAAGTCCAGCATTATTTTTATATTTTACTTTTAAGAAATCATCTAAAAATCCTAATCCAGCATAAGAAATAAATACAAATAACAAAATAATTAAATTTGAACTTATGGAGATACTTTCATTTATAAACAACAAAATTAATGATATTATGACTGGTATGATAAATATTAATCCACCCATTGTTGGTGTACCATTTTTTTTAAGATGTCTTTCATGAATAGTTTTACTAACATTTTGACCAATATGCATTCTTTTTAATAGTGGTATTAAAACCAAACCACACACAATTGATATTACAAAGCCTAACATCATAGCCATTGCAGCTTTTGCTAAAATTAACATATTACACCTCTTCTTTTACAATTATACAATATTTTATAAATAAATATATTTTTATAGCCAAAATTTTACAACAATTTACAAATATTAATTTCCTAGCATCAATTTAATAGTTGCTCCTTCTTCAATATAATATCCTGCTTCTGGACTTTGATAAATCACTTTTTCTCCAGAACCAGAATATTCTAAATTAAATCCTTTTAAACTTTTTTTTGCCTCATCTATGTTCATTCCTACAACATTAGGAATAGTCATATATTTTTTATCTAACCAAGTATATTCTTTAGGCATGCCATCGAGTCTTTCTTCAATATTTAGAATATCTATTGTTGATTGTAAAATATTCTTGGCTATAGGTGCCGAAACTGTTCCTCCATATTGTGTAACATTCTTTGGATTATCTACGGCAACATAAACAATTACTTCAGGATCATCAGCTGGTAAAAAGCCAATAAATGATAAGATATAATTACCTACCATATATACCCCATTATTAACTTTCTGGGCAGTACCTGTTTTTCCTCCAACTCGGTAATTCTCAATATATGCATTTCTTCCAGTTCCATTAGCTACAACACTTTCTAAAGCGTATCTTACTAACTTACTGGCTTCTTCACTAATAACATTTCGTACCTTTTCTTTATCAAAAGTTTTTATGACAGTATTTGTTTCATCTTCAATCATACTTTTTACAATATATGGTTTATATAGTGTTCCGCCATTTATAGCAGCAGAAACCCCTGTAATTTGTTGTAACGGAGTAACACTAATTCCTTGCCCAAAAGAAGTTGTAGCTAACTCTACTGGTCCCATTTTGTCTAATTTAAACATAATTCCTGAAGACTCTCCATTTAAATCAATATTTGTTTTTTTTCCAAATCCAAAATTATTAATATATTTCATTAGAGTTTCTTTTCCCAATTTTTGGCCCATTACTACAAAACCTGGATTACAGGAGTTTTCTACAACATTTAAAAATGTTTGCGTACCATGACCTCCATGCTTCCAACAATGTAAAGTTGCACCTTCGACTGTAATGGCTCCTGTATCATGGAAACTATCTTTAAACAAATCTATTTTCTTTTCTTCAAGTGAGGCTGCTAAAGTTATTATTTTAAATGTACTACCAGGTTCATATGTCATCCATATTGGTAAATTACGATTAATAACTTCTGTACTATAATTTTTATAATAATTACTATCAAAATCCGGACGACTAGCCATGGCATATATTTCTCCAGATTTAGGATTCATTACAATAGCCATAGCGTGTTCTGCTTTATATTTACTCATTACATTATCAAGTTCATTTTCAACAGCAAGTTGTATATCTAAATCTATCGTAGTTTGGATAGTAATCCCTGAAGTTGGTGCTTCATAAACTTCAGTTAAATCTAACCGATTACCTTGCCCATCTGAAAAATATTTTATAGCCCCATTTTCCCCAGTTAAATACTCATCATAATATAATTCTAATCCTGATAGTCCTTGATTATCTATTCCAACATAGCCTAAAACATGAGATAATGTATTTCCATATGGATAATATCTTTTGCTTTCTTTTACTAAATAAACCCCATCATAATTAAGATTATCTATTTTTTCAGCTATATCATAACTAAGTTGTCTTCCTTCCGGATGAACTCTTTCAATACTTGTTTTTTTATTTACATGAGTTAACATTTCTTCTTTTGTTACTCCAAGTATTTGAGATAAATCTTCTGCAACTTTTTCTTTATCAACTATTTGTCTTGGAACTAAAACTAAACTAGTCGTAGTAATATTACTAGCTAATTCTTTTCCATTACGATCAGTAATAATTCCTCTATCTGCTCCAATAGGAAGCTCTCTACTCCATAAACTTTCTGCCAAGTTTTTTAACTTATCATACTGAAATACTTGAATATAAAAAACTTTAAATATTACTATTATTAGCAAACATATTATTACTAAAAAAACATACCTAATCCTTGTATGAATGTCATTAAAAAACATATAATCACCTATGTAATTATATGTTTTTGTTTATTTCTTAAAACTGTACTATAAAGTTTAAATGAAGAATACTTTTAGGTTAATTGTCAAAAATATAGATGTATGATAAAATAATTAATGGTGAAACTTATGAAATTTGTAGATAATATCGATGAAAAAGAATATGTAGAATTTGAAGAAAATCATGATAAAGCTCATTTCTTACAATCATATTCTTGGGGACAATTTGCAATTGTCGGGAAAAAAACTACACCCAGATATGTTGGTTTAAAAGATAATAAAGGAAAATTACTATGTGCTGCTTTATTCTTAGAAAAATTATTACCTTTTGGATATAAATATATTTATTCTCCAAGAGGCTTTGTAATTGATTTTAATGATAATAAACTTTTAAAAAGATTTACATTGGAACTAAAAAACTACATGAAAAAAAATAAAATAATTTATATTAAAATTGATCCTGATATTAAATATCAAACTATTGATGAAAATGCCCAAAAAATAGATGGCGAAAATAACTATTCAATTTATAATAATCTTATTAATTTGGGTTACCAACATAAAGGATTCAATAAATTATATGAAGGAAATCAACCAAGATATACTTTTAGAATTAATTTAAAAGGAAAAACTTCCCAAGATCTAGATAAATTATTTAATAAGTCTTTTATGAAATCTGTAAAAAGAAGTTATAATTATGATTTAGAAATTACTAATGAAGAATGTGTTGATGAATTTTATAACTTAATTCAATTTAATAGTGAAAAAGATGGATTTTCATCTTATAGTAAAGAATATTATAAGGAATTTACTAAACAATTCAACAAATATAAAAATGTAAAATATTTTAATGCTTATATTTATCCTAAAAAAATAACGGAAAGATTAAATAATGATTTAAAAATATTAAAACAAAAATTGGAAACAGATAAAAAACATACTGCAGATATCAATAATCAAATTGAAAGAATAAAAAAAGAACAAGATGTTTTTGAAGCATTAAATGAAGATAAAATTCTTGTATGTTCTTTAATTTGTGTTTATACCAAAAAGAGAGCTTGGTCTTTGTATATTGGAAATAACGATTTAGGAAACTTTACTTTTGCAGTATCTCGGTGTTATTACGATTCAATAATAGATGCATTGAATAATAAATATGAATTCTATGATTTATTTGGAACTGTCGGTGATCCTAAGACAAAATACAAGAATTTAGCTAAACTTCATGATTTCAAAAGAAAATTTGGCGATGAATATATTGAATTTATTGGAGAATTTGATTTAGTTAATAACAAACTATTATATAAATTATTACCCATTTTATTAAAAATATATAGAAAGATAAAAAGATAATGAAATTAGAGATTTTAACAGAAAATGAATATGATAAATTTGCTCGTAATCATGATAATATTTCAATTTATCAATTATCAAGTTGGGGCAAATTAAAAAATAAAACTGGTTGGAAATATCATTTAGTAGGTTTCAAAGATAATAATAAAATAATCTGTGCTACTTTACTATTAGAGAAAAAAACACCTATAAAAAAAGGACTGTTTTATGCTCCCAGAGGATTCTTAATTGATAGCAAAAATTATCAGGTATTAAATAATTTTACTCAAGAAATAGTTAAATATATTAAAGAAAACAAAGGATTTATGTTAAAAATAGATCCAAATGTTATTTATAAAGTTAGAAATAATAAAAATGAAATTATTGAATTACATGAAGAAGAATTTAATAATTATAAAAATTGTGGTTTCAAACATTTAGGGTTTACGAAAGATTTTGAAACTCTTCAACCAAGAAATCTATGTCGCTTTACTCTTTCTGATACATATGAAAAGACTTTAGATTCTTTTCAAAAAAGCACAAGAAAAAACATTCAAAAAGCAGAAAAAATGGGAGTTAAAACTGAAATATTAAGAAGCAATGATATCGATGAATTTATGAAACTTCTTAATATGGCGGGAGATAAAAACAATTTTATTGTAAGACCTAAATGGTATTATGAATATATGAAAGAATTATTTAAAGAGGAAGTTATATTCTATATAACATATTTAGACATCAAAGAATATTTAAATTTTTTAAAAGAAAGAATTAAAGATATTGAAAACGATTTAAACGAATTAAAAGTTAAATTTGAGAAATATAACGTGGGAGATAAATTAAAAAAAGAAAAAGAAACCTTGGAAAAGGATTTAATTAAGTATAAAGATATTTTAAAAAGAGATAAAGAAAAATATAAGGATAAAAAAAGAATTAATATTGGAGCTTTAATGAGCGTATTTACAAAAGATGAGGGAATTACATTTATGAGTGGTACTAATCCAGAATATAAGAGTTTTTATCCAAAATATTCATACTATGATGAACATATAAAATATTCATTAAAAAAGAATTTAAAATATGTTAATTTTTATGGAATTAGTGGAGATTTAGATCCTAACTCAAAATACTATAGTATTTATGAAATAAAAAAAGGATTTAACCCTGATATTGTAGAATTAATTGGAGAATTTGATTATATTATAAATAGTTTAGATTATAATTTATACAAGCTAGCTTTGAAAGCTTATAAAATAGTAAAAAAAATCAAGAAATGAACATTCTTGATTTTTTTATCTATGCAAATTATATGATTCACCCTGAATATCATCAAAATTTGGCACATTAGTTTCTATTTTATTCTCATTTGCTTTTTTAGGTAGTTCTATTGTTTTGGGAAGATCTATTTTTGGCTTCACAATATTTTGATTTAAATTAGATTTTAAAACTGAAAAATCTATTCCTTTTTCATTGTTTTCAAAATCTTTGGAAATTTCTTGTGATGCTGGAGTCTCAATTTGTTGAAGTTCTTCTTTTTTTTCTTCTTCAACAGCTTGGCTCTTAGGCATATCTTCTCCCACAATATTTTCTTTTTGATTAACAAAAACAGAACTAAATACAGGTGAAGGTTTGAACTTTTTGATTTCCTTGATCGGTGTTACTTCAACTTGTGATTCTTGAATTTTAATTTCTGGTAATATATCATCTTCTTTAGCTTCCTCTTTAATTTCTTCTTTATTAAGAATATTAATTCTTTCAATTTCATCTAATTCTTTAGAAATTGATTTTGCTAATTCTTCAAAGTCATATTTTGGAATATCTGTTGGAATACTTGGTTCAATTTTAAATTCAGGTACACTAGGAATATCATTAATCATATTATCTTCTTTAGTTTTTTCATCTGAATTAATAACTAATGGTATCTCAGTAGTTGGTGTTAAAACTGGAGTGTCTAATTCCACCGTTTCTTCTAATTTTTTTTCTTCTATTTCGATAGGACTCTGCACTTCTTCAAATTGCTTTTCATTTTCATTAATTTCGTCAAATGATTTTAATTCTTCTTTTGGAATCTCTATTTTTGTTGGCTCTTCTTCTTGTTCTTTAAAAGCATTAAGATTTGCTAATTCTAATTTACGTGTTTCTTCTAAAATTCTTTCCTTTTCATCTTTCTTTCCAAAGAAAAGAATAATAAAAAATAAAACAATTAAAATTGCAATTACAGCAAACAAAATAGGACCAAAATATTCATAATTAAATAGATTTTCTAGAAAGTCCATCATAATTTATCCCTCTTATTCTACTCTTAAAGAATATCATAAATAAAATTAAAGTGCAATAAAAAAACTTCTTTTAAGAAGTTCTTTACATATACCTAGTCATTTGTTTCATAACTTGATTTATTTGTTTTTGACTTGGTTTTCTTCCCATACTTGTCATCATTGTTTCAATCATCTTTTCGTTAATCGGAGGATTTTTTTTCATATATTTTTTCATTAAGAATCTTGACAATAAGAAACCAACGATTAAACCAATAACTAAACCAACAAGTAATGCTATTATTTGCCCTAACATTTATATCACTCCTCTTTATAATTTTACTAAATAAATTAAAAATACTCAAGGCAATTTACTTACATAATATAAGTTCATCTAACCAAAAATAGTCCTTATTTTCAAAATCACACGCTAAATAATCTCTTTTTTTACTCAGGAATTTAAAAAAAATAGGAAATATTGCATCGCTTTCAATTACTAAATAAGTATTATTTATAGTTAGTATTGTATTTTCGGGACGATATTTATTATAAAAAAAGTGTTTATTATTTACTTTTTTATAATAATCATTATGCTGATATGCCGAAAATATTTCATCATTTAAATTTTTAATATTTATAAGTTTTATTATTTGCTCATAAATATTGCTTCCAACATATAGTTCTTCTTTATTCATTTTATATATTTGTTCTAAAGAACGATATAAATTATAAGGATTTTTCTTAGCTAAAATTGACATTTCTTTATTTATTCTAAACACAAAAAATTTTCTCATCTTATTCACCAAAATAAGTATAATTAAAAAAACATAATTATTTTGTCTAATTATGTTTCATTTTTGTATTATTATATTTATTTTTTATCATTTTATCGGTTTCAGTTAGCATATCATTTAATACTTGATTTGCTTTTTTACTTGTTCCCTTATTTGTTAACATATAAGCTGTTAGTCCAATTGCTCCGGCAGTCAACATTCCTGTAACAAATCCAAATTTTTTCATTTTTCCACCTCAGTATTATTATTAACTTAAATACCGAATTTATACACAATTTTATCTTTTAATGTAGTTTTTCTATTATTACTATAATCATTAAAAATAGCATTTTTTAAAGAATTAATATCTCCAATTATTACCAGACTTTTTTTTGCTCTACTTACTCCTGTATAAATAAGTTTATTGTAAAGCATTTTTGAATAACCTTTGCAAACAGGCATTATTACATGAGGAAATTCGCTTCCTTGACTTTTATGAATTGTAATAGCATAAGCATGTTTAATATTAAACAAATCTTCTTTTTTATACACTACTCTAGTACCCTCAAAATTAATTATTATAATATCCCTTTTTTTAGGTATCAATTCTTTTTTTATTGTTTCAATATATCCAATATCACCATTATATACATTTAAATCTGGATTATTAACCAATTGGAGAACTTTATCTTTTTCGCGATAAATAACATCTCCTATTTTTATTTCTTTTTTACTCTTATCTTGAGGATTAAATATTTCTTGTAAAACAATATTTAAATTATCAATTCCATTTTCGGTTTTATATAAAGGAGCAAGAATTTGAATATCATCTTCTTTTAAACCTTTTTCGATACTCATCTGACAAATTTTAGAAATCGCACTCTTAATATTATGTTCCGAAGTATTAAGGAAATTGTAGTCATCTTTTTTAGTTAATATTTCTTCCGTTATTTCTTTTTCTTTGATATCTCTTGCTAAATATGGAATATAAGAATCTTTACTTTGTCGATAAATTTGTTTTAATGGACAAAAATTAAACATATCACTTTCAATCAAATCATTTAAAATTAATCCTGGACCTACACTTGGAAGTTGAAATGAGTCTCCGACTAAAATCAGTTGGATATTGCTGCTTATTCCTTTTAATAAGGCGTTGAAAAGAGCAATATCTATCATACTTACCTCATCGACAATAATTAAACGATGATAATTTTTATTATATTCATTTATGGCAAAATTATTTGTATCCTTGTTCCATTTTAAATATCTATGAATAGTCATAGCTGGTAAACTTGTAGATAAGCTCATTTTTCTACTTGCTCTACCAGTTGGAGCAATAAGAGCAATTGTTTGATAAACATCCAATGGATTTAAATGATGTAATTTAGTATATAATTTAACAATAGCATTTATTATAGTAGTCTTACCAGTTCCTGGACCACCACTTATAATAGTAATTCTATTATTTAAAGAGTTTCTTATAGCATTTTTTTGTTCTTCATTATATTTAAAATTCATACTATATTCGATATTAGATATTTCGTCATCTAAATCAAAACTATCTTTTATCGGAATATCACTAATAGTACGAAGATTATAAGCAATTTCTTCTTCCATATCATAATACTCTTTTAAATAATATCTCTCTTCTTCTTTAATAATCATTCTATCATATATAAGTTTATCTAAAATTTGATTTACTTTTTCATCATCCAAAATTTTAAATTCCTTATAAAGACTCTTTAGAATCTCATCTTTAAAATAATAAACATCTCCATTTGAAAAGCTTAATCTTTGCATTGCCTCTAATATACATGCTTCTATTCTTACTTCATCATCTAATGCATGATTACTTAAATAAATATTATCTAATTTATTAAAATCAATTAATTCTTTCAAAAGATAAATATTATTTTCAACTATGTATAATGTATTTTCTTTATTTTTATTATATATTTTAGATGCTTCATTCATTGAAAATCCTAACGATTTTAATTTTATAATTATATCATCAACACTCTGATTAGCCATAATACTATTATATATTTTTTCAGCTTTATCTACTGAAAGGCCTTTAATCTTTTTCAAACATTCAGGATCATTCTTGATAAGTTCAATTGCATTTTTTCCTAATACTTCAACTATTTTTATAGCGGTTTTTTCACCACAACCTTTGATTAAAGAACTACTTAAATATTCAATAACAGCACTTTCATCTGTTGGTTTAACCTTCTCATATGATTTAAATACATATTGATATCCAAAACGTTCATTATTAATATATTCTCCATATAAAATAAAAGTTTCTTCCATATTAGGATCTAACAAAACACCTGTGATAGTTATTGTTTTATTGGTTAAGTCTTTTAATTCTTCATCAGTTGTTTCTTTAATTCGAAAAAGAGCTACTGAGTAGCCATTATCATTTTGATAAATTATTTTTCTGATTTTACCTTTGATGTAATCCATTATTGCTCCTATAAAAAATTCTTACTTGAATTGTATAAGTTTATTAATTTATTATATTTTATTTGGTTAGAGGGATTTTCAAGATATTCTTTTTTGGCTCCATATATTTTCCTTTTTAAATCTTGTAATCCACTAAATTTATTTTGAAATTTTATTTTTTCAATACTATTTTCTGAACAACGTATAAGTTGCTCTAATCTTTCCAAAGTATCATCTATTAATCTATCCAGATTATCAAATTGTTCTTTTTTTAGCATATTAATAAAATTGGGTTTAAACTTAGATAATTTATTAAATTTAATAAAATGATAAACACAAACTAATGCTACAGGGTTATTATTTTTATCTCTTACTAAATATCTTTTTAATTTCATTCTAACCATTCCTAAGATTTATTATAATAAATGTCCCAATACAATTCAAGTTAAAGAAATAAAAATTATAATACTTATTTGATTGTTTTACTATCTACTATATACTTAATATTTTTTATTCTCATACTATCTTTAGTAAAAACTCCATAAGAAAATGTTTCAATATTCTTAGAATTATTTTTATTAATAATTTTATTTGTTATTGTTGAATTTAAGAGACAAATAAAATCAATTTTAAATTCTTCTTTAAAATTCAAAATATAATCCAAGATTCCTAATTTATACCTTTTAGTTTTTTCGCCTATTTTTTTTATCACTTTATCATTAAAACTCATTATATATATTTTTTTGTTCATATATTTGTCTAATAATCTTATAAATTTTTCTATATCTAAATCATAGTCTTTTATTTCGATTAAAACAATTTTATTATGATTCAATTTTAAAACACTTTCTAAAGTGGGTATTTTTTCTTTTTTTAAAAATTCTGTTTTGTAAGTCTTAAATGGATTTCCTTTATATAAATAATCATGATAAACAAAAAAATCTTTTTCTTTACTCATTCTTACATCTAACTCAAAGCCAATAAATTGATCATCTTTAATCGCTAATAAGAAAGACATTAATGTATTTTGTTCTTCTTTTTTATTCCAAACTCCACGATGAGCTATAAATTGCAAAATAAATCACCCACTTAATTATAAGCAGATGATTTTTAATTATTTCTTTTTCTTAAATAAAATAAACAAAAAATTAATAAAATAATTGATAAACAAGATAACGCAATCAAGTTAGGTGCATACTTAGGAATATAGTCTTTATTATTTAGGGTCATTTCTACATAATTATTGTCAATACTACTTACTGAAGTATCAAATTCTTTATTTACCATTAACGTTATATAATTTATTTTATTTCCTTCTTCAATTGCTAAAATTACTTTGTTTATTCCTTCTTCAAAATCTAAATTTCCATATACATTAATTATCTCGTTTTCTTGTTTTTGATAATCTAATTCAAGAAAATTTACATCACTACCTATATTAACTGAATAAAGATCATTATATTTATCATATTTTGGATTTATACTTCCATTTAATACATTTAGTGATTCCATCAAATCAATCCCTTAAACTAATTTTAATAAAATTTCATTCATTATATATAATTTATCAGGATTAATAAAAATATACCCTTTTTTTAATTTTAAATCTTTCTTTTTTATCAATTCTTTAATAGGATATTCTTTATATATGTCTGTTTGATATTTTTCATTGAATTTTTCTATATTTATCCCCTCAATTTTTCGAAGTCCTAACATGATTTCGTTATCCATTTCACTTTTTTTAGAAAGCATATCTGCATTTTTTCGATATTGTCCATCAAGATATTTAGTTAAACTTTTTGTATTATCGTATCTTATCTTATCAATATAGCCACTAGCTCCCAAACCAAAACCATAGTATTCTTCATTATTCCAATAAGCTAAATTATGTTTGCTCTGTTTTCCTTTTTTAGCAAAATTGCTAATTTCATATTTTTTATAACCATTAACTTCTAAAATATCTGTAATATAATCATACATATCACATTCTAAATCTTCATCAAACGCTTTTATATTTTTTAATCCTACTATTGTATGATCTTCAACAATCAAACTATAAGTGCTTATATGATCTGGTTTTAATTTTATAAGAGTTTTGATATCTTTTTTCAAATCGTTAATAGTTTCATCTGGAATTGCATAAATTAAATCAACATTTATATTATTAAATTTATATTTACGACATAGTTCAATTTTTTCTTTGCATTCTTTAAAAGTAGCTTCTCTATCCATAAAAGCTAATTTTTTTTGGTTAAATGATTCTATTCCAATACTTAAACGATTTACCTTGTTTTTATATAGGATATTTAATAATTGAACTGATATATCATTAATATTACACTCAAAAGTAATCTCGCAATCCTTACTACGCTTTAATATATTAATTATTTTAAAGAACACTTCTAATTGATTAGGCTTTAAACTTGAAGGAGTTCCACCACCTATATAAATAGTATTTAATGTTTCTCCGGCATAATATTCTTTTATTTCTTTATATAATGCTTTTAAATAATCATTAACCCAATCATTAACATAAACCATTTTACAAAAGTCACAATAAGAACAAATCTTGCGACAAAATGGAATATGAATATATGCTGAACTAGCCATATTTTCACCTTCTTTATTAATTATTCTTCTTCACTTAGGACTGCTAAAAATGCTTCTTGAGGTACTTCAACACTTCCTACCATTTTCATCCTTTTCTTTCCTTCTTTTTGTTTTTCTAACAGTTTTCTTTTACGAGTAATATCTCCACCATAACATTTAGCTAAAACATTTTTTCTCATTGCACTAATATTTTCACGAGCTATAACCTTACTGCCGATGCTAGCTTGAATAGGCACTTGAAACATTTGGCGAGGTATTAATTTTTTTAATTTCTGAGTAATTGCTCGTCCTCTATTATAGGCAAAATCTTTATGGACAATAACACTTAAAGCATCAACTATCTCTCCATTTAATAAAACGTCCATTTTAACTAAATCACTTGCCTTATATCCACATAGCTCATAATCAAAAGATGCATAACCTTTAGTGTAACTTTTCAATTTATCAAAAAAATCATATACTATTTCTGATAAAGGAATTTCATAATGAATATTAACTCTTGTTTGATCAATATATTCTAATGATTTATAAATACCTCGTTTATTTTGACATAATTCCATAATTGATCCAATATATTCACTTGGTACTATTATATTAGTGTATATATATGGTTCTTGCACTTCTTTAATATAAGTTCTATCTGGCATTTTATTAGGAGAATCAATAAGTATTTTCTCACCACTTGTAAGATAAACTTCATAAATTACACTGGGACTTGTAGCAATAATATCTATATCGAATTCTCTTTCAATTCTAGACATAATTATTTCCATATGTAATAATCCTAAGAAACCAGTTCTAAAGCCAAATCCTAATGCATCAGAAGTTTCGGGTTCAAAAGTTAATGCCGAATCATTTAATTTTAATTTATTTAAAGCTTCTTTCAAATCTTCAAATCTATTTGGCTCTACAGGAAATATTCCTGAATATACCATAGGTTTCATTTTTTGGTAACCAGCTAGTGATTCTTCAGCAGGATTTTCTTCTAAAGTAATTGTATCTCCAACTGCTACTTTAGATATATCTTTAATACTTGCACAAATCCATCCAACTTGACCACAAATTAATTCTTCTTCTTTAACACTTTTTGGAGTGTTAACTCCTAACTCAACAACTTCAAAGCAAGAATTAGTTTCCATCATTTTAATTTTATCTTTAACTTTAATTTTACCATCAACAACTTTAACTAAAAGTATTACTCCACGATATGGATCAAAATAACTATCAAATACTAAAGCTCTAGTTTTAGCTTCATTGTTAATTTTTGGAGGTTCAACTCTTTCGATTACTGCATTAATTAGTTCTCTAACACCTTCGCCTGTCTTTCCACTACAAAGAATTATTTCTTCTTCTTTAAACCCTAAGACTGTTTTTAATTCTTCTTTAACTTTAGGAATATTAGCATTCGGTAAATCTATTTTATTAATAACAGGAATAATTTTTAAATCATTATTCATTGCAAGATAAAGATTTGCTAAAGTTTGAGCTTCAATCCCTTGAGCGGCATCTACAACTAAGACTGCACCTTCACAAGCAGCTAAACTTCGGCTTACTTCATAAGAAAAATCAACATGACCTGGTGTATCTATTAAATTCAAAATATATTCTTCATCATTATATTTATACTGCAATTTTACAGCATTTAATTTAATAGTAATTCCCCGTTCTCTTTCTAAATCCATGCTATCTAACAATTGTTCTTTCATTTCTCTTTCTGTTACAGCACCAGTAATCTCTAAGATTCTATCTGCAAGAGTACTTTTACCATGATCTATATGGGCTATAATAGAAAAATTTCTAATATTTTTTTGATTCATACTTAACACCTTTAATAATTATACAATAAAAAAAAGAAAAAACAAAGTTTTCCTTTTTAGCTTATTTGACCTTTTAGATTTTTTAATGCTTCTAAAAAAGCTTCTTCTTTTTGATAACTTATTACACGCACTTCTAATGTTGGCTTTTCTTCTTCTATTTTATTGACTAAATTTTCTAAATTAACTTTCTTAATATTAACTTCTGGATTCGGCTCTTCTTCGACTTCATAATTTAAAGCTAGATTTTTACTTCTTTCAACAAGTTCATCATAACTAATTATCGCTCTTTCTTCTTGTTCAATCTCATATTCAGTCATTTCAATAGGGCTAGCTTTTCTTTCTTCTAACGCTTTTGAAATTGATTCTAAATCTATAATAGCATCATTCTCATCGTCATAAACGTTTAATTCTTCTAAGTCTATAGGTTGTAACTCTTCTTTAATGACACTCTCTTCTGGTATTTCTTCTCTATTAATCTTTATAAAATATATTAAAGAAACAACTAAAATAATTAACAACATCATTGATGAAAAAAATATAAAATCAATTAATGTTAATGCAGATAATACCTCAACAAAATTTTTAAAAAATGCCATAAAAATTCTCCTTACATAAATTAATTTTATCATATTACCTTTTTATTCTTCAATGTGTAGTATACATTTTCATAGTAAACTTTACATAAAATTTTTCGCTGCTATTTTACACTTTTTATATAAGATATTACTTCTTCTACGGTTAAAGAAAAATTATTATAATTAGTGTTAAAATATTTTACAGGAAGTTGATTATTAAAAAATGTGTATTGCCTTTTAGCATAGTGTCTTGAATTTTTTTTAATCAATTCTATAGCTTCTTCTAATGATATTTCATTATCAAAATATTTATATAACTCTTTGTATCCAATTGCTGTATTAATAGATTTACATCTTAAATTTCTATCATATAATTTTTTGACTTCATCTAATAGGCCTTCTTCAATCATTTGATCAACCCTATGATTAATTATTTGGTAAAGATTTTCTCTTGATGTAGTTAATCCAATATACAAAGCATCATATAATGGTAATGCTTTTGGAATTTCAACTATTTCTTTGTTAAGATATCTAATCAATCTTTTCCGATTATTAATATGAATACCATGATTTATATCTTTTTTATTTGCCAATTGATACAATTTTTCGTTTGAATAATTTTCATATTCCTCTTTTTCTTTTGTTTCTTCATTAAATTTATAATCATATAAAGCAGCTTTTAAATATAAACCTGTTCCCCCAACAAAAATAATATTTTTATCTTTGTTTTCTTCTATTACTCTTCGAGCATCTTTTTGATAATCAAAAACTGAGTAATCATCTTCGATATCACATATATCAAATAAATAATGAGGAATATTTTCTTTTTCATTTTCTTTGATTTTAGCGGTTCCAATATTAAGTTCTTTGTAAACTTGCATAGCATCTGCATTTATAATTATAGCATTAAATTTTTTGGCTAATTCTATGCTTAATTTTGTTTTACCTACTCCAGTTGGACCTGTAATACAAATAATCATAATATTCCTCCTTGATAAATATTGTATCATAATTAAAAGATTACAAACAAGTTTAATTATTTAAAATTTAAAAAAGCTATTTATCATAGCTTTTTATTCTTCCATTAATTTTTCTTCAAGAAATTCACTAGCATCTGCTTCTTCCATAAATTCTTTTTCTAAAAGAAGTTCTATATCACTATATTGTTTTGCGCCAGTACCAGCAGGGATTAACTTACCTATAATAACATTTTCTTTTAATCCTCTTAAGTAATCAACTTTTCCTCTAATTGCAGCATCAGTTAAAATTCTTGTAGTTTCTTGGAATGATGCAGCAGATAAGAATGAATCAGTTTCTAATGAAGATTTAGTAATACCTAACATTATTGGTCTACCTGTTGCAGGAACTCCACCGGCTAAAATAACTGGTTTATTTCTGTCAGTAAATTCTCTTAGGGAAATTGTTAATCCTTCAACAAAATCAGTATCTCCGGCATCTACAATTCTTATTTTATTAATCATACGTTTCACAATAATTTCGATATGTTTATCTGAAATGTCAACACCTTGTAATTTATATACATTTTGAATTTCTTTTAAGATGTATTCTTGAGCTGTTAATGGGTCAGTTACAGCAAGTAATTCCTTAGGACTAATTGAACCTTCAGTTAATTTATCTCCAGCTTGAACTACATCACCAACTTGAGCACGTAACTTCATGTTGTAATTTGTAACATGCTCTCTTACACCAGCTTCATTTTCAACAGTTATCTTGTATTTACCATTTTGTTCATCAATATTTATAACTTTTCCAGAAATCTCAGCAATTGTAGCTTTTGACTTTGGAATACGTGCTTCAAATAATTCCTCAACTCTTGGAAGACCTTGAGTAATGTCATCTCCACTAGCAACTCCACCTGTATGGAATGTTCTCATTGTTAACTGAGTACCTGGTTCACCAATAGATTGAGCTGCCATAATACCTACAGCTTCACCAGTTTCAACTAAGTTTCCAGTAGCTAAATTACGTCCATAACATTTTTGACATACACCATTTACAGTCTTACAAGTTAAGACACTACGTATTTCCATAGTCTTGATTCCAGCTTTTTTGATTTTAGCGACTGTATTTTCGTTTATCATTTCACCTTTATCAATTATTAATTCTTTTGTTTCAGGATTAATAATCTTTTGAGCTGTAAATCTTCCTAAAATACGTTCATATACTGATTCTATAACAGAACCATCTTTATCATTAACTAAATCATGTACTTCAACACCTTGAATTGAACCACAATCATATTCTTTTACTATAATATCTTGAACAACATCAACTAAACGTCTTGTTAAATATCCTGAATCAGCTGTACGTAATGCTGTATCAGCATCTCCTTTACGAGAACCATGTGTTGATAAGAAGAATTCAGATACTGTAAGTCCTTCCATGAAACATGATGTAATAGGAATCTCAACTGTAGAACCATCTGGCTTTGCCATTAATCCACGCATACCAGCAAGTTGGGTAAAGTTTGATAATTTACCACGAGCACCTGAATTCATCATCATGAATAATGGATTATCAAAGTTTCCTTCGCTTAATGCTTTAAGTTCTTTTTTAACTTCATCATTAGCTTGTGTCCAAATTTCAATAACGCTTGCATATCTTTCTTGTTCAGTTATTAAACCTCTTTGGAATTGTTTGTTTACTTTTTCAACTTTTGCTTTACTTTCAGCAATTATTTTTTCTTTTTCACTACTTTTAATAACATCACTTGCAGATACTGTAATACCAGCAATAGTAGAATATTTAAATCCTAAATCTTTTAATTTATCTAGCATCATAGATGTTTCAGTAGTTTTATATCTTTTAAAAACTTGAGCTATTAGCATTTCTAATGTTTTTTGAACAAATGGTTGAACTAATTCCATTTTCTTAATTGCTTCTGGAATATTTGTACCCATTTCTAAGAAGTATTTATTTGGTGTTATATTTTCAATATTTTCTTTAGTACCTTCATTTATATAAGGGAAAGTATCTGGCAAAATCTCATTAAAAATAATTTTTCCAACAGTTGTAACTAAATATTTATCTTTTTGTTCATCAGTAAATAGTTTGTATTTAAAGGAACTAACCGGTAAAGCAATACGAGTATGTAAATCAATTTCTTTTCTATCATAACTCATTAAAGCTTCATTAGAATTTTTAAATACTCTACCTTCATTAGGTCTATCAGCTTTTTCAATTGATAAGTAGCAATTTCCTAACACCATATCTTGTGATGGAGTAACGATTGGTTTTCCATCTTTAGGATTTAAGATATTATTTGCACCTAACATTAATAATCTAGCTTCCGCTTTTGCTTCTTCAGATAATGGTACATGGACAGCCATTTGGTCTCCATCGAAATCGGCATTAAATGCTGGACATACTAATGGATGTAATCTAATAGCCTTTCCTCCAACTAACTTCGGTTCAAATGCTTGAATACCTAATCTATGTAATGTTGGAGCACGGTTTAACATAACAGGATGTTCAATAATTACATCTTCTACTACATCCCAAACATTTTCATCTCTAGCATCAATAAGTTTTTTTGCACCTTTAATATTATGAGCTAATCCTCTTTCAACTAATCCATGAATTACATGTGGTTTAAATAACTCTAATGCCATTTCTTTTGGAATACCACATTGATACATCTTTAAATTTGGTCCTACTACGATAACACTACGTCCAGAATAATCGACACGTTTACCTAGTAAGTTTTGACGGAAACGACCTTGTTTTCCTTTTAACATACTTGCTAAAGATTTAAGTGGTCTATTTCCAGCAGCAGTAACACTTCTACCACGACGTCCATTATCAAATAATGAATCGACAGCTTCTTGAAGCATACGTTTTTCATTTTGAACAATAATTGAAGGAGCGCCTAATTCTAATAGTTTCTTCAAACGATTGTTACGATTTATTATACGACGATATAAATCATTTAAATCAGATGTTGCGAATCTTCCACCATCTAATTGAATCATTGGTCTTAAATCTGGTGGGATTACTGGAATGACATTTAGTACCATCCATTCAGGTTTGTTTCCACTTTCTTGGAAAGCTACTAAACAATCTAAACGTTTTACTAAACGAATTTTCTTTTGACCAGTAGCATTTTCTAATTCTTTTCTTACTTCTTCTACTTCTTTATCTATATCTACTTCACTTAATAAAGTTTGAATAGCTTCTGCACCCATTCCAACTTTAAATGTATTTCCATATTTTTCGTAATATGCACGATATTCTTTATCAGATAAAGTTTGTTTTTTCTCTAAAGGAACATTTCCTGGATCAATTACTACATAACTTACAAAGTATAAAACTTCTTCTAGATCTCTTGGAGACATATCTAGAACTAATCCCATTTTAGATGGAACACCTTTAAAGAACCAAATATGGCTGCATGGAGCAGCAAGTTCAATATGGCCCATTCTTTCACGACGAACTTTTGAACTTGTTACTTCTACTCCACATCTATCACAAATAATGTTTTTATATCTTAAACGTTTATATTTACCACAAGAACATTCGAAATCCTTAGTTGGACCAAATATTTTTTCACAATATAAACCATCACGTTCTGGTTTTAAAGTACGATAGTTGATTGTTTCAGCTTTCTTTACTTCTCCATAAGACCAAGAACGAATTTTCTCAGGTGAGGCGATTGCAATACGCAATCCTTCAAATTGATTTACTTCCATTATTCCTCATCCCCTTCCATATCTTCAAATTCATCAGTTTCTTCTAATAAATCTTCAAATTCTTCTTCATAATCATCATTCATATCATCAAGTTCTTCACTAGGAAGTTCTGGTTCTTCATTAACTACTGGAGATGAACTTGTTTCGAATTCATCATTAGCAAGATAAGAATCTTTATCTTCTTCTTCTAAGTCTTTTAATTCTTGATAATTTCCTAAAGCTTGGAATTCTTTAATTAATACTCTAAATGATTCTGGAATACCACTCTTTGGAATTGGTGTTCCTTTTACAAGTGATTCGTACACTTTAACACGACCTACTACATCATCTGACTTAATAGTCATCATTTCTTGAAGAACGTTAGCAGCACCATACGCATATAATGCCCAAACTTCCATTTCTCCAAATCTTTGACCACCAA
>CAMEEZ010000011.1 GCA_945915275.1 uncultured Mycoplasma sp.
TAATAAAAAATTGATATAGGCACATCGGAAAAATTAAAGTTTTCAAAATTTATACTAAGCGCACTACTACCCTTATAACATATATAAACTGTAAAAGTAATTAATATTAATAAACCAAATCCAGTATTAAACATATAAATTGGTGAAGATAAGTACCTTTTTAATTCTTTTCTTGCTAAAGATATAATTGGTTTTCTTGATCTAATACTTCCTTTTTTATCTTTTTTAGAAACATTTGTTTCTTTTGATTTAAATATAATCTTAAAATAATAAATAGATCCTATCATAATGAAGATAAGTAAAGGTATAATATTTACTAATAATAATTTAAGTAGATCAAGTATTTTAAAATTAGTTATTAAATTAATATATAAACCAAGAGGATAATATATTTTAGTTAATATATCATTAATACTTGTTGCTTTATCTGCAATATTTGCAATAAATGTTTCTATATTAAAACTCAAATAGAAAAATGCAATAAAAACTATGCCAGATAATATAGTTTGAACCAATTTTTTCTTTTTAGATTTAGCTGATAATAATTTTATTAAATAACCAATAAAACTTGATATAACAGTAGGAATAATTGGAATTAAAATTGTCATTATTATTGATACTAAATAAAAACTAATACTAGGTTTAACAAAATATACATATATAGTAAGTGCCGGTAATATGAACATTAAATTATAAATAAATTCAAATAAGTATAATTTAAATATTCTTACAAACAAGATTTGAGTTCTTTTAATTGGAAGTGAAAATAATAAATCATTATCTTTAGCATCAAATAGGATACCCTGAGATTTATAAATTCCACCTATAAAAGTAAGCATTGTAACCATGATAATAAACATACTTAACATAACATATGTAAGATTAAATGGAGCTAACTTTTCTGCTATCATATATGCATATACTCCAATAGAATATGTTACTAAAATGAATAGAAAAATAGGAAACATTATTTTTTTAATTTTGCTAGAATTTCTTTTTGCTCTATATTTAAACAAACTCATATCTTGACTAAGAGCAGCTTTTAATAAGAAAAACGTTTTCATTATTTTTCCTCTAATTCAAGAAATACTTCTTCTAATGAAGAATCTCCTTTAATATCTTTCATTTTACCTATTTTAATAATACTACCATTTTTAATAATAGCTACTCTATCGCATAATTTTTCAGCAACATCTAAAATGTGTGTTGAAAAGAAAATTGTTTTTCCTTCTTTTGTCATCTCTTTCATCACACTCTTAATATCAAATACAGCCTTAGGATCTAATCCAACAAAAGGTTCATCCATAATTAATATCTTAGGATTATGAGAAAGTGCAGCTATTAAAGCCACTTTTTGTTTCATACCATGAGAAAATGAGGAAATATCATCATTCAATTTATTTTCCATTTCAAACATTTTAGAATATTTTTCAATATTTTCTTTTCTAACAGCTATGTCTGTTTCATACATATCACAAATAAAATTAATAAAATCTATTGCTGTCATGTTTTCATAAAGATCTGGGTTATCTGGTACATAAGCCATATCTAATTTACAATTAATTGGATCTTTTTTTATTGATTTATTATTTATAAAAATATCTCCGTCTTCAAAATCAAGAATACCAACTAGTGATTTTATCATCGTTGTTTTTCCCGCTCCATTATGACCAATAAACCCAAATATTTCACCATCTTTAATATCAAAATTTATATTTTTTAGGGCTGTTTTATTACCATATTTTTTCGTAACATTTTTAATCTCTATCATAATAATTATCTCCTTAAACTTTCAAAATTAATATTTATATTTCCTATACCACCATCAACATCAATTTTATTAATTCCTGTTCCGTAGGTATTATCATCTTTCATATTATATCCATCAATTGTAGCGTTCCCTACACCTTTATCTAAAGATATTTCATAATCATCTAGTGTTCCAACAAGAAATAAATTCATTTCTCCTATACCACAATCTATTTTACTTTTTCCCGTTAATTTAGAAGTTAAGGACAATTTACCTACTCCCATTTCTAAATCCAGATTATTTATACTTATTGCATTAATACTTATTTTTCCAGCTCCACCTTCAATTTTTGTATTCTCTGATACATTCAAATCATTTATGTCGACTTTACCTGCCCCTAAATTCAGGGATAATTTCTTTGTAGATAAGCTTTCTATATTAACTTTTCCTGCTCCGGTTTTTATTGATACACCATCAAAAACATAATCACTAGGAATATATATAATTAATTTGCTTTTATCGTTAGGGAAAAAGTCGTGTTTTCTTTCAGAAATATATAGTTTGTTATTATCTTTTTTACTATTTATGTATTTATTGTTAAATTTTGCCTTAAATGTTTTTCCTTCTTTAAGGATAATATCGCTACTTGAAATATCAATATCTAAAAGTAATGTATTATCATTAATTTCTAAATCATTTAATTTTTCTGAAATGCTATTATCATTATCTAATATGTTACCTATAAATGAAACTCCATACATAATCCCGGATATAATATTAAAAGTTAAAAATATAGCAAACGCAATCGCTAAATATTTTATTGCCTTTTGCAATCCGCTCATTTAATTTCAGCTCCTCCAAACATTGAAGTTGTATTAACATAGATTGTATGTTCACTATCTTTTGTTTTATTCTTTCTTTCATCAGATACTCCACCAAATATAGAAGTAGAACTAATTTTAATATTTACACCAACTGGCACGTAAATAGTAATTCCTCCAAATATACTAGTAGCATTAATTACTACATCATTATTAATGATGGCATCTCTTAAATCACATTTTACTCCACCAAATATTGCGCTAACAGAACATCCCATAAATTCTTCGTTATTAAAATCTATATTTTGCCCTGAAAAACATGAATAATATTCTTTAGCTTCAGGTTTATTTAATTTCTTTATTTCCTTTCTTACTTTACTATTTATAGCATCTTTAAAAATAAATGATATTCCTATCATAACTAAAATTGCTGGAACCATTAATTTCCAAATTAGAGCGAATTCTACAATATCTATACATCCAAGTAATAAACATATTCCAATAATAAGTCCTATTAAATTCCCTGTCTTGTCTTCATCTTTAAATAATCCAATAAAACATGGAACAATAATAAATAAAGTCCACCATCCATCAAAGAATATATTTATATCAGTTATTCCTAATGCATTTAAACCAAATACCACACCTACTAAAATAAATATTAAAAACTGTTAAATTTAAAACCTTTAAACCAATAATAACTCCCACTACAATAAAAACCAAGCCCCATAATAAATTACTTATTTTATTCATATTTACACATCCTTCTTTTATATAATTTCGCTTTTACTAGGCATAATGATTGCTGCTACAAAATAAGCTAAAATTCCTGTACCAGCACATAATATTAAGAAAATCCATAACAATCTAATTACTGTTGGATCTAAATTAAAATATTCGGCTATTCCACCACAGACGCCAAATAGTTTTTTTCCTTCTTCTATTTTATATAATCTTTTTTTCATTTATTTTTCCTCCTTTAATACCCATTTATTATTTGGATTTTCTTCTAATAGCATTAATGCTTGAAACTCGTATGATAACAGCTGTTCTATTTGCTTATTTTCTAAACGAATAGTATTATTTGCTACTAAAGAAGCTATCCCATGACAGAAAATCCACATTTTTGTATGAAAAGCTTTTATATCATCATCATTCAAATTGGTACTTATTTTTATCATCTTTTTTATTTCTTCATAATCTTCTCCAGCTTTAGATATAAAAGCATTAGGTGATAATCCTATTTCACTCATAAATAATGTTTGAAATAATTTTTTTTCTTTTTTAGCAAATTTTATATAATTAATTCCAATTTGTTTATACTGGGGAATATCATCATCCATATGTTCCATTAAGAATTTATAAAAATATTTTTCTATCTTTTTATACAATGCTTTTTGCATTTCTTCAACATTTTCAAATTGATAATAAATTGGTCTAATTGAACATTTAAGTTTTGTAGCTAATTCTCTATTGCTTAACTTTTCCATTCTATCTTTTCTTACAATTTCAAATGCAGCATCTAAAATCATCTCTTTTGAAATTTTAATTTTTGTCGGCAATTATTTACCATCTCCTTCTTTGTATCTGCTGATATTGTATCACATAATACATTATTTGTACATATAATTTAATATTGATATAAAATTTATTCATCCATATAGATGTAATAGGCAAAATTATACTTACATTTATTATAGCATCTTAAAAGATACTTTTACTCAAAGTATCTTGTTTTAATTGTAATTTCAACCACATTTAAAATAGTTATTACTTTTAATGTTAAATCATCGTAGTTTCTATTTTCAATTCCGATAACATATAAACTTCCTATAATAATTCCAACTATGCACATACATTAAAAAACAAATCAATCTCTTGTATAATATTTGTATCCTTTTCTACTTTTATTGTTGATATACCAATATTTTTTGCACTATCAATATTTTCCTTATTATCATCAATAAATAATAATTCTTTCGGATTAATTTTATACTTATCTAATAAATATTTATAAAAATCTACATTTGGTTTAATTCTATGAATTTCAGCGGAAATAATTAAGTCATCTAAACAATCAATATCAAACGATTCCCCTATAAAATTTCTAACAAACGATAAATGATTTGTCGCAATAATAATTTTAACATTTGGATACTTTTCTTTTAGTTTTTTAAAAATATCTCTATCCTTAACTTTATACAGTTTATCTATTAAACTTTCAGTAGTATTCATTATAATTGAATCTTTTTCAATAATTTTTCTTGCTTCAATTAAATAATCAGAATCATTAAGATTTGGTCCAAACATTCTTTCTAATTTGTTTTCAACATCAGTCAATTCTATATCTCTTTCATTTACAAGAACACCAACAAAATCAAATGCTATAATTTTAATCATTTTCTTCCTCCATAATTATAATTCTCCAAGCACCATAGTCTTTACATGCTTTTATTAAAAAATTTATATTTAATGTCTTTTTTTCATAATTTCCTTTGATTGGATTAATAACATTTATTTCATTGCCATTTCTACCCTTTAAAATTATATAATGTCCTCCAGTCATTGAAGTATCATCGTTAAAAACACTTGATTCAACACACAAAATCAAATATTTACAGCTATCTATTTCACTTGCAAAAGAATCTATCGAAATATTCTTTTCAACTACTTGTATACTTTGATTTTCTAATTCTCTTAAATACTTAAAACCATCAAAACTCAAATCTGCTTTTCCATGTGTGAAATCAGTATATAATTTACTATTGTAACAATATATATGTACATTAGACAAACCATTTTGCTTTAAACTCAAAGCTAATTCTGATATCCAAATCATATCACTTTTTAAATTATTTGTATTAATCAAATATTTTTCTAAAATATACTTTACACAAGAACTGCCACAATATAATTGTTTTTGCATTACTTTCTTCTCTCTAACTTTAGTGTTTTTTGATTGTAAATAGTTAAATTGTGCTGTGCACGTGTACAGACAACATAAAACAAATATTTTTCCTTTTCTTTATATTCATTATTTTCTTCAGTATACGAAATTACGCCGTCAAATTCTAATCCTTTTGATATATAAGAAGGTAAAATCACCATATTTCCTATACCCACTTTTGCATTTTGTTGAATTATATTAATATCATCAAGTTGGTCTTTCAATTTATCATACAATTCAATTGTTTCAGCATTATTTTTAGTAATTATTGCAATTCTTTTGATTCCGTTTTCTCTCATTATTTCTATATCTTTCATAATTTGATCAACTGCTTGTTCTTTTGGAACACTACGCATAGTTACTGGAATAGCATTATTCTTTCTTACAGAGCAAGCATTATTTAAACCTAAAATTTGATTTGTAAATTCTATTATTTCTTGACTAGAACGATAAGTTTTATTCAATTCAATATATTTACCTTTACCTTCAAAAATTGAATTAACTTCATTCAAATTATCGTATATATAATATGGATTTATTGTTTGATGTATATCCCCTAATATTGTAAATGATGCTGTATAAAATATTTTTTTTAGCATATAGAATTGTAATAAAGAATAATCTTGTGCTTCATCAATAATTACATGTCTTATAGAATTATTTTTAGGATAACCATTTATTTCAAAATAAATATACATTAATGGCAATAAATCATCATATTTTAATTGCTTTCCAACTTTAAAATCTGTATTTTCTTTTAGCCCCGCAGCATTTTTAAACTGATCTGATGAAATTATATCTTTATACATCTTTTTAACATCTAAATCAAAATTAATAATAGTTTTAATTTTTTCTTTAATTGTCTTTCCATATTTTTTATAAGATATATTATTTTGATCACAAATATATTCAGAAATCCTTTCTATTCTTTCTGATAATGGAACTCTTTCAAACGTAGTTTTTAACAGCCTATTTAAATCTGCAATTTTAATAACCTTGTTATTAATTATTATAGGTTTTATAAAAGAAATATTTTCCTTATAATTGTTAATATAATTATCAATTAAATTTTTAAACTCATTTGAAATTTTATATTTAGTATTTTTATATTCTACGCTTGAAATATTGTTGTTTTTATAATATCTTTCTATAAATTGAGTAAAACTCTCTATTTCTTTAAAATCTCTTATATAGGCACTTGCAAAATCACTAAAAGTCGTTTGCAAAACATTATCTTCACCTAATTCAGGCAAAACATTTGATATATACTTAGAAAAAACATCATTAGGAGAAAAAATTAATACATTGTTTGAAGTTAAATTTTTTTCTTTATATAATAGATAAGCAATTCTATGTAATGCTACACTTGTTTTTCCAGAGCCTGCTATACCTTGAACTATCAAATATTTATCACTTACATTTCTTATAATTTCATTCTGTTCTTTTTGAATAGTATTTACAATATTTGTCATTTTTTCTGAAGAAGCGTTAGCAAGAATTTCTTGTAAATATTCATCATCAATATTCAAGTCACTATTAAAGCATCTTTCAATCTTTTCGTTAGAAATCTTATATTGCCTTTTTAAGGAAATATTTCCAGATATTGTTCCTCTAGACGCTTCATAAGATGCTGGCCCTGTTCCATAGTTATAAAATAGACTTGCAATAGGCGTTCTCCAATCAAACACATAGAAATTTAAATCCTTTGCTATGCCGTTTATGCCAATGTAAATAGGTTCCGAAAATCCATCACTTTCAAAATCAACTCTTCCAAAATATGGATTATCTAAAGATTTTTTTAATTTCATCAATTTTTTAATATTTTCATTAGTATAACTAACATCACAATTAACATTATACATTCCAGATGCAACTTCTGCATCATCTAACAGTGCATTATTTTCCCATAAATATTTTTTCATTTCTTGAATTTCAGCTATTCTGCCTTTAATAGAATTATCATCATTTTCAATTAATTCCTTAATTATAGCCAAAGTTTTTTTTAAATATTCTTCTTCTTTTTTTAATTGTTCTGGTTCTATATTCATACTCATCATTCCTTTCTTTTTTTATATGATATAAATTTTAATTTATCAAAAGCAGTATAAAAAGTTCCAAATGCGTTTTCTGGATGAACTGATGCAATAAAAGATAAATCTTTTTGCAGTAAACTTATATCATAGTTTACTATTGGGAATTCAATTTCATCCATCACAACAACGGTGTTGTTAATTATACCATATTTTTCCATTAAAATTAAGGAAACAGCTATTTGTTGTGATAAATTATTATATAAATTTCTATAATAATTATACAGTTCTATTGAGTTTGTTTTATCATATTCATCATAACCTTTTTCTAAAAAGTATGATAAATCAAAACATATTATTTTATCTCTATTTTTTATAACTTCAGCGAATGGAAAATAATTCATAAAATTTTCTACAAAATGTTGAATACTAACTTTATGTATTACAATGTTATCTGAAATTTTCATATCTATCACAGTGGTTTCTTTAATGTTGCTACAGATTTTTCTTAATAATGATTTTTCTTCATGTTCAGTAGCAGAATCCATCACCACTACATTTACACCTTCTTGATGTAATCTGCCAATTTCAGATAATAAATATGTTGTCTTACCAGTATCTCTTTCATTAATTATTATTTGATTATTCTTCATTTATTTCTTTCTTATTTAAGGCATTCTCTTTTAACCAAGCTTGCATTAAATATATATACATTTGTCTTCTATCAGCACAATGTGGATCTTCTCTATATATATCTTCAAACTTACCATAAGCTGAATAACAACAAGAACAACACATTCCTCTAAACAAACATTTGCTACACTTTTCAATATCTTTTGAAGTTCTATCTCTTAACTTTAGAATTTCCGGTTTCTTTAACATATCCTCTATTTTCTCATTTAAAACATTTCCCATAACAAATTTTTCTTCACCTTTAAATCCATCACAAGGGAATACATCCCCATTTGGATTAACAGAAACCAATTCTCTAGCGGCACCACAAGGATATCTTAAACATATATAATCTCTAATAGGTGTATAAACATTTTCTTCAAAAATATGAATAGAAAAATTTTCAACATCTACATCATTTTTCATTTGGTGCATTTTTTTGAAACATTCAGCCCATTCACCTGGTTTTGTTGTTAAATGATTTTCTTTTTCACGGCCAAGAATATTAACAGGTCTTGGTTTAAAATTCATTCCAATAGAATCAAAGTAATCCATTAATTGTTTAGGATAATGAACATTATGCTGTCCTATAGTACAAACGGCTCCATCTATATATATTCCATTATCTCTCAATTTTTTAATACCTTTTTCTATTCTATCATAAGCTCCCTTACCAGTAATATCAACTCTATTTTGATCTGTCATTTCTTTAGGGCCATCCAAACTAACACCAACACTAACATTATATTCTTTTACTAAAGAAATTAAATCATCAGTAACTGATACACAGTTTATTTCGGTCCTATATTTTACTAATTTATCATACTTTGATTTAACTTGTTCAACCTTTTCAATAAACTTTCTCATACCAGGAACATTTGTTGAAGCTTCTCCACCTTGAAATTCAAAAGTAATTACTTTTACTTGTGGCATTGATAACATACTATCAATTGTTGCATCCATAACATCTTCTGTCATATTTTCACCTTTAAATGGTCCACAATCTGCAAAACAATATTTACATCTTAAATTACAACCAGTAGTAATATTAACAACAATTACACTAGGATAATCAGCAGGCAATGGAAAATCAAAATCCACCTCAGTTTTCCCTTTTTCATCTGCTAATCCTCTAATAAATAAGCTTAGCCATTCAGATTTAGATAAATCATCATTTTCATACTTTTCGTATTCTTCTTCGGTTAAAGCCATCCATGATCCTAATTCAGGATTAATTAAGATTTTAAACATATCGTTTTCAACTTTTAGCGGAAATGTTTCAACTTTAAATGACTTTATAAAATTTTTCTGCATTAAATCGAAGTTAGAATCTATTTCAAAGTCGTTACAGTTCTTATCAACTGCAAGTCCCATAAAAAATAATTTTTCCCACTCTATCTCATTAAATAAATTTTTTTCGTATTTCTCATATTCTTTTTCAGATAAAAATATTTCTGCATTATTTACTATGTTTTTTAACACATATCTATTATTTCTTTTTTCTGCAATAACATTTTTTGATTTTTCGTATTCGCGACTTAACCACGGACTTCTCATATTTACCTCCATTAATAAATACACAACATAGGGTAAATTTAATTATTTATTATTTAATTTTAATAAATTATTTATGTGTGTGGGTTCCACAACCGTCGTAACCCAATCCAATTTTATTTCCAAAAGAAATCTTAATTTTTTGGCCTGAAACTTTTGTTTTTAGATTTTTTACAATATCATTTTTTAATTGCACTTTTTTCATTAAAAAAATCCTCCTTTCACGCACTATTTTTTTATATTAACATAGTAATAAAACCTATGTTGTGTATAATTCTTCAAAAAAAAGGGAACAAAAAGCATACAGTTTGCCTCATGTTCTCTTTCTTTAACAATATACAACTTTTCATCTAATGGGCAAACTTCCCAAAACTTGTAATCTATTTTACATTATTTACCTTAATAATTCAATATATTTCATCAAAAAAGGGGAATATATTAAACTTTATCTTATATTAATCAATATCATACTTCCAACAAGGTTTCCAATCTCCAGTTTTTCTCCAATCGCATTTATTTGCCTCTTCCCAATTAATATTTTTAGTTATAACTTCAAATACTAATTGTGGAGTTCTATTAGTTTTTCCATAAGGCAACAATATCCTATCTACATCTCACTTTATTTATCAATTCATAATCTTCATCAAAATTCCAAATATTTAATTTTCCTTTTGCTGGAATTGGATAAATGGGTTCTATATCTTCCATAATCCATGCATATCTTCCTACTTTATAATCCTCTATTTTATATTCTGTTGGATTTTGTTTTATATACTCTAAAAAATCTTCATCCATATAAATACAATCAACCAAATTACACCTACAAATAATATTTCCAAAATTCATATCCATATATTTTATCAAATCTACAGCAAAATCGTTTGTAAGAAATTCTTTTGCAAGTTTTTTTCCACTTGCATGTATAAATATCTCACCTCGATAATTGTTTTCCAGCTCCTTGTTTCTATATTTTTCATACCATTTGTTATTAAAGTTGCAAATGGCTCCTTAATGCTTATAACTTTCATCTATATATCGTCATTATCTATAATTATAGCATCTTAAAAGATACTTTTACTCAAAGTATCTTTAATTTATCAATTTTTATTTGTTTTAAGCTATTTTACAATGGTTATCACCAACGGCCAAGAGATGATTAATTACCCAGCATCCTAAGACAGTGTCTGGTTTTTCCTCTGGAACTAATGTGTAATCTCCACTACTAGTTTTTTTAGCTTTTCCAATTATTGCTTTAGTCACAATTTCTTTAAACATAGTTTATCCCCTCTCTAATTTAATTTATGCTTTTATTAGACAAAAGAACACACTATTTGTATTTAAATTTAAATTTTGCTATAATAATTATAGGTGATTAGAATGGATTGTTTATTTTGTAAGATAGCAAAGAAAGATATAGATTCAATGCAATTATATGAGGATGATTTTATCATTGCATTTATGGATATAAATCCTCAATGTGAAGGACATACTTTAATAATTCCAAAAGAACATTATAAAGATTATACATGTGTTCCAAATGAAGTTATGAATCATATATTAAAAAAAGCTAAAACACTTGGAGATGCTTTAACTAAAAAATTAAAAACTAAAGGATACCGTATAATAATTAATTATGGTGATGAACAAGAAATAAAACATTTTCATTTACACATTTTACCTAATTTAAAAAATAAAGATGTTGAAGATGTAAAAGTTATTTTTGAAAAACTAACTAAAAAAAATAATGGCTAAAGTCATTATTTTTTTTGCTAAAATTGAATATCAATATCATTATCTATAAGATTATTATCATAATTCTCAACAGGTATATAATTAGAATTAGCATTCATAATTGAATCAATTATAATATAAACAGGAGTTTGTTTAAATTCTTCTGCAAATAAACTTAAATAATATTCATTTTCAATATCTAAAACAGAATCCGGTACTTTAAGATCTAAATCTTCAGGGTAAGTTGTTTTTAATCTTACTAAGCCTTCAAAATTTTCTCCTTCAATCTCAGTATTGAATGTCATTTCTAAACCATTTTCTAATTCTTTTAACTTACCACTAACAACTAATTCACCATCATTAATTGATAATTCATAATTTTCTTTATTATATTCAAAACTAATTGTATCATTGTTTTCGTCATAAATATATAATTTCAAATAATCTTCTTTATATGTAAAACTAAATTCCTCTTCCTCTTCATATTTGTAAGTTACATTTATTCCTTCATTAAGAAATAAATCAATTGAGTTTTCTTCATCATATAAAGACATTTTTATTATATCTGTGCCCTTAACAAATAAAGCATAATTTACAGGATCATTATAATCAGGATCAAATTCAAGTTCTTCAAATAATTCATCTATCATGTCTTTTATATCAGCTTCATTATATTTTTCTCCTGATTCTGATAATTCTTGACTTTTATTATATAAGTCAGTTATATAGGTAATCAAGGCATCATCATTTTTTATTTTTTCTTTGTAGTTATTTAGCCAAGGATTAATTGTTTTCTCGTCTAAAACCAAAGAATATTTAGTTGCGTTAACATTTTTTCCGTTTATTGAAATAGACTCTTTTGTCTTCACAAAATCTTTTTCAGATATTGTTTCTTTAAAACTTTCTTTTAGATATTTTACTATATTGACTAAAACAGAATCCATTTCTTCTATATCTTCTGTGTCAAATAATTCTGAAAAATCTTCATATAAAGCATAATTATTTGATGAATTTTTTAATATTTTAAAATAAATACCTTTTTCATCTAAAATTCCAGATAAATTTAAGAAATCAGTATTATCTGCAACTGCATCAATAGATGCTCCCATTATTTTATTTTTAACATCCAATTTTGTTACTAATTTGGCATTATATTGATTTAATTCTACATATAATTCATTTGATATCTTAGAATTTAAAAATTTATTCATTTCTTTATTATATTCTTCGATTGCTAATTCCGTCTTAGCTGCTAAAGTATCAAAAGTCTTTTCTATTACTTTAACAGGATTTGACACAAACACATATTTATATCCGAAAAAAACACCTATACCCACAAGAGCTAATACTAATATAGCAATTAAAACGGGTATTATTGATTTTTCCTTCTTGGGAATATTTTCTTGTGGAATATTTGCAACATTAGGATTATTAAGATTGATATTATTATTCATATTATTAAAATTATTATCAACTCCAACATTTAATGTATTTGTTTCTGCTGGATTATTTGGACCTATATTCATTGACTGATTAGGCATCTCATTTAGATTATTTACGTTATTAACCGGTTGACTAATTGTTTCATTTGTATTATTAATACTATTCATATTTTGATTATCCATATTTTCATTTAAATTATTATTAAAATCATTATTCATAAAACTCTACCACTTTCTTTTCATATTTTATTATTTTAATATCCTTATCACACAATCCCTTTCCCATTATTATAATTATAGATTATTTAATAAATTTAAGCAACAAAAAAAGACATTTCTGTCTTTATAAAACGATTGCAATTAAATTATTTGACCCTTTGTTTACAAGTTTAGTTACTGTGTTAGATAGTTTGTATCTTGTATTTTCAGGCATTAATGATAATTTTGCTTGAATGCCTTCTTGAACTATTTCTTCTAAACTTCGACCAAATATTTCACTCTTCCATATGCTACCTGGATCAGTTTCATAATCCTTCATCAAATAATTTATAAGTTCCTTACTTTGTAATTCACTTCCAATAATTGGTTCAAAAGTACTTTGAACTTCAACCTTCATCATATGAATTGAAGAAGCTACAGCTTTTAATTTTACGCCATATCGACTACCCTGTTTTACTATTTCTGGTGTTTCCAATTTCATATCTTTTATACTTGGGTATACAATCCCATATCCAGTATTTCTTGCCATTTTCAATGCAGTTTTAATGCTGTCTAATTCTACTGCGTTTTCTTTATAATTTGCAAATATTTTCAATAAACCAGCTTTAGTTGTTGATGATTCTCCGACATAGCTTTTTAAAGTTTCTTCATATAACCTGTCGCTACTTTCAAGATTTAAAGTTACTATACCAGTGGATGCATCTAATTCACTTATATATGCTTTTTCTATATATTCACTATTTTCAAAATGCATAATTATATTCTCTACGTCTTTTACTTTTTCAATACTTAAAGTACTTTCTTTAATTTTTTCTAAATAGTGTTTTTTTATTTCGTTATCCTTAGGTAATACATGAATCCATTCTGGCATATTAACTTTTATATCAATTACTGGGAATTCATATAAAGCTTGTTTCAAAATATTAACAATTTCTATTTCATTCATGTTCTCAACACTAATAGGAATAACTGGAACATTGTAAGATTCTCTTAAAGACTCTGCTAACTCTAATGTTTTTGTATTTGTAGGATGAACAGTATTTAAAATTAATATGAATGGTTTACCAATTTCTTTTAATTCGCTAACCACTTTTTCCTCAGCTTCTAAATAATTTTCTCTTTTTATTTCGCCAAACGATCCATCAGTTGTTACAACAATACCAATTGTAGCATGATCTCTAATGACCTTTTCTGTGCCAATTTCAGCTGCTTCAACAAAAGGTACAGGTTCTTCAAACCATGGTGTTTTTACCATTCTTGGGTTTCCATCTTCATCTTCATAACCATTAGACCCTGGAATCACATATCCTACACAATCTACCAATTTTATATTAGTTTCAAATTCTTCTACTTTGATTGTTGCTCCATTAGATGGAACAAATTTTGGTTCAGTAGTCATAATCGTTTTACCTTGAGCACTTTGAGGTATTTCGTCTAAGCATTTTTTCTTTTCATATTCATCTGAAATATTTGGAACAACTATATTTTCAATGAATCTTTTAATAAAAGTACTTTTACCAGTTCTTACTGCACCTACAACACCTAGATAAATTTCACCATTGCCACGTTTTGCTATAGACTCAATTATATCATTCTTTTCCATTTTACCATCTCCATTTTTCTAATAAACTTTATGATAAAAAGAAAAAGATATTCCAATATTTTCTTAAAAAGAATAATAAAAAAGCGTTTACTATGATTCGTAAACGCTTACTTTCTTTTTGTCTCTTCCAAGTCTTTCAAACTTAACTACACCATCGATTTTTGCAAACAATGTATGATCTTTTCCCATTCCAACATTATTTCCTGGGTAAATTTTTGTTCCTCTTTGGCGATATATAATTGAACCAGCAGTAACTCTTTCGCCATCGCTAGCTTTAGCTCCTAAACGACGACCTCTTGAATCACGTCCGTTATCAGTTGAAGATTGACCTTTTTTATGAGCAAATAATTGAATATTTAAATTCATAAACAACATTTTCTATCCTCCTATAACTTTTATATTTTCTTCGTATTGATTAGCAAGTTCTTTAAACATACTAATCATATTATTTAATAATATCTTTGTATATTTATCTTTTTTTAGGACATTTATAATTAATTCATCTTTTTTTTGTTCATAATTAATAGCATCACAATCAATCGATAAAATTGCATTAATTGTTGTAATTGCTATAGATGAAGTACTTGCACATACAATGTCACGTCCATATTCATCGTATCCTGCATGTCCCTTAATTGTTATTTTTTTATCAGTAATATTAACTCTAATCATTATTTAACAATTTTCTTAACAACTAATCTAGTGTATGGTTGTCTATGACCTTGTTTATTACGATATTTTTTCTTTGGTCTGTATTTGAAAACAACAATCTTTTTATTTTTACCATGTTTCTCAACAGAACAAATAACTTTTGCCCCTGGAACTGTTGGATTTCCTACTTTACCATCAACATATAATACTTCAGTAAATTCAACTTCACTTCCAACTTCAGCATCAAGTTTTTCAACAGGAATTACATCTCCTTCAGAAACATAATATTGTTTTCCACCTGTAACAAAAATAGCTTTCATTTCATACCTCCTTTATTTTTTTTAAGACGCGCCCGTAAGGTACCAATTGGTTTCTAAACCTTTTTAGTGCGGTTTTTCCGGAAAGCCCTTCAAACGTATAAAATTTTATCAAAAACTTTGAATATTGTCAAATTTTTTATTTAATAATTTTTTTTCATTTATATAGCCTTTTTCTTCTTTAAAATAACAATAACATTCTTTAGACAATTTTTTTAAATTCATATCTTTAAAATATTTGATTTTATAATACGGAAAATCATATAAATATCTTTCCAAAATAAAACAATTATATAATGAATTTATATTTTTCAAATAATTAATAATATTGAATAATAAAAATAATATAATTACATAATTATTTTTATAAAAACACAAAAATAATATTATAGATAAGATTGAAACTATTAATGATAACCATAACGATTTATAATAAGGGAAAATTTTATTAAAAAGAATATTAAGGATTAAATAGCCATCCAAAGGAATTATCGGTATCAAGTTAAACAAGAATATAAATGTATTATATTTTTTAAACAAATAATATAATTCTGATTGTATTAAAGAATTTTTATATAATAAAAAAAATAAAAATAATAATAAAATTTGAAAAATAAAACCTCCAACAAAGACTATTAAATCTTTTTTTAAAGGAGAATTAATTAAAGTATTAGTTTTAGTTATTCCTCCAAATGGATAAATTATAACTTTATTTATTTTATAGCCACATAAATATCCCATAGTAACATGTCCTAATTCATGAACTATTACAATTAAATATATTATCATAATATTCTTTATAAAGCCGCATAAAAAATAAAGCAAAATAAAAAGATAGGTTGAGCTATTTATTTCAAACTTCTTTAATATACTTATCATATTCTATAAATTTTCCATCTTTAGAAATTGTTATAATTAACTCTTCCGTATCTCCCAACACTCCATCTTTTTCAACATAATCATATATTTTTATACTTGTATTATTTATGTTGGAATACCAAATATCATATCCATCTACTCCTTGAATAATTACCGTATTTCCTAAGTTTTCTTTTTCGCCCATGTAAACTACTATTCCACTTTCAATGCTCTTAACTGCAGTTAAATTGGGATATTTTAATTTCATTCCATTTTCAAATTTTTCTTTAGTTATTTCTAAATTCTCATTAAAAGCCATTGCTGTTTCTTTATTGTTCACACTGCTCAATAATTTTTTATCTAAATATTTACTTAACAATTTGTTTGCTTTAGAAAATGAAAAAGTATCAGAAAAAACATATTTATTAAAATTTTCTAAATTTTTCTCATCTTTTTTTATATATATTAAACTACAAAAACATAAAATAATACTTAATAAAACCTTAGTAATAAAATTGTTTAACTTTTTTTTGCCTTTATTATTATACTCTTCCATTTTCATCACCTTATTAATTTATATTTCATTAAAGATAATTTAAGAACAAGAAGATATATTCCTATTAATAAAACAAGTTTAAATAAAAAATAAATATTTAGTTGTCCTATATAAAGATGAATTCCCAAATATATGACGCTTAATAATATTAATGATTTTATTAAATTCAGCTTCTTATTAATTTTTGTCACTATTATAGATAAAACTACAACAATTAAAGATAATAGAATTTTAGACATAAAAATATCTAAACTTACAGCAAAAATTATTGGAAGAATTAATTTATTATTTTTATAAAATATAAAAATAAGAGATATTATATATAAGGGAAATTTAAAAACCATAAGAAAGATTAAATCAATCAAAATAAAAGTTAAAATCATTCTTTCACCACCAAAAGATATTTATATAAATTATAATCTTTTTTATGTGACAAATAGGCTTTCGTTTCAAAAGTTTTATCTTTTTCTACGATCTTGTTAATTTCTCCTATATAAATATTACCTGGGATATCAGTTAATCCAGAAGTGTAAACAGCATCTCCTATTTTCATATTTTCTTCATCTATTCCATTAATTATTAATTTATTATTCTTAGCTTCTAAAAAACCATAATTATTATTTATTTTAATAGAAATTCTTTTGTTTAAATTTTCTAATAATTCCACAATTGCATAATTATTTTGAACCTTTTTAACAAATCCTATTAATCGTTCTTCGTTTATAACTGCAGCACCTTCTTCAATTTTAGATTTAGCTCCTTTATTAATTAAAAATTCTTCATAAGAATTCACAAATCTTCCTCTTACTGAAACAGCATTTAAATTATATTTTTTTAACTCCATAAGTTTTGTTAAATAAATATTTTCGTCGGTCAAATTTTTAATTTTTAAATTATTGTAATTTTCCAAAAACAATTTTTCTATCTTTTCTAAATTTTTATTAGATTGATAATATTCTATACAATAAAGCCAAATTAAAATTAATACCAAAGTTATATTAATTAAATTTATCTTTTTCATTTGTTGCCTCGCTTTCAAAAAAACTATAGTAATTATTCTTACCAACAATAATATGGTCAATAACTGGTATTTGTAATAATTTTCCAACAGCTATTAAATCCTGAGTAATTCTAATATCTTGTTTTGAAGGGAATATATCTCCACTTGGATGATTATGAGCTATAATTATTCCTGCTGCTGAATTTACAATAGCATATTTATATATTTCACGTGGATGTACATTTACACTATTTATATCTCCTTTAAATATTATTTTGCTCCCTATAAGTCTTTTTTTATTATCTAATAGGATTGTTATAAATTCTTCTTGATGTCTATTAGTAAATTTATTCTTTAGATAGTAATACACTTTTTCTGAATTATTTAGTTTTAGGCTAAACTCATCTTTATATCCAGAAAATCTTCGACCAAATTCTAAAGCAGATAATATCGTTATAGCTTTAGTTTGGCCTATTCCTTTTATTTGAGAGATTTTATTTATTGTTAAATCTTCAATATTATTTAGATTATCAAGGTCTTTAATAATATTTGATGCCAATTCTTTCGCTGAGGTATTCTTATAACCAGTACGTAATAAAATTGCCAAAAGTTCATCGTTCCCAAGATTCTTTATTCCCATATTTAATGCTTTTTCACGTGGTTTACAATTTGGAGGTAAATCTTTAATTAACATTATAAATATTCCTCCAATTTACTAATTAATAACTCATTTAAATTGGCATAAATAGTTTGGTCATTACTATTTTGCAATAAATTTTCATATTTATTGATTGTATTTAAATACTCTTGAGAAACTTTTACTTTTTTTAAATATATAGATATTCCATTAGATTCATAATAAGACTTCATTTTTGCAATAATTTCATCATTTTGATATGCTGCAATATAAACTCTGTAATAATTTTTTTCTTTATGGACAATTCCTTTGTACTTTTTAGCTTCAGCTAAAGCATTAACTTCATTTTTGAATACTCCGACTTGAAAAACCGTAATCATATTCTCTTGTTCTTTTAGAGGTTTATTAACCATTAAAAATATGATTGATATAACTACAAAACCACTAAGTAAAGCCATTAAAATTATAATAAGATTTTTTTTCATAATTAATCACCATATTGATATTACATTTTTTTTACGAAAAAATTTGTCGAAGCTTATTAAATTAAGGAAATATTTGACAAAACAAGAATATAGTGTATAATGTTAATTGCAATTACATGGCAGTGTTATTGAATATTATAATGTGTTTATTACGAAAGTATTAAAGTAACTAGGACTGCCTTAGTGAAATAATTAAAATAAACTCCCTATAATACAAAATAACTGTCCTTTAATTATGCAAATATAATGAAAGGAGAAATAAAATATGGCAAGATATACTGGTCCTGCTTACAAAAAATCAAGAAGACTAGGATTTTCTACTTTAGAAAATGGTAAAGAATTAGCTAAACGTCCTTATGCTCCAGGTCAACATGGTACTGATAGAAGAAAAAAGCTTAGTGAATATGGAATCCAATTACAAGAAAAACAAAAAGTTAGATTAATGTATGGATTAAATGAAAAACAATTTAGAAAAGTATTTGAAAAAGCTTCTTCTATGAAAGGTAAAGCTGGTGAAAATTTATTAGTTTTATTAGAAAGCCGTTTAGATAATTTAGTTTATCGCTTAGGATTAGCTACTACTAGAAGAGCTGCTCGTCAAGTTGTAAATCATGGTCATATTGCTGTAAATGGAGTTAAAACTGATATTCCTTCATTTACTTGTAAACCAGGAGATGTTATTACAGTAAGAGAAAATTCATTAGAACATGCTGGAATTAAAGCTGCTTTAGAAAATAAAATTACTAGAGTACAATTTGTTGAATTTGATGAAAAGAAATTAAGTGGAACTTATGTTAGATATCCTGATAGAAGCGAACTTAATCAAGAAATTAACGAATCTCTTATTGTTGAATTCTATAATAGATAATAAAAAAAAGAAATTGATTTCATTATTTGAATTATTCAATTTCTTTTTTTATGTCTTTAACTATTCTTTCTAATTCTTCAAAAGATTTATAGCCAATTTCTTTTTTCTTTAAATCGCCTTTACTAAAAAGACAAATTGTTGGAATACTCATTACGCCATATTTTTGGGCCAAATCCGAAAATTTATCAACATTAATTTTTAAAACATTTATAAAATCAACTTGTTCTAATACCTTCCCTAACATTTTGCATGGTCCACACCAATCAGCGTAAAAGTCAACCAAAATTAAATCATCATTAATATAATTGGTAAAATCCGATTCTTTTTCTAAATATTTTATCATAAATCCTCCTAAGATGTAGCTATAGTCAAATCGCCAACATCTAATTTTCCATCATCAATTAATTCTTGAGCTTTATCTGAAGAAATAATGTCATAACGAATTAAGATCATTAAAGCGTCTTGATTATATTTTTCTTTATCTTTACCATCAGCGTATTCTTTTTGTAAATCATAAATGTCTTCAATTGCTACAACTGTTGATGCAGTTACATGAGATAAAATTGGTGTATTATTTAAAATCAAAGTTCCAATCTTACTTTCTAAAACATAATTACTTGTTACATTAAATTGTGCTAAAGCAAAAATTACAATATAACTAAATGCTATCATTTCAAGTAAACCAGCAATAGCCCCTAAAATTTTTGAAAAAACTCCTAATATAATAGTAACATTTAATAACTTTTCAATTATCTTTGAAACATTTATTATAATTCCTAAAATAGCTGATAAAAAAGTAAATACTATTAAGAAAGCAATTGTATCATATATTAAAATATTTAATACCGTCAAGCCTTCATATGTTCCTTTAAAATCAAAAAATGGTAAGTACTTAAACATAAAATCTGCAATAGGTTCTTTTAATTTAAATGATAAAACTATAACTAATATCGTTCCAATTAAAGAAACCATTGTTTTAATAAACCCTTTTTTAAATCCGATAACTGCCCCAGCTAATAATGCTAATAATAATACTGCATCTACTATATTCATTTTATCATCCTCCTATTGTTAATTATATTATATAAATGATGAAAAAGAAAGATTTTTATGATAATATTAACATGAGGTGACATAATGAATATTGTATTCAAAGTTAGTGAAAATGTAAAAAATAAAATGATTAAATATTATGAAGATAAAAAGAAAGATAAAACACCACCATATGCTATTTTTCAGGCTGTTGAAGAAGACACAGTAATTACATTATATGAAAGTGGTAAGGTAATGTTTCAAGGAACATCAGCAGATATCGATGCAAATATTTGGATTGACATGGAGCGTCATTTAAATAATAGAAATATAGATATTTCAGAAAAGAAAAAAGATAAAGAAAAAAATAATACATTAGAATTTAATTTGAGTACAATAGGTTCTGATGAAGTTGGAACTGGAGATTATTTTGGTCCAATTATTGTTACTGCTTCATATGTTTCAAAAGAAAACATTAATTTTATGCTAGATTTAGGTGTTAGAGATTCCAAAAAAATCACAGATGATAAAATTAAAAAAATAGCACCAGAAATCATTAAAAAGATTCCTTATGTTACAATTATTTTAACAAATGATAAATATAATGCTAGTTATAGTAGCGATATTAATATGAACAAAATCAAATCACTTCTTCATAATAAAGCTTTAGTATCATTGTTGAAAAAAAATAATTATGAATATCAAAAAATTGTTATTGATCAATTTGTATATCCCAAAAAATATTTTGAACATATCATGAATTCAAGTGAAAAAGTAAAAAATATTACTTTTACTACTAAGGCTGAAGATAAATGTTTAAGCGTTGCTGCTTCTTCAATAATAAGTCGTTATTTATTTATTACTAAAATTGAAGAAATGAGTAAAGAACTTAATATGCCAATTCCTAAAGGTGCTGGTGTTGATGTAGATAAAGCAGCATGTGAAATAGTAAAAAAATATGGGTTTAATAAATTAAAAGATATTGCAAAATTAAATTTTAAAAATACAGAAAAAATTAAAGCAATGATAAAAGAAACTCAATCTTAGAGTTTCTTTTTTTTAATATTCATATATTTCCAATAATAATAAATCTAAAAAATTTGATTTTTCTACTAAACCTGATTTGAATTTAATATCATATTCACTTAATAACTTCATAATTCTTTTTAATTCACTAATTTTATAATTATAAGAATTACGACTTATTTTATCTAATTGCCAATCTTTTAAATTGTAAGAATTTATATAATCTTTAAAATCACTATTATTTGATTCAATAGTCTTATAAAGTAACATAAGTCTAAATTCCCGTACCAATAAATTAAATAATGATAATGGTTCAACTTTCATAATTAAAAGTTCTTTTAAATATTTAAATGATTCCTCAACTTTTCTAGCAACAACTAAATCCACAAACTTAAAGTTATTATCCTCAATTATATTAGAAGAATTTTTCTTTACAACATCTAATGTTATTTCGCTAGGCTTACCATAATATAAGAATAATTTATCCAATTCTCCTAAAATCAAATCACAATTATTAGAAAGATTTGTTTTCAAATAAATTATAGCCTCTTTTGTTATTGTAAATTTATTTTCCTTACAATAATTAATTAAAACCGAATTTATATCTATTTTTTCTTTTATTAAATCAAAAACATGATTATCATTTTTTAAAATATCAAAAAGCTCATTTTTCTTAGAAAATTTTTCTTTAGTAACAAAAATCATTGTTGTTATTTCGTTAGGTTTTTTCAAATAATTTTGTAGAATCTCTTTATCTTTATCATTAATTTTTCCAGTACAAATAAAATCAGCATTAAAGACAATTATATTTTTCTTATCATTAAATAATGAAGTATAGGACGCCTCTTCCAAAACTTCCTCTATTTTATTAAAAAGCATATCAAAATATATAGTTTCATTATTATAATCTATCAATTCTTTAATTCTTTTGTCTGTTAATCTTGAACTATTGCTAATGATTATATAGTTGTTCATATTACCACCAGTTATTATTATATAATAATTTTTAAAAAAATGAAAAAGGTTTTACCCTTTTTCTATATTTAAACATTATATAATGTACTATATTTTATGATAAATTATAAGATTTGTGAATAGCATTCTTATTCTTTAATACATGAATTATATTTAATTTTCTTCTTATCTAATAACTTTTATTAAATCTTTTTCTAAATCGCTATATGGATCATAGTTAAATACGACATTCTCTATTTTAAAACTATTAACTAAGTTTATTGCCTCTCCCATATGATCATAGTCGCCATGTGGTGACATACGTTTATGCACGCAAAAAAATCACTTGATAATAGTGATTTTTTTATCCTTTAAAAACAAACAAATACCAATTAATACAATAAATAGACTTAAAACTTGATTTATTGTGATAATCTTTGAAACATGATCCAATCTAAAATAATCTAATAAAAATTTAAATATTCCACCTATAACAAGCGCATTACTACATAATGATTTATCACCTTGTTTCTTTTTAAATTTTGAAAAATTAAAAAGAAAAATACCAAAGAAAACAATTGCCTCTATAATTTGAATAGGAAAATATGACATATTTGTGGGATTGGGAACATATTTATAAGTGACTTTACCTATTCCATTATAAATAAAACCTACACAACATCCTGATAAAAAGCAACCTACTTTCCCAATGCTATATATCAATGGAGCAGATAAAACAAATATAGTAACATTTGAAATAACCGACTTTTTCCTTATAAAACAGTATAATACTATCATTAAGATTGCTCCAATTAATGCGCCTGAAGAATTAAATCCAACTCTAAAAAAATTTAGACGGTTAGGATTATTAAAAATATAATTAATTGCTTTGGCACCGAATATGATACCAACACATTCAAACACCATATATAATATCAAATCAAATAATGAAAAACCTTTTTTTGCTGCTAAATATATTTGAACACATATGCCTATTATCATACTAGCAAAGATAAAATGTGAATAGACAGAATTTTTAATCATTTATTTCTTCCTTGTATTCATAGCTAGGCTTGTTATTACTTATACACCAATCAATAATCTCTTCCGTAAATTCCTCATCATTCTTATAAATGCTATACATTCCATGAATACATGTATCACTCTTTATCTCATCCAAAGAAGAATATTTATCTACCACAAATTCTCTTGAACGTTCTTCAACAGCTCCTCCACCAAAGAAACATCCATTTTTTTCATAATCTTTATGCCCATATCGATAGTCAATTATATAATTGTCTGAAAAAACTAATAAAATACTTAAATTTAGAGACGTTTTATTACCCATATGCTCTACAATTTCTGAATATTTATCCAAGAATTCTTTATTAACAACACTACTCATAGATCTATCATAATATAAAATTATAGATTTATTTTTTAGGGATTCATCTATAGAATAATCGGACACCTCATAATATAAATACTTTAATTCAAAATCGCCTAACTGACTTTTATAATTTAATAATTCTTTACCTATTTTGGTATATCCTAATTCATCATACACATTGCCTTGTTCATCTGAAACAAAGTAATAATACTTTGTATTTAAGTCATCTATTTTAACATCATAGAAATATACATAACATCCAGGCACTTCTCTTCTCCCAGAACCACTATCACCAGCACAAGTATTGTATGATTCGATACAAGGTTTGCGTTCTATGAATTCAATTTCCGAACTATTATTATTAATATTTTCTTTAACAATATTTTTATATTTATTATTTAAATTAACATTTGCAAAGTATTGATACATTTTGCAACCACATATTGCAAATAAACATAACAAGATAAATGCAACTATAACTTTAAATGGACTGAATTTCATGCTACTTGTCTTGTTATCCATCTCTTTTCCACAATAAATGCAAAATTTAGAATCATTAGTATTTTCTTGCTTACACTTTTTGCATTTCATAAATAACCACCTCTTACCATACATTATAACATTTTTTTAGATATAGCTACTATTTATTTCCATTTTCTAATTCTTTCAAACTTTTTTCTGGTGTAGGTAAATCCTCTGGCATGGTAC
>CAMEEZ010000012.1 GCA_945915275.1 uncultured Mycoplasma sp.
TATTATTTCAGTAGCTATGAATGCAGTTATTCCACAAATGACAAAAGCAAGAAAGAATGCATTTGTAACCGAAGCAGAAAGATATATACAAGCCGCAGAAACGTATTATACATCTAAATCTATTACAGGACCTGTGGATGTAGCTTGTGTAAATATTAAAGAAGATTTGACTGGAGATTATGTTAAAGAGGCAGGAAAAGAAAATTATGTGGGAAGAGTTGAATTTAATAAGGACGCCGATGGGAAAATGAATTTTAAAATTTGGATAAGTAATGGTGAGTTTTCTATCACTGGTAAAACTTTAAGTGATTTAGCTGGTACTGGTGAAGAAAATGTTGATGAAACACTAACTACTGCTTCAAAATGCACTACTTCCGTATAAGATAATTACAATTTTTAAAAATCTCAAGACACCTTAGGGTGTTTTTGTTTGCCTTTTTTTATATTAAAGATTATAATTTTTGATAGGTGGTAGTATGATAATAGGAAGTCATGTATCTTTTGGAAAAGAACAATTATTAGGAAGTGTGAAAGAAGCAATTAGTTATAATGCTAATACATTTATGTTTTATACTGGAGCTCCTCAAAATACTTTAAGAAAGCCAATTGATAAAGAATTAACATTAAAAGCAATTAATCTTATGCAAGAGAATAATATGGATATTAGTAATGTTATATGTCATGCTCCTTATATAGTAAATTTAGCTAATTGTAATGATGCTTCTAAATGGGATTTTAGTATTAATTTTTTGAAGAATGAAATTAATCGTTGTGAAGAAATTGGAATAGAATATATTGTTGTTCATCCAGGTAGTGCAGTGGGTATAACAAGAGAAGAGGGGCTTAATAATATTGTAAATGCTTTAAATATAATTATTAATAAAGATGATAAATGTATGATTCTACTTGAAACTATGGCTGGAAAAGGTAATGAATTGGGTTGTTCTTTAGAAGAAATAAAATATATGATAGATAATGTTAATTTAAGAGATAAAATTGGGGTATGCCTTGATACATGTCATTTAAATGATGCTGGATATAATATGAGTGATTTTGATGCTTATTTAGATAAATTTGAGGATTTTATAGGCATTAATAAGATTAAATGTATTCATATAAATGATAGTAAAAATGGGATAAATACTCATAAAGATAGACATGCAAATATAGGGTATGGAACTATTGGGTTTGAAAATATGTTAAAGATTATTTATAATGAGCGTATTAAAGATATACCTAAAATATTGGAAACTCCTTATGTAGGAAAAGATATCGAAGATAAATCTCGTGATTATCCGCCATACAAATTTGAAATAGAAATGATAAGAAATAAGATATTTAATGAAAATTTAATTGAAGATATTAATAACTATTATAATTAAGTTGCTTTGGCAACTTTTTATATTATAAAAAAATTGCATTTTATTCTATAAAATAATATAATTATTATGATGGTTAAATAGGTTAAGAGGTATTTTATGCATATTATAAATTATCCTAAAAATGAATTAGAAGAATATTTTATGAGTATCGGAGAAAAGAAATTTAAAGCTACTCAAGTTTTTGAGTGGATTTATCAAAAAAGAGTTTTTGATATTGAAGAGTTTTCTAATTTAAAAAAAGAATTAAGAAATAAATTAAAAGAGGAAATGAGTTTTGATTTTATTAAGATAGTAAAAAAAGAAGAAGATACTTTAACTAAAAAATATCTGTTTGAACTTTGTGATAATAATTATGTTGAGGCAGTATTAATGGAACATGATTATGGACTATCAGTATGTATTTCTAGCCAAGTCGGTTGTAATATGGGATGCAAGTTTTGTGAAAGTGGCAGGCTAAAAAAAGTTCGAAATTTAGAAACTTATGAAATGGTTGAACAAATTTTACTTATTGAAAATGATATCGATAAAAGAATATCTAGTGTTGTAATTATGGGAATTGGAGAACCATTAGATAATTTTATTAATGTAATGAATTTTGTGAGAATTATAAATGATCCAAAGGGAATTAATATAGGAGCTAGACACATTACTATATCTACTTGTGGATTAGTACCAAAAATAAAAGAACTATCTTTATATCCTTTGCAAATTAATCTTGCATTATCTTTGCATGCATCAAATGATGAAGTAAGAAATAAGATAATGGCTATTAATAAAGTGTATAATATAAGTCAAGTAATTGAAGCAATTAAGGATTATATTAGAGTTACTAATAGACGGGTGACGATTGAATATGTTATGCTTAATAATATAAATGATAGTTTAGAATATGCTGATGAGCTATCAGATTTATTAAGAGGATTAAATGTGTATGTTAATTTAATACCTTATAATGAAACAAATAATATAGATTTTAAGAAAAGTAGCAAAGAAAAGATAATGGCATTTTATGATCGTTTAAAAAAACGGGGCATAAATGTTACAATTCGAAAAGAATTTGGAAGTAAAATCTCTGCTGCTTGTGGACAACTTAGAAGCAAAGAGGTGAAACAATGAAGTCATTTTATTTAACTGATGCAGGAAGAGTTAGAAGTCATAATGAAGATTCTGTGACAATTTTAAAAAATGCTAATAATGAGTATTTATTAATTGTTGCAGATGGTATGGGAGGACATCGTAAAGGTGAAGTCGCATCAAGTATGGCTTTAGCTCATTTAGGAAAAAGATTTTCATCTATTAGTTCTGTTGGAACAAAATTAGATGCAGTAAATTGGTTGAATGATAATATAAATGAAGTAAATAGACAAATACTAAAATATGCCGAAGAAAATATCGATTCTACAGGAATGGGAACAACATTAGTTGTAGCAATACTGACAAAAGATTATTTAATTTTTGGTAATATTGGGGATTCTTCTGGATATGTAATGAAAAATAATAAATTGCATAAAGTTACAAAAGATCATACTTTAGTAAATTTACTTGTTGAAGCAGGTGATTTAACTGAAGAAGAAGCAAAATATCATCCAAAGAAAAATGTTTTAATGAAAGCTTTAGGGGCTTCAGAAAAATGTGAACCAGATATATTTTGTGTTGAAGATGATAAATGTGATGCTGTTTTCTTATGTAGTGATGGTTTAACTTCACTTTTAACAAATGATCAAATAGAAAAAGTGTTAAATGAAAGTGATTTATCAATCGAAGAGAAAGTAAGTAAATTAATCAGAAAATGTAATGCACGAGGTGGAACAGATAATATATCCATTGCTTACTTAATAATTAAAGAATGATTATGGAGGATTTAAATATGATAATGAAAGGGCAAAAGATTAGTGATCGGTATCAAATAATAAAAACTATTGGTGAAGGTGGAATGGCTAATGTATATTTAGCTTATGATACGATTTTAGATCGGAATGTAGCTGTGAAGATTTTAAGAGGAGAATTAGCTACTGATGAAAAATTTGTGAGACGTTTTCAAAGAGAAGCGTTATCTGCATCAAGTTTAAGTAATCCTAATATAGTTGAAGTTTATGATGTAGGAGAAGATAATGGCCAATATTATATCGTTATGGAATATATTGAAGGAAAACATTTAAAAGCTCTCTTAAAAAAACGGGGAAAGTTAACTGTAACAGAAGTTGTAGATATTATGTTACAGATTACTAATGGTTTAAGTGTAGCTCATGATTCTTATATAATTCACCGAGATATTAAACCTCAAAATATTATGATTTTAGAAAATGGATTAATAAAAATTACTGATTTTGGTATTGCTATGGCAATGAATGCGGCTCAACTTACACAAACCAATTCAGTAATGGGAAGTGTTCATTATCTTCCTCCGGAACAAGCAAATGGTAAAGGAGCAACGCTTCAAAGTGATATATATTCAATGGGTATTTTAATGTATGAACTTTTAACAGGTAATTTACCATATAAAGGAGATAATGCAATTGAAATTGCTTTGAAACATTTGAAAGAACCATTACCAAGTATTAAAGATGAACTTCCTAATTTACCACAAAGTGTTGAAAATATAATTTTGAAATCTGCAGCCAAAAATCCTAAGAACAGATATGAAGATGCAAGAGCAATGTACGAGGATTTAAAAACTTGTTTGGATCCATCTCGTAAAGATGAGCCTAGATGGGTATATAAATATCCTGAAGGAGAAAATAGTGATGCTAAAGCATTAAAAATCTTAAAGGAACAAAAAAAAGAAGAAAAATCATCCGAAATAAGTAAAGCAGAAGTAAAAGAAGAAAAGAATAAAGAAGCAAAAGATAATGATGAACCAGTAGTAAGAAAAATTACAGGAGAAGAAATGAAAAAACAAAATAAATTATTAATTGCATTAATATCTATTTTTACAGGAATTGTGGTTTTAATTACAACCGTTTTTGTGTTGATTCCGGTAATGACTAATAAAGCAACTATAAAAGTTCCAGATGTAAGTGGAATGAGTGAAAGTGAAGCTGTGAAAAAACTTCAAGATGCAGGTTTTGTTGTTTCGGAAGAAAATGAAATGGTTAGTTCTTCAGAAATTGAAGAAGGAAAAGTTGTTAAAACAAGTCCTGTTGCTGAAAGTAAACGTAAAAAAGGGTCTGAAATAAAAATGTATGTATCTATTGGTGATACAACAATTACAATAGAAGATTATACGGGGAAAAGTTATTTAGAAGTTAAAGGTGCTTTAGAAGCCCAAGGACTTTTAGTGTCTATTGAAAAAAAAGAAATTGAAGAAGATACAGAATTTGATGAGAATAATGTTATTAGTCAATCAATAGAACCAGGTCAAAAAGTTTCTGAAGGAACACAAATAACATTATATATTCCTGAAAAGTCTTCGACTTATCCTAATTTTACAGATGGAACATGGTCTGTTAGCGATGTTGAAGATTTTGCAGAAACTTATGGATTAAATTTAACAATCCAAGAAGTAGAAACTTCTGAACATGAAGCAGGAGAAATATATTATCAAAGTAAACCTGAAGGATATACTATTCTTAAGGGACAAGATTTTAAAATTAAAGTTGCTATTGCAGAAACTATAAGTGAAGAAGAAGAATCAGAGTTATGGTAAGGTATAATGATTAAAGAAGGAACAATTATAAAAAATATTAGTAATGTATATACTGTTATATCAGATAATAAAGAGTTTGATTGCAAGGCTAGAGGAAAGTTTAGAAAAGAAAATATTATTCCTTTAGTGGGTGATAACGTGCTTTTTGATGAAGAAAAATTATATCTTTTAGAGATAATGCCTCGATCAAATGAACTTCAAAGGCCAAATGTGGCCAATGTTGATATAGCACTAATAGTTACTAGCTTAAAAGAACCTGATTTATCATTAAACTTATTAGATAAACTAATATCGATGGTGATAATAAATAAGGTTATTCCAATTATTTGTTTAACTAAAGAAGATTTATTAAGTGAAGAAGAAAAAACAACGATTAAGGATATTTTGACTTATTATGAAAAAATTGGAATAAAAGTATTTTATAATTATGAAAAAGAAAAAATACTAAGTGAATTAAAAAATAAAATAGTCGTTTTGACAGGTCAAACAGGAGCAGGTAAAAGTAGTCTTTTAAATAAACTTGATGAAAATTTGAATTTAAAAACTTCTCCAATAAGTCAAGCTTTGGGTAGAGGAGTACATACAACTAGACATAGTGAATTATTTAAAATTAGTGATATATGGTTTTTGGATACTCCTGGTTTTAGTGCCTTGGATTTAAATATATATAATGAAGAACAAATAAGAAATAGTTTTTCAGAATTTAAAAATTATACTTGTTTGTATAGGGATTGTTCTCATATAAAGACGGATGGTTGTGAGGTTTTAAAGGCAGTTTTGAATAAAAATATATTAACCTCAAGATATAATAGTTATTGTAGTTTTATAAAAGAGTTGAAAAAGGGTGAATAATATGAAAGTATCAGTATCATTTTTAAAAAGTAATTATCGTAGAGAAGAAACCATTAGAAAAATAGAAAAAACTACAGCAGATTATATTCATGTTGATTTGATGGACGGAATTTATGCTGGAGAAAATAATATTGATATGGAAAGATTAGATTGTTTACTTTGGAATGCATCTAAACCATTAGATATTCATTTAATGGTAAAAAAGCCTTTTGACTTGATTAAAGAAATAGTTTATTTGAAACCGACTTATGTATCTTTTCATGTTGATATAGATGATGATATAGATAAAATAATTAATTATTTAAAAAGAAAAGGAATTAAGGTTGGATTGGTTTTAAATCCTGATCAGGATTATAAATTAGTAGAACCTTATATAAACAGGATTGATCAATTATTAATTATGACAGTAGTTCCTGGTTTAGGCGGGCAAAAATTTATGTTAAATGTTTTACCTAAAATTAAAAAAATGAATAATATAAAAAAATTAAATAATTATAAATATATTATTAATGTTGATGGTGGTATTAATGATACAACAATTGATTTAGTAAAAGATCAAGTTGATATGGTTGTATCTGGTTCATATATTTGTTGTAGTGAAAATTATCAAAAGAAAATAGATAAATTAAAATAAAAAAATTTAGACGATGTCTAAATTTTTCTTTTAACTATTAGTTAGTTTAATGTTTTAGCTTCTCTAGCACTAATTATTACTTTTTGACCATTAATTGTCTTCTTTTGTAAATTTGGTTTTTGTTTTGTCTTAGTAGCATTTAGAGCATGACTTCTTTTATTACCAGTTAAAGGTTTTTTATTTGTTACTTTTGTTGCCATTATAACACCTCCAAAATTTTCTCTCTTTAAAACTTTAACATATTATATGCTTAATGTCAAATTAAATTATTTTCTTAAAATTCAAAAAAGTTATTTTAAATGAAAGATTCAATTGATATAATTAATTTATGAGAGGTGATGTTATGTTTACGCCATTAAAAGTAGTAAGTGATTATAGTTTGTTAAAAAGCATAATTAAAATAGATGATCTTATAAATTTTTTGAAAAAACATAATATTACTAATGTAGCTTTAGTAGATGATAATTTAAATGGAAGTATTGAATTTTTTAATAAATGTTTGAAAAATAATATTAAACCAATAATTGGATTGAACGTTGTTATAGATAATTTCCATCTTTATTTGTATGCTAAAAATAATTTGGGGTATAAGCATTTAATTAAATTAAACACCTTAAAACAAAAACGCAGTTTAGAATTATCTGATTTAAACTTAGATAATTTAAAAGTAATTGTCCCTTTTAAAAGTTTAGAAATATTTTCTAAAATACCTTTAGCATATTTAGGATATGAAACTTTAGCAGAAGAAAAAGAGGCATTAAAATTAACAGATAGAGTAGTCTTTGTTAACGAAATTAGAGCTTATACAGAAAAAGATTTAATTTATCTTGATTATTTAGAATTAATAAAAGAAGGAAAAACAATTGATAATTTAAAAAATAATCATGAATTTAATTATTTTCCGATTGGTAATTGTTCTTCTAAAGATGAAGAAAGAACAAATGATTTTATTGCTGATATAGAAATAGATTTAAGAGATCAAAATAGATATATTCCGATATATTCTAATCCTTTGAATGATTCTTATAAATATTTAGTTTTTTTAGCACAAAAGGGTTTAACAAAAAGATTTAAAGGTAATATTCCGATGGAAGCTGTTAAACGATTAGAATATGAACTTAGTGTGATAAAAAATATGGGCTTTGTAGATTATTTTTTAATAGTTTATGATTACGTTTTGTACGCTAAAAAAAATAATATTTTAGTGGGTCCGGGAAGAGGTAGTGCAGCTGGTTCATTAGTAAGTTTTAGCTTAGGAATAACAGATGTTTATCCTTTAAAGTATAATTTATTATTTGAAAGATTTTTGAATCCAGAAAGAGTTACTATGCCAGATATTGATATTGATTTTGAATTTACCAAACGAAATCAAGTTATTGATTATGTTAAAGAAAAATATGGTAAAGATAAAGTTGCTCCAATTATTACATACGGAACTTTAGCTAGTAAACAAGTAATAAGAGATGTTGCTAAAATGTTTAAAATTGATTCTAATATTATTGATAAATTTGTAAAAGAAATAGAAGCAAAAGAAAATTTAGTTTCAAATAGTAAAAAGGAGATTATCAAAAAGTATCTTGTTACTTATCCAGAATTAAAAAATGTCTATAAAACAGCTTTAAAATTTGAAGGATTGAAAAGACATGTTTCAACTCATGCTGCTGGTGTAGTTATTTGTAGTAAACCATTAGATGACTTAATTCCTATTTACTATAATAATGATGGAATTTTAACAGGATTTACTATGGAATATTTAGAAGACTTGGGTTTGTTAAAGATGGATTTCTTGGCTTTAAAGAATTTAACTATAATTAGTAACGTTTTAGAGTTAGTAAAGAAAAATAATAAAGAAGAAATTAATTTAAATAATCTTAATTTACAAGATGAAAGAGTCTATAGATTATTTCAAAATGGTGATACGGATGGGGTGTTTCAATTTGAATCTTTAGGCATGAAAAATATGTTAAGAAAAATGAAACCGAGTTCTTTTAATGATTTAGTAGCTTCAATAGCTTTATTTAGACCAGGTCCAATGGAAAATATAGATACTTATATTAGAAGAAAAAACGGTAAAGAAAAGATTATTTATATTGATGATTCGTTAGAAGATATTTTAAAGGAAACTTATGGAATTATTGTTTATCAGGAACAAATAATGCAAATTCTTGTTAAAATGGCTAATTATACTTTTGCAGAAGCTGATAATGTAAGAAGAGCAATGAGTAAAAAGAAAGAAGATATTTTAAAGAATGAACACGATAAATTTATTAATAGATCTAGGGAAAATGGATATTCTTTAGAAGTAGCAGAAAAAGTTTATGAATTGATTTTAAAATTTGCAAATTATGGATTTAACAAAGCTCATTCTGTTGCATATTCACTTATTGGTTATCAAATGGCTTATTTAAAAGCTTTATATCCTTTACAATTTATTCAAAATTTACTAAATATGGCTCTTGGAAGTGATGATAAAACAAAAGAATATATTTTACTTGCTAAAAAAAATGATTTGAAATTTTTAGCCGTGGATATTAACTATAGTACTAATGAATATATAATTAAAGATGGTAAACTTCTTTTTCCAATAAATATTGTAAAAAATATTGGAACAAATGCTATAAATGCTATTTTAAAAGAACGGAGTAAAAATAGATTTAAAGATTTTTGTGACTTTGTAGCTCGAACTTATCCTTTAGGAATTAACAAATTAATGTTAGAAAATCTAATTAAAGCATCTGCTTTCGATTCTTTTGGTTTAAGTAAAAAAACTTTGATTGAAAGTATTCCGATCGCAATAAATTATGCGACTTTAATTGTTGATTTAGACGAATCATTAGTTATGAAACCTGTTATTGAAAATCAAGATGAATATACAAACGATGAATTACGTAAACTTGAATATGAGGCATTAGGTTTTTATTTGACGAATCATCCTGCAAGTAAATATATAGATGTGACAAAGGCAATAGATATTTCAAGTCATTTTGATAAGAATATAAAAATGGTAGGATTAATTGAAAATATTAAAAAAATTAAAACAAAGAAAAATGATGATATGGCTTTTTTAATAATATCTGATGAAACTGGTGAAATTGATGTAACTTTATTTTCTAATAATATGAATCTATTAAATAATGTTCAAAAGGGAGATTTAGTTAAGATTATTGGTAAAGTGACAAGAAGATATGACAAGTATAGTGTAAATGTTATGAATTTGACAAAAATTTAAAGGTATGTTATGATTAAGCTTCCTAAGGGGGAATGTAAATATGGCAACTTGCCGAGATTGTGATAATATTCAGTTAAGAAATTGTAGACCAAGTAATACAAAATCTGGAGTTACTTGTTATTGTACAGAATATTGTAGATATGAAGATCCTGATTCAAAGGCTTGTGGAAAGTATTTTGTGCCAAGAAATCCTAAAAATAGATATCATATTACAACTAAAATTGTTGAAAAGTTAGGTTTAGGTAAAGAAAGTTTTGTTTATCAAACAATTGAAGATTTAAGAGAAAAAGCTTTAGAAAATAATCCATATTATGAAGGAATTGTAGAAATGTATGACATAATTGGGCCGGTTGTAGCTGAAGAACTTTATGAAGATAAAGAATTTGGCTTTCAAAATTGTATTATTGCTTTAAATGAATTTATTATTCCAACTTGTATGGAATATAGTTCTGGTAATGTACCTGGAGCAATAGATATTTATACGACTATGGTTGAAGAATTAATGCAAGTATATGGTATAACTTTAGAGAGTGCGATTATTAGAAGAAATGAAATGGAAGAAAGCAATGCTTTTGATAGCTACTATTCAAATGGTAATTGCTTGGATAAATATCCATTTAATAAAGAATTAGAGTTTTCTAGAAAAAGAGTATTAAAAAAAGAAAAAAATTAAAAAACACTTAGTAATAAGTGTTTTTATTTGTTATAATAAATTTTAGTAGAGGTAATAATTATGAATGACGAGGTAAAGAGATTTTTTGATAGTATTAATTTTATCTATAATGAAGAGGCTTTTAAGAGCGTAAGTGTAAAAAAAGTTGTTTTAAATAAATTATCTGAAACATTTAAAGTTTACTTAATAAGTGAGAATGTTCTATCTTATGAAGATGTAATAAAAATGTTTGAAGCAGAAAAAAATGGCATAAATGGAAAACCATGTAAAATATTTTTAGAATATTCTTCTTTTAATGATGAAGATGTGTTGAAATATATAAATATTTTGCTAGAAAATTTAATTAATAAAAAACCTTCATTAATGGGAATTAAAGAAAATAAAGTAGTTGTAGTTAACAATAAAATTACTATTGAAGTTAGCAGTAAAATTGAGCAGCTAGAACTTAAAGAATATACAAATGAACTATTAAATGAATTAAAGACTTATGGATTTTCTGATATAGATATTGAAATCAATATAAATGAAGAAAAGAATAAATTAGTTAAGGAAGAAATTGAAAATAGTAGAGTTAATGAAGTTTTTTTTGCTGAAAGCAAAGAAAATTCATATATTCCTGAAAAGAAAATGCAAAATTATCCCGTTGAGGCAATTAATAATTTAATTGGAGAAGTAAATAAAGTGGCTATTGAAGCGTATGTTTTTGATATGGAAGCTGTTGAAAGAAAAGGTCAAAAAGGTTCTGTTTTTATTATTAATTTAAAAGTTAGTGATAAAACAAATAGTATCTTAGCTAAAATAGTTAAGTTTAAAAAAGAAGAGTTTGATGCAATTAGTAAGGATTTTAAAAAAGGAAAATGGTATCATTTAAATGGAAAAGTCGAAATGGATAGATTTATTCATGATTTAGTATTTAATATTTCAAGCTATGAAGAAATACCTTCAAAAGACGAGGTTATTAAAGACGATGAAGAAGAAAAAAGAATTGAACTTCATGCTCATACTATGATGAGTGCTATGGATTCTGTCATTCCTTATGAAGAAAAAAATCCAAAAAATATTGTTAATTTTGCTATTAGTTTAGGACATAAAGCCGTGGCAATTACTGATCATAATGGTTGTCAAGCTTATCCGGAAGTTTTTCATACGGTGAGTCACTATAACAAAGGAAAAAGTGATGAAGAAAAATTTAAAGTATTATATGGTGCTGAATTAAATATAGTTAATGATGATATTGATTTGATTTTTAATGATGATAAAGAATATAATTTGCTTCTAGATGAATTTGTTGTATTTGATACAGAAACTACTGGTTTTTATGCTGGTTCTGATCAAATGATTGAAATAGGAGCAGTAAAAATTAAGAATGGCGAAATACTAGATCGTTTTGATGAATTAATTGATCCAAAAAGACCTTTGCCTAAAAAAATTATTGAATTAACTTATATTACTGATGAAATGTTAGCTGGGAAACCTTCTGAAGAAGAAGTTACAAAGAATTTTTTGAATTGGATTGGAGATTTGCCATTAATTGCGCATAATGCAAAGTTTGATATTTCTTTTATGAAAGCAGCATGTTCAAAATATAATTTAGGTGAATTTAAAAACACTGTTTTAGATACAATGAGTATTGCAAGAAGTTTACATTCTGATTGGCCAAATCATAAACTATCTACCTTAGTAAAAAAATTGAATGTGGAATGGGATGAAGATAAACATCATAGGGCAGATTATGATGCCGAGGGTACAGCTAAATGTTTTTATAAAATGGGAAAAGAGTTATATAATCAAAACATTGAAACAACTAAAGATTTAACTAAAGAAATTGATATTGATAATATGATTCGTTTTGAAAGACCTTTTCATGCTACGATTATAGCTAAAACAAGGGAAGGATTATCAAATCTATATAAAATGATATCTTTAGCTAATACTAAGTATTTATATAAAAATGAACAACCTAAAATTCCTCGGAGATTAGTCCAAGAATTAAGAGATGGATTGTTAATTGGCTCTGGATGTATCAATGGAGAATTATTTAAAAATGCTAAAACTAAAGAAGACGAAGGAGTCGTAAATATGATGAACTTCTATGATTATATTGAAGTTCAACCTATTGATGCGATGAGTCATTTAATTGGACCGAATGAACCATTTACTTCTGAATTAGAATTACAACATTATATTGAACGATTGATAAATATTGCTAAAGAAGCAGGTAAACCAGTTTGTGCAACTAGTGATGCTCATACTTTAACAAAAGAAGATAAAATATATCGTGAAATAATTATTTCTCAAAGATTCAATGGTAAATTGCACCCATTAAGTAGAGTTAATGTCCCTGAAATGCATTTTAGGACTACTAAAGAAATGCTTGATCAATTTTCATTTTTAGATGAAGATATAAGAAAAGATATTGTTATCAATAATCCTAATAGAATCTCTGAAATGTGTGACATTATTGAAGTTATTCCTGACACAAAAGGAATTCCCTTTTCACCAAGAATTGAAAACTCTAGGGAAACAACTGTAGATTTAGTATATACAAAAGCTACCAGTTGGTATGGTAATCCTTTACCACATAATATAGAAGAGAGAATTGCGACAGAATTATATGGTGATGTATTATTTAATGCAATTAAAGAGAATAATCCAAATAACCCATATGAAGAATTGCATAATACAATTTTAAAGGGCTATGATGAAGTATTAAAAATTGTTAAAGAAAATATTGAAAAACATAAAGAAGAGTATGATGATGATACATATAATTCTAAACTAAAAAAACCTTTAGGAGGAATTATAGGTGGAGGATTTGATGTAATATATTTAATTGCTCAAAAATTAGTTAAAAAAAGTAATGATGATGGATTCTTAGTTGGATCTCGTGGTAGTGTAGGTTCTTCTTTTGTTGCGACAATGATGGGAATCACTGAAGTAAATCCTTTACCAGCTCATTATCGTTGCCCTAAATGTTTGAAAAGTATTTTTGAAGATGATGATGGAAAACCATTTGGTAGTGATTATTCTAGTGGATTTGATTTACCAGATAAAAAATGCCCAGAGTGTGGTGAAATGTTAAAAAAAGATGGACAAGATATGCCATTTGCTACTTTCTTGGGATTTAATGCTGATAAAGTTCCGGATATAGATCTTAATTTCTCAGATTTAAATCAAGCAGCGACTCATGCTTATACAAAAGTATTATTTGGCGAGGATAATGTATATCGTGCTGGAACAATTGGGACAGTTGCTGAAAAGACTGCTTTTGGATATGTAAAAGGATATTGTGAAGAAAAGAATTTATCTTTACGTAATTTAGAAATTGAACGTTTAGCTAAAGGTTGTACTGGAGTAAAAAGGACAACCGGACAGCATCCTGGAGGAATCGTAGTTATTCCAGACTATAAGGAAGTTTTCGATTTTACACCATTTCAATATCCTGCCGAAGATCCGGATAGTGCATGGAGAACTACACACTTTGATTATCATGCTATTGATGAATGTGTTTTAAAGTTGGATATTTTAGGGCATACAGATCCAACTCAATTACGTTTGATTCAAGATATTACAGGAGATGATATAACTAAAGTTCCGTTAGATGATAAAGAAACGATGGGAATATTTTTATCTCCAAAGCCTCTTGGAGTAACTAAAGAGGAAATTATGTGTGAAACAGGTACTTTGGGAATTCCGGAATTTGGAACAAATTTTACAATAGGACTTGTTAAAGATACAAAACCAACGACGTTTGGAGAGTTGGTAAAAATATCTGGTTTATCTCACGGAACAGATGTATGGTTAGGAAATGCTCAAGAATTAATAAAAAATAATATTGTACCATTTAAAGAGGTTATTGGATGTCGTGATGATATAATGGTTTATTTAATGTATCATGGAGTAAAACCAATCAAAGCTTTTAAAATTATGGAATTTGTACGTAAAGGTAGAGCAAGTAAAGATCCAGAAGGATGGAAAGAGCATGTTGAAACAATGAGAACCGCAGGAATTGAAGATTGGTATATTGATTCATGTGGAAAAATTAAATACATGTTCCCAAAAGCTCATGCAGCAGCGTATGTAATTAGTGCTTTTAGAATAGCTTGGTATAAAGTCCACAAACCTATAGTTTATTATGCTACGTATTTTTCATGTCGATTTACAGATTTTGATATTGAAACGATGATTAAAGGATATGATGAAATCAAGAAAAAAATCCTAGAAATTCAAGCAAAAGGTTATGAGGCTACAAATAAAGACACATCTGTGTTAGAAACACTTAAACTTGCACTAGAAATGACAGCTCGTGGGTTTAAATTTGGTAATTTAGATATAGCTAAGAGTGATGGAGTTAATTTTGTGATTGATGAAGATAATAAAACTTTAATCCCACCATTTAGAACTTTAGATGGATTAGGTGATAACGTTGCCAATAAAATTATTGAAGAAAGAAATATTAAACCTTTTTATAGTGTCGAAGATTTCCAAATAAGAGGAAAGGTAAGTACAACAACATTAGAAAAATTAAGAAGCATGGGTATCTTTGAAGGAATGCCTGAATCTAGTCAATTAAGTTTATTTTAAAGATAAAAATGATAATATAATTAAGTTGAATAAAAATTTTGTTGTTAAAAAAAATAAAATATACTATAATAATGGAGATTGAGAGGAATTGAAATGAAAAAGAATGTACATGAAATAACAATAAAAGTTGAAGGAAATGATTGGGAAAAGGCTTTAGATAAAGCTTATAAGAAAAAAAATAAAGAAGTAAAGATTGATGGCTTTAGAAAAGGAACTGCTTCCAAAGAAGTATATATTAAGAAGTTTGGAATTGAGTCTTTATTTATGGATGCAGTAGATTCTTCAATTGAAGGAGCATATAAAAAAGCTTTAGAAGAAGCAAAAGTTACGCCTATAATTGAGCCAAAATTAGATGTTAAATCAGTTTCAAAAGATGGGGCAGAATTTGTTTTTACTATAATTGAAAGACCTGATGTTAAATTAGGAGATTATAAAGATTTAAAAATAAAAAAAGCGGAAGCAAAAGTAACAAAAAAAGAAATTGAAGAAGAAATAGAAAAATTAAGAAATCAACTTGCTGAAATTGTTGTTAAAGAAGATGGCAAAGTAGAAGAAAAAGATACTGCTGTAATTAATTTCAAAGGAATTGTTGATGGTAAAGAATTAGATGGTGGAAGTGGAGAAAATTATCCATTGGAAATTGGTTCTCATACTTTTATTCCTGGATTTGAAGAAGGTTTAGTTGGAATGAAGGTTGGAGAAACTAAAACTTTAGAACTTACTTTCCCTGATGATTATGTTGAAGATTTAAAAGGAAAAGCAGTTAAATTTGAAGTTACAGTAAATGAAATTAAAGCTAGAAAATTACCAGAATTAAACGAGGAATTTTATAAAGATTTAGGCTTTGAAGAAATGAAGACTAAGGAAGAGTTAGAAAATGAAGTAAAAAACACTATTATTGCTCGTAAAGAATCTGAAATTGAAGATAAATATATTGAAGATTGCTTAGATAAAGCTTCAAGTAATATGAAAGTTGATATTAATGATGAGATAATTGATGAAGAAATCCATCATATGATACATCAATTTGAACAAAGATTAAGTTCTCAAGGTTTAAACATTGAACAATATTATCAATTAAGTGGAATGAATCATGAAAAAATGCATGAACAAATGAAAGATGAAGCTATTAAAAGAGTTAAATACCGTTATCTAATTGAAGCAGTTGCTGAAGCTGAAAAAATCGAAGTGACTGAAAAAGAAGCTAAAGAACAAGCAAAAGAAATGGCTGATAACTATGGAATATCAGTTGATGAATTATTAAAGGCTTATGGAAGTTTAGATATTGTTAAATATGATATCAAGATGCATAAAGCTTTAGAAATAATTAAAGGATAAAATAAAATTTAAGGCAAAAAGCAATAATTTATTGCTTTTTTTATGATATTCTTTTAATATATAACATGGAGGTAAATAATGAAAAAAACTAAGAAAAATATATTGGTAAAAGAAGTTAATGATTTTAAAGCATTTATATCTCGAGGAAACGTTGTAGATATGGCTGTTGGAGTCATTATTGGTGGTGCTTTTGGAAAAATTGTAACCAGTTTAGTAAATGATGTTTTAATGCCATTAATTGGAACATTAATGGGTGGTGTTAATTTTACTGGTTTAACTATAAAAATTAAAGATGCTTCTATTCTATATGGTACATTTATTCAATCAATTGTAGATTTTTTAATTATTGCTGTTTGTATATTTACAATGGTAAAACTATTTGAAAAATTTAAGCATAAAGAAGAAAAGAAGGAAGCTCCTAAAAATCTGATGAAGTTTTGTTATTAGAGGAGATTAGAGATTTGCTAAAGAAAAAAATAAAATAGGGAGGTTTATATGGATGAATTAATAAATAATTACATTGGGCTTCTTAAATTAGCTGAAGATATGGATTTAACAACATTAAATGACATAAAAGATATTGGTAATTTAAGAAAAAAAAGAACTGATCGAAAATTAGCTTTTTTACGCTTATTACCCAAATGTGAAGTAGTAAATAAATTAAAAGAGAGAACAATTCAAGATAATTTAGATTTGCAAAGCAGATTGGCTTTTTGGACTTTTGTGAAAATTCAAGATACTTTAGGTTGTAAGAATTTGCAATTAGAAAAAGAACCAGAAACGGAAGAAGAAAAGCTAAAATTATATGATTATTTTTATCATCTAGTTTTGCATGATGAAGAAGAGGAAATAAAAAATGTTCTTGGAATTGATAATAAATTAGTTTTTATTGACCAAAATAATAATTTGATTTGTGATAACTATAAAGAATATAAATATTTGCCAAAATGTGGAAATAATTCTTTTTTAAGATTAACGAATGTGATTATGGATAAATTAAATATATCTCAAAATATTGATTTAAATGAAAAAAAATTATTAAATGAGGAAGGTCCGAAAATTTATACTGATGTAGATCAAAGATATTTTATGTGTGACAACGAAAAATTATTTAATATTATTGTATTATATGAGGATGGGACACATCGAAATATTAAAATAGATAATTATGGTTCTTTTAAGGAAGTTGAAGCGAAATCTTTAAAAGAAACAAAATCAAGAGAACAAAATCAATTAATTAGAAAAAAATCAGACATATTATAAATTTCAACTTGATATTATTTTATATAATATGTTATAATTAATTCGCTTCGAAATTTTAATCCGCTGACATTGATAGTTATGATTAAATGATTTAAATTTTTAGAAAGGATGTTCGTATGACAAATTTAGTTGATAAAATAGCTAAGAAGCATATTAAGAAAGATGTTCCTGAATTCAGAGTTGGAGATACTGTTAGAGTAGACGTATGGGTAAAGGAAGGAAAAAAAGAAAGAATCCAAGCTTTTGAAGGTTTAGTAATTGCTAAAAAAGGTGGAGGAGTTTCTGAAACATTTACAGTTCGTAAGAAAAGTGGTGGAGTTGGAGTTATCAGAGTATTTCCAGTTAATGCACCAACTATTGATAAGATAACTGTAATTAAACAAGGTATGGTTAGAAGAGCTAAACTTAACTTTATTAAAAACATGGTTAAAGAATATAAAGTTAAAGAAAGAAATTAAGGGAAATCTCTTAATTTTTTTTTAATAATGAGTTATAATTATATATGGAGGATATTATGAAAGAAAAATTAAAAGAATTGATTCCATATTTGATAATTGTTTTAGTAGTTGTATTGATTAGAACATTTCTTATAACTCCTGTAAAAGTCAATGGAACCAGTATGTATGACACTTTAAAGGGAAATGAAATATGTATTTTAAATAAAATAGGGCACATAGATCGCTTTGATATTATAGTAATTGAGTACGAAGGTGAAAGATTAATTAAAAGAGTAATTGCTATGCCTGGCGAAACAATCCAAGTTGAAAATGGCTATATTTATGTTAATGACAAAAAAATAAAAGATGAATATGGTTATGGTGTAACAGATGATTTTTCTAAAGTAGAATTGGCTGATGATGAATATTTTGTTTTGGGCGATAACCGTAAAGTATCTAAAGATAGTAGAACCATAGGACCTGTTAAAGATATAAACATAAGTGGCACAACAAATTTGATAATTTTTCCTTTTAATAAAATAGGAAAAATAGATAAATAATTAAGATTTATTAAAAAGAGGTGAGAAAATGAATTTGTTTGCAAAAGAAAAAGGAATAGTTTTATCAGTTTTAAATGCGGTGTTATTAATTTGGTTTTTAGTAGCAATTATTATAACTATTTCCAATTTTACGGTACTAATAATTAAGGATCATAATTATAGTTATGAGGAATATGAAGTAACTTATTGTGATTTTAATTATGAAAGTAAAGAAGATTGTAAAGATAATTATGTTAGTTATGAATTAGAAGAAAAAAATTTAAATATTGGCCAAAAACGTAATATTATTATTTCATTATCAAATGTATTTTTAATTACAGGAACAATTTGGCTTTTAAATAAAGATAAAAAACAAAACAAACAATAGAATATATTGTTAAAAGATTTTTTCTATAGTAGTTACTGGAAATCATATAATATAATATGTTTATATATAAAAATTATAATTTTAAGGTGGATTATACAAAATCCATCTTTTTTGGTATAATTAAATATGTTTAAACTTTGAGGAGTTTTTTCTAGTAATGACAAAATTTGGAATTAATGGATAAGTTTTGTAATTGTTTTTAATTTAAGTATTAACTAATTATGAAAAACTTTAACATAAAACATAAAAGGAGGACTAATACATGAAAGAGTTAATGAAAAGCAATATATAGGTGGATAGTATGGAGTTAATAGATATATTTGATGAAAATAATAAATATTTAGGTTATTCGTTGGAACGTTCAAAGGTACATAAGGAAAACTTATGTCATCGTCATGTATCTGCATGGATTATGAATTATAATGGTGAAATTTTATTACAACAGAGAGCTTTAGATAAAAAGAAAAATCCTGGCAAGTGGGCAAAAACAGGAGGCCATGTAGATGCCGGAGAAACACCAGAAGAATCTATAAAAAGAGAAGTTTATGAAGAGATTGGTTTAAAAGTAAATGATGATGAAATAAAGAATATCGAAATATTCAAAAGTATTAATCCAAATGAATATTATTACTCATATGGATATATATTTTTCACTCATTACAAAGAGGATGATTTTTTGCTTCAAAAAGAAGAAGTTAGTGCAGTTAAGTATTATACTATAGAAGAATTAGAAGAAATTAAAAAGAGGGACGATAAAAATTATACATTTTGTAATTGGAATGAGGAAGGATTTAATAAACAAATACAATTATTGAAAGAATATAGAGATAAAATATCTAATAAAGGAGTTGACTTAAATGAACGAAGATAAAAGTTTTTCTAAGACTTCGATAAACTGGTTGTTTACGATTTAATAAACCTCTTTGAAAAGTTATTATTTTATAATGGCTTGTGAGAATATAGAACTTTCCTATTTTAGTTTGAAAAATGAAAAAAATAATAAAAAAGTGCCAATTTTGATAAAAATATAGGTGCTTGGTGGTAGGCGAATAAAATGTGATTACGAAAGTTAACCCTATATAAATAAAGGTGAAAAAAATGAATAAAAAGTACAATATAAAAGAGCTTAAGAAAAATTAGAAAAATGTAAAACATGAAACTTGAAGATGTAACTTTAGATGATGTAGATGAATTAGAATCTATAAAAATAGATAGAAGAAAATCAAGCAATGAGAGAATTTTAGATTTTTTAACAAAAGTAAAAAATCCTTATATATTTAAAGTTAATGGTAGATTAGTAAGAATGAGATTTTCTGAAAATGGTCCAACAGCAGATGAATGTTTGACTAATATGCTAGAAAATTTATATAGATAAAAAATAATAAAAGAGTATTATAATGTAGTTAAGGAGTGATTAAGCATGATAAGAATACTTACAAGTGATTTTAAAAATTATGAAAAAAAAGATGGAGTAAAAATAACGCATCCAATGAGTAATGAAAATGGTATAGTTGATCAATTAAAAAAAGTTTTAAAAGAAACTAAAAAAGTAGTATTCGTTGCTTCTGATATTAATAGCACACCCGATTCAGTTGAAAGTTATGCTAGAGTATTTTTTGATAGTATGAAGATGGTTGGTATTACATTTGATGAATATTACGTATTAGATGGAACAAAAGTTGATAAAGCAAGAGAATATATTGAAAATGCCGATTTAGTTTTCTTATGTGGTGGTGATACTTATAATCAACATTTATTGTTTGAAAAAATGGATTTAAAATTATTATTATCTACCTATTTTGGAGTAGTAATGGGACAAAGTGCTGGAGCTATAAATATGGCTGAACATTGTTTTAATAGTCCAGAAGAATTAGAAGAATCAGAACCTGTGTTTTTTGATGGATTGGGTTTAACAAATATAAATATTGAGCCACATTTTGTGTATGACATTACAAATTTTAATGAAAATGATAAGTTTCAAAGAAATGCAATAATTAATGAATCATATAATAGACCAATATATGGACAATGTAATGGTAGTCATGTGTTTATAGATGATAATAATATTGCAACAATATATGGAGAGACATACTTAATAACAAATGGAAATATTGAAAAAATTTGCGATAATAGTCAGAAACTTGTAATTTCTAATTCAATTAGTAGACATATTTAATACTTATTAAAACTTAAATAATTATAAATGTATATTATTTGCCATGTGACCATAGTGGTATATAGTAAAACTTGATTACGATTTAATTAACCCTTAATTTTTAAAGAAAAATATAATAAATTTATGGTATATTTATATAAATTTACACGAAATGGAGTGATTTTAATGAACGAAGATAAAACAAACATTAACTGGGAAATAACGACTTATGGAAAACTTCCTAGAAAGGCTTATAAATAAAGTCTTTCAATCTTCTCTCTTTTTACATTTTATAGATAAGAAATGATAAAATTTTAAAAAAAATAGGGGTAATAACGACTTATGGAAAACTTTTATATAAGGAGGTGAATATTTTGAAAATAGAAGATTTAAAAAAAGATTATGATAAATTACAAGTTAAATATGGTGCTAAGGAATTAGATTCTATATATAATGGTGGATGTGAAGAAAATCCTGATATTTGTTTTGTTTTTATGAATCCTACTGGTAAAAATATTGCAAGTGATAAAACTTGGAAAGGCAGAAAGTCTCCATGGTTAGGTACTAAAAATATTTGGAAGTTGTTCTATAAAGTTAATTTATTAAGTGAAGAAACATTTAATAATATTCAAGAAAAGAAACCAAAAGATTGGGATTATGAATTTTGTGATTATGTTTATGAAGAAATTGCTAATAACAAATTGTTTATTACTAATTTAGGAAAGTGCACACAAATAGACGCAAGATCGTTATCAGATGAAGTTCTAAAAAAGTATCTTAATTTACTGCTTAAAGAAATAGATATAATTAAACCAAAAGTAATTATCACTTTTGGTAATCAAGTTAGTTCTATTATTCTAAATAAAAAGATATCAGTATCTGAAAATAGGAAAACATGTCACCAAATAGAAATTAATAAAAATAAATATAAAGTTTATCCGGTTTATTATCCAGTGGGTAATGGTATATTTAATATTGACAAATCAATAGAAGATATCTTATGGATAATTGAAAATGAAATAAAAAAAGAAGAACAAAATCTTCTTTGTGAAATTTTATAGAAAGTTGTAATAATATGGTTAAATATAAAACAGCAGCATATCTTCGTTTATCAAAAGAAGAATTTAGTAATGAAAAAGAATCTAATAGTATAACTAATCAAAAACTAATTATAGATAATTATTTAAAAGAACATAAAGTATATAAATTAGTTGATTGTTACATAGATGATGGATATTCTGGTGCTAATTTTAATAGACCAGAATTTCAAAGAATGATGGGAGATATAAAAAACAAAAAATAGATGTAATAATTATAAAAGATTTATCAAGACTTGGTAGAAATTATATTGAAACAGGTAATTTTATAGAGGTAATATTCCGTGCTATGGGAGTATCTGTAATTTCGGTAGATGAAAATTGTGAAATTGATTCATCAGATTATTATGGTGATGATTATTTACCATTAAAGAACTTGTTTAATGATACGTATGCAAAAGATATATCATAGAAGGTAAGAAGTTCTTTAATAGTAAAAAAATATAACGGAGAGTTTGTTGGTAAATTAGCACCTTATGGATATATAAAAGATCCAAAAGATAAACATAAATTCTTAATTGATAAAAATGTATCACATATAATTAAAAAAATATTTGATATGATACTTGATGGAAAAAGTAGAAAAGAAGTTGCTGACTTTTTAAATCAAAATGATATATTAACTCCAAGCGAGTACTTAAATATTAATACAAATAAAGATGTAACAGTAATGAAAAAATGGAATTCTGAGATGGTAAATTCAATATTAAGAAATGAAAACTATACAGGAACATTATTTCAAGGTAAGAAAAGAAAATTAAATTACAGAGTTGATAAGAAAATAAATATAGATAAAGAAAATTGGATTGTTACTGAAAATCATCATGAAACAATTATTAGTAAAAAAAATTTGATAAAGTTCAAAATATTCTAAACAGACAAACTAAAGTTAATAAAGATGGAACTATAGATATTTTGTCAGGATTTTTAAAATGTAAATATTGTAATAACGGAATGATAAAAAGAAAATCAAAGGATAAGGTATATTACTATTGTTCTAACTACTATAGAAATAAAACTTGTGAAAATAATAAATCGATTAGTGAAAAGTGGTTAATTGAAATTATAAAGGAAAAATTAAATTTAACTGATATTACTAGATTAGAATTAGAAAATAAAGTAAAATATATTTATATTGATAAAGGTAAAAATGTTAAAATTGATTTTAAATAGAATAACAGAAAGGAGAATAAAAAAATGAAAGAAAAATCATTACAAATAACTAATCATGATTTTTTAATATATAGAGACTCAAACAATGATGTTA
>CAMEEZ010000013.1 GCA_945915275.1 uncultured Mycoplasma sp.
GCTTCAAATTGTAATACGATTTTCTGACATTCTAAATCATCTGTATAATCTACTAATTTAATCTTTTTAATATCTTTAGGTTTTATTATCTTAATATATGCATAGTTATACTTTTGAAAATCCAAGTTATTATTTTTAATATCAAAATCATTTTCTTCCATATAAACTTCATACTCTTTTTTAGAATCTATGATTTTTATTACTTCATAACTTAAATTATCTTTATTGCTATTTGACGGGTTATTGCTTATTAAATTTACTTGATCTATTGTCCCTGCATAATGTTCAAAAACTTTTTTATTATTAATAAATTTAATTAAATAATAAATTCCTAAAATAATTACCAATAAAATGATTGTTATTTCTAAAGCTACTAATATTTTTTTATTTTTCATTATGTTACCTCTATTCTTAATTTATAATTATTTTATTGATATTGTTTATTCAATTACTTTATAAATTAAATCTTTTTTTAAAATAGGATTATTGCTAAACTCTATCGAAGATAATATTATATTTTTAGCATTATCTAATTGCGTTTCATCGTTTATATATAAAGTTGCTAAAGATTCATTTTCTCTAACATAATCTCCAATGGTTTTATTTAAAATAATACCAACTTCATAATCTATTTTATCACCTAGTTCTTTGCGACCTGCACCAATCATCATTGCAGCTGATCCAATATTCTCCGCATTGATGTGTGAGATATAACCACACCCAGTTGATAATACTTCAACTTTCGAAGTTATTTTATTTTCAAGGATACTTCCAAAAATTCCTCCTTGTGCTTCAACTATCTCTTTTAACTTTGTTAAAGCATTTTTATTATTAATAGATTCTATAACTTTTATTTTAGCCTCATCTTTTGGGATATTCAAAGCTAAACTAGACATCATTGTAGCAAGTTCAACACATAATGCTTTTAAATCATTATCTTCTTCATTATTTAATATTTTATAAGCTTCTTGTACTTCTAATTTATTTCCAACACTATTTCCTAAAGGTGTATCCATATTCGTAATTAATGCAACAACTTTACGATTAAAATATTTTCCTATATTTACCATAGTTTTAGCAAGTTTTTCAGCATCATCAAGATTTTTCATAAAAGCTCCGGATCCTACTTTAACATCCAAAACAATTACATCAGCTCCGGATGCAATTTTTTTACTCATAATACTCGAAGCAATAAGTGGGATGCTTTCAACTGTCCCTGTAACATCTCTTAAAGCATATATTTTTTTATCAGCTGGTGTTAAATTTCCAGTCTGAGAAATAATAGAAGCACCTATATTATTAATATTTTTTCTAAAAACTTGAGGATCCAAATTAACATTAAAACCCTCTATAGATTCTAGTTTATCAATAGTTCCTCCAGTAAAACCTAAACCTTTTCCACTCATCTTAGCAACTTTACATCCTAATGATGCAACTATTGGCACAATAATCAAAGTTGTTTTATCACCAATTCCTCCTGTACTATGTTTATCAACAATCATACCATCTATATCTTTATAACTTAAAATATCTCCACTATTAATCATTGCTTCTGTTAAATCAAATGTTTCTTTGTCAGTCATACCATTTAAAAAAATAGCCATTAATAAAGAAGACATTTGATATTCTGGAATTATTCCCTTAGTAAAATTATCAATTACGTAATTTATTTCTCCTTTACTAAGTTCTTTTTTATTTCTTTTTTTGATAATTATGTCACATATATTCATATTATTCCTCTTCACTTTCTTCTGTTTCTTCCAACTTATGAATTTCCAATGGTTCATTTTGGAGAGTTTTAACATCTACTTTATTAATAGATTCAAATCTTTTTGATATTTTAGTACTTGTAGTATGAAGTTCTTTAACGCTTTTATTTACAGTATCTATATTTCTTGATAATTTATCCCAACGTTCCTTATAACGATCAAATTCAAAACTTAATTTATTTAATTCATCATGAATTATTTTAGCATATTTATCTCTTTCCATATTTTTTAGAATCATACTAATTATTGATAAAGTACTCATTAAGGTTGTAGGACTAGTTATCCACACCTTTTTATTATAAGCCTCTTTTAATAAGTCTGGATGATATGCATTAACTTCGGCAAATATTGCTTCAGCAGGCAAAAACATTATAGCTTCATTAGAAGTTTCTCCAGGAATAATGTATTTAGAACTTATGGCATCAATATGCTTTTTAAAATCAATTTTAAAAAGCTTACTAGCGGTTTCTCTTTCTTCCCTTGTCAAACTTTTGTCTGTCATTCTTTGATAATTTTCTAAAGGAAACTTACTATCAATAGCAATTGTCCCTAAAGGAGCTGGTGCATACAAAATAGCATCTGCAATAAAACCATTGCTTAACTTATGTTGTAATTTATAAATGTTGGTAGTTTGATCTCCAAAAACATTATTTAAAATATAAGTTAAATTTACCTCACCAAAGATACCTCTAGTTTTTTTATCTGTAAGAATACCTTGTAATGAAGATATCTCTATTCCTATACCATCTATTTTCTTTTGAGCTTCATCAATTTTAGATAATCTTTCTAATACATTATTAAAAGTTTTATTTGTTTTGTCAAAATTTTGATCTAATCTTTCATTAACTTTATAATTCATTAAATTAAGCTTATATTCTATTTTTTCATTTAAGGTATCAAAATCTTTTCTTAAATCGTTCGAAAAATTTAATTTAAATTCTCCAATTTCTTTCGTTATATTTGTTTCAAAACGACCAATTCTTTCTGTCATTTCACTATTATGATTGTTCTTAATTAAAACTATGATTATTAATATAATTATTAATATTAATAGTCCAATGATTACATACTCCATTATTTACCTCACTTATATTAATCTATTTTTACTATTTTATTTATAACTTTACTTGATATAAATGCAATTATAATTATTATAATGATTTTGATTAAAGCGATTGGATGAGTTAAACTCTCTATTAAGCTTGTCCCTATATATCCCCAAAAATAAACCATGAAAGCTTTTCCTATAATTAATGCTTTCAAATATTTTGAATACTTCATTTTTGAGAGTCCTGCGGCAATATTCACTGCAAATGCAGGAGTAAAAGGAATTGCTAAAATGGTTACTAATTGTTCAAATTTTAGATTATCAATAATTTTCATAAATCTATTAACATTACTATTATTACGTAATCTTTTTTCAAAAATATTTTTAAATCCTTTATCAAACATCCAATAAGAGATTGAACACCCTATTATTATACATATCCAAGATATTATGAAACCTTTAAAATTTCCAAATGCTAAAAAATTTAAAGTTATAAAAACTGATAAAGGTAGTATTGGAATTATTGATTCAAGTATTATTAAGATACAACCTAATAATGGTCCCCAAATTCCTAACATATTTATTAACACATCAATTAATCTGCTTATTTCATTAAAAAATTCTGTCATAATTATCACATTATTATTATAATACAAAATCACCTTAATTTACATTATTTTTAATCATATGATACTTGAACGACATTATACCCGTAAAATTCAAGCATATTTGCCACTTTTCTACTTTTTAATCCTTTACGGCATACTATGTAATATTTTTTCCCTTTTTCTAAATATTTTTGATGATTTAATAGTAATTTATCGCCATATATATTAATACTAGCTGGATGATGATATTCTTGATATGAAAGCGGATCTTGAATATCAATTAAAATGCCCATGCTTGGTTTATATTCCTGAATATTAATTCTTTCCATAACTAACACCATTTTATTATATGAAAATTATATTATTGTAGATAATAAAAAAGATTAGAATCTCTTCTAATCTGTGAAAAAATCATCAAAAAATTCATCATCAGTAATAACATTTTCATTAACAACAACACTATCCGCATCTATATTTACGACTGGTTTATTTTTGTTTTCAATTTGAATATCATCTAACGTTTCTATTTCTGATGTTGAAGGTATTATATTTTCTTTTGGTTCTTCATTGTTTACATTTGGTTTAATATCTTCAATTGGTTTTTCTTTGCTTTCAGCTTCTTTATTAGCCTGTTTTTGTTCCAATTCTTTAATTTTTCTATCAATATCACGCATCATTGCATCAATATCAATATTTGGCTTGTTACTATTTCCAAATGGCGAGCCATCCATATTATTTGAAACAGGCATTTGTGGTCTTTGACTATTCATGAATGGATTCGTGTTCATTCCTCCGCCCATAAATGGATTCATATTACCACCCATAAATGGATTACCACCCATCCCATTTGGAGCAAATCCCATATTTGGAGTCATTCCATTATTTTTTTCCATCATTTGTTTTTGTTTTTCTTCTGCAACAAATTTTTTCAAATCAAACATTTCTACATCATGAGTTTCTCTAATTGGATAATCTGCTTCAGAGTTTGGAATACCCCATTTCATTTTAAAATCAGGTTCTAACTTTGTTTTAAATGGATTGGTTCTTAATCTAATAATTATTGCTTCAAATAACTTTAATTTTTGTAAATCAGATACTGTGACTAGTGGAGTTGAAGCAGTTTTATCTTTTTCATCAGATTTAACATCTCCACACATTTTACTAATTTCTTCCAAAGCAGCAATTTCAGTACTAATTAAATAAATTAAATTACCACAGTTACCTTTAATAATTTCTGCGACTTCTTTTCCATAAACATCATTTAACTGAGCAAAGTTTTGAATAATAAATGTAAAACGAATGTCTCTACTTCGAGCTGCTGATACCATAGAATCAACATCTTTTAATGGAGGCATATTAGCAAACTCATCTAAAATGAAATTTGTTCTTTGTTTTAATTTTCCACCATTTTCTTGAGCTACATCAATTAATGTTTCATAACATTGTTTAATAAAAATTGTCATTAAACTATGATATGTCTTTTTTTCATCATGAATAATCATGAATACTGCCGTTTTTTCGCGTCCAATATCTCTCATATCAAAATCACTATATGAAAGCATTTCACTTAACGATTCACGAGTTGAGAATAATCTTATTTTTTGTCTAAATGTTGATAAAATACCACCTTTAGTATCATTTGGAGCATTAATAGTATTTGAAGCAAAAATATAAGCACTTGAATCTTCACCTTTTAAGCGAAAATACTCTTTAATATAGTTACTGGTTGCATATCTTTCTTCTCCAACCGTAGACATAAGGTTAATACTATTTAAATTTACTTCTTTTTCTTTGGCATCAATAAATAAACCTAAAGCCAACCCTGAAAAGTAGTCTGCGGCACTTTTTTCCCAGAAATCTGAATCACTTTTACTAGATGGATCATATAAAATATTTAAAGCAACGTCATCTAGTAGCTCAGTAGCTTTATCTCTATTTCCAGATTTATAATATTGATATGGTAATGCTAATGGATTCCAAGCATTTCCTTGATTCGGATCACGAAAGTTTAAAACAATAACTTTATAACCGCAACTTTTTAAATAATCAGCACTAGCTCTATAAATTTCTCCTTTAGGGTCAGTAATAACCATACTTTCGCCTTTTTGAGTCAATAATTTTACTAAAGGTTTAACTATAGTTTGAGTTTTACCAGATCCAGAAGAACCAATAATTAATGAATGGTACTCTCCATCATCTACCCATATTTCTTTACCATTATTGATTAAGGGAACTCCAGCCGCCTCAACCTTTTCTCCAACTTTAACTTTTTTTACACTACTACTATTTTTAATCTCTCTTGCCTTAGCCCATCTAGAATAACCATCTGAATTTTTTGAACCTATTTCGATACCGAATCCACCATTGTTTTTATCTCTATTAAAAATGTATGAAGATACACTTGTAAATACAATTATTAAAGATATAACAAACATTCCAATAGTAACTGGAAGATAAGGCATAATAAATGCTCTAAATGGCATTAAGCCATAAAATGTTCCATCAGTTGTTATTGATGTAAAATTTAAAACAGCTATTGCACATAAATATAACATTAACAAAGAATAAATACCAAAGATTAATAAATCTTTTGCTTCTATTTTAAATTTCATCTTTGATCCTCCAAACTAAAATAATTATACTATAAGTTTTCACTTAAAGAAAGCGTTAATTAGCTTTAGTTTTTAAAACTTCAAGTAAGTTTTTATCTGATACTTGATATATATGATGTTCTGTTCCCGAATTACTATAATATTCACTAGCAACAATCAAATATGTATGATTATCAATTTCTAAAATATTTTGTAAAGATGGATTAGAAATTGTAAAAATACTATCTAAATCTTCTATAACTTCATAAAACACTTCATATTTATCATAATATTTAACAAAACCAATACTAAATGCTTTATTTGATGAACTATTTTCTTCAAAAGAATTTGATATAAAATAAATATTATCTCTCATGCCATCTTTATTGATGTCAAATATTATTTTAGATTTTTTTAATTCATTATAATTACTTGTAATACCTTTATCATTTAATACTTTAGTAATCTCTGATTGGTCTATTTCATTGAATTCTGAAGTTACAAAGCCTATATTTCTATATTCTAAAGATGTATTTACAGCTAATATATTTCCTTCATAATCTAAGAAGTCCTTATTTTCATTAAAAATATACCAATCATCACTATATGATAAATATTTTTTATCTTTATATTCATTATTTATATATACATCAAACAGCATATTATTATAATTCAATTTAGGATTCTCTTGCCAAATTCCATTTTTGTAAGCAAGAATAGTATTTGGAGAAATTATTATATTATAATCTCCAATAATATTCTTTTCTTCTTCTATTTCTATTGGTGGTTTATTTTCAATTTCATTTTCTTTTTCATTATTTTCTTTATCTTTTTCAGTATTTCTATTTGCCGCAACAATATATATAACAATACTATAAATAGTCATTATTCCTATCAATATTGCTGTAATTTTTATATAATTTTTATTCATATTTCAACCATCCTATCTATTCTATTTCACTGCTTGGAAATAAATAAATTCCCCAACTTTGTAACTCCATTTTTCGCTAATCTTTGTCTTAGTAGATGCAGGATCCCACATGTAAACATCTTTCCAATTTGCATAAACTGAATTTTGAACATCCAAAGATACCCAATGTTGTCCTCCATTATGTTTTCTTACTTCCATCACTATAAAATATCCCTTTTCAGCATATTCTTTGATCTTTTGATATCTTGTTTCATTATTACCAGATAAATATATTCTTCCAATATATTTAAAGTTTGGAACAACTTTGTTAATACATGAATATGAATTAATTGCTCCACCAGATGATAAACAACCTTGACTTTTTAACTCTGTAGCAAATGTTCCTGGATTAAAATTGGTAATATTTCCTGTATCTACTCCACTATATGCAATTTGCATTGAAATTGAAGTTATTAAACAACCAACATCATCTATGGTTGCAGTCGTCCCAATTTTGACATTACCCCATGGGGCACCAAGTTTAGTTTTCTGTTTCCAAGTAGAGAATTCACCAACTTCTCCATAATATATCATTTCAACTTTTTCTGCTGTTTTTATTTCTGAAACTGATGAATAATTCTGTAATAAAAGTGGAGCATAACTTCCATTAGCTGTTCCGGCATTCATTATAGCTTGATTTTCAATATTATCAAGAGTCGTTTGATCATAATTAACACTTATAACATTACCATTTTCATCTACTAAATACATTCCCATAACCGAAGAAACAACGGATTCATACTTTCTTTTATTTTCATCACTTAATGCTGTTTTTAATGGAATTTCTTCATCGCTTACTGGTTGATATTCAGGAGAATAAATAAAATTCCCAGGATTATTAATGTCTTCACCATAATATAAATCTGTTTCATAATCCCAATAAATATGATTTGAATCGTCATTTTTTACTTTAATTACATTATTAGTAGTATCAATTCCAAGTCCATCTTCCGTTTGAGTCATAGTTAATAAGTTTGTTCTAACTGTTATAATATGAGCCTTCATTGCTTCAGTAGAATAATCTTCTCCCATTTCATACAATGCTACTCCTGCTACATATTTTTCAAATGGAATAGTATTTATAACATCTAAACTTCCATCTGTTTCATTTACCTTAACAATTTGGACGGTCGTATCAGAATCTATACCATTAATATTATAACTTACTTTAGCAGAAGTAATTCCACTACCAGTAACACCTTCATCATAACCAGCTATTCCAATTACAACTAAAAATACTATTAACACAACAAGTAATACTGCCCCAATAATTAATGCTACATAAGGATTTGATGCAATAAAACTGACAATTTTTGAAACTGCTGCCTGAGTCCCTTTAGCGATTGCCTGGCCTGCCTTTTGTGCACCTTTTTTAGCTACTTCGCCAGTCTTTTTGGCAACTTTTTTAGCTCCCTCTTTAGCCGCATCTCCAGCCTTATGGGCAGCGTTTTTCACTTTATCCTTAGCATAATTTTTAGCTCTTGCTTTTAGTGCTTCTCCAGGATTTGTTATTTGATACGCTTTATTTTTTAGATTATCAATTTTATTATTTCTAATATTGCGTTTAGCATCTTTATATTCACGGTTAGCTTGTTTTGCTTCTTTTTTTGCAGTTTTATCTTCTTTTTTTGCTGCTTTATACGAATCTTTATCTTCGCCTTTTTTTGTAGCTAAATCTTTTTTCTTTTGATTAGTTTGTTCTCGTTTTTCACGAGCTTCATTACGTTTTTTTTCAGCTTCTTCAAGATTTGTTTTATTTTCTTTATCTTTGTCTTTATAGTAATTCTTATTTCCTAGAGTTCTTTCAAATTCTTCTTGCCCAAATTTCTTTTGAACAAGTTGTTCTTGTTGTGGTTCTTCACTATATTCTGGAGATTCATATTGTTCATCATTTTGTGGCATATCTTCTTCAAGATTTTCTATTTCATCTAAATTTTCATTTTCATCATTCATACAATACACCTACTTACTATTTAAAATTATATCATAAAAAAAAGTACATAACAATCAGTTATATACTTTAATATCCACCACCAGAACCAAAAGAATCTAATTCATCTTGAGTAACAATTACATTTATTCTCATACGTCTGTCACCACAGACAAATAATGCTTCACCTTGTTGATATCCTTTAATACTTTCTTTTTCATTTTCATTTAAATCTATTAATTGAGAAAGATCTTCAACAGCTTGTTTTCTAAGTCCCATGACTAAGTAGTATGAAGCATTATCAAATATTGCTTTTCCATGCATTATTAAATTTGGAGCAGCAAAATCTGTAGGTTGTTGAGTAATGATTATTGTACCTGTATTATATTTTCTACTACGTCTTTGAATTTGAGCTAAAAATTCTGCTCCTAATTCATTTCTATTAGATAGTAATACATGGGCTTCATCAACCATCATAACTGTATTTACGCTTGTATCCAAGCATAATCCCCATGCATATTTTAAGATATTAAAGAATAATGCATTTTTAATATTTTCATCACTATTCATTAATTCACGAATATTAAATACGATAAAATCACTATCAATTTGTAATGTAGTATGACCTGTAAAATAATACCTTAACTCTTTAACTAGAGGACGCACTTTTAATTCAAGTCTTTCCATTACATCTCTTTCACGAGTTGCATCTGTCATTGATAATAATCTACCTTTGATAGTTGCATAAACATCATCAAATGTCGGGAAATCTTGAGAAGTAAATTTTGTAAAATCACTATCAAAATCAATTTTATATCTTTTATAAGTATCTTGTACTACTTCACTAAACATAGTTAATACATCATCTTCAATACTTGGCGAATAATATTTCATAAATGCTTTTAATTGTTGTAATGTTCTAGTTAAAATTGTATATCCTAACCCTTCAGCAATTTCTGTTTCATCAGCATCTACTATTACTTCAAGTGGATTTATCATTCCATATTCTCCACCTTTACCAAGGTCTAAGAAATCTCCACCAACAAATCTAGTTAATCCTTCAAGTTCTCCTTCTGGATCTATACAAACAACTTTATATCCATTTCTAATATGATTTCTTATTAGTAATTTAGCTGCAGTGGATTTTCCACTACCAGATGTACCTAATAAAATCATATTAGCGTTATTTCTATTATGCTCTTTTTTTAATTGATATAAGAATTGATTAAATAATATAACTCCTCCAGAAAAATCAACACCAAATAATGTTGCATTTCCTGGATCTTTAATACTATCGAAAATGAATGGATACATTGCAGCCATTGTTATTGATGGCATTGGAGTTCCAATTCTTTGTTCAATATCTTGATTAGGGAAAACTGGAATAATAGATTTTAAAACTTTTTCTTGTTCAAACATTAGTGCCACCAATCCCATACCCATAGCATCAAAATATCCTTTAACTTGCATCTTCCGATATTCTAATTGCTCTTTATTGTCTGCACTTATCATAATATGCATTTGAAAATCAAATATTCTTGCCTGAGTAGCTGCTAACATAGAAACAAATGATTCAATTGTTTCATAATTTTGACGAATTGTCTCTTGAATAGTATTATCTTTTTCATTTTGATATCTAACTTTCAAATCAGCTATTTCTTTATTTAACATTTTTTGAACTGTATCAAAACGCATTGGAATGTGCTTAATAACTATCTTAACTCCAGGTAATGAAGAAATATCAGCTAAATAACCAGCTGGAATTGCTCTAGGATAAGAAACAACAGTAAGAATAGTGCTATATTTTCCTCCAATATTAAATTCAGTAGACTTAAACTCCATTCCTTTTGGAGCAACTTCTGTCTTTAATTTCATAATGGCATCACCGTCCCAAAATTACTTTGAACACCCCCATTTAAGAAATTATCCAATAACATTCTTAAATCTGAATTAGATACTTGTGTTGAATTTAAACCAGCACCAGCCAAATTACTAATTAAATTTTGTAATTTTTTTTGTACGATTTCAATTCTTTTTTCTTGAAATATTATATAATATTCTGTATCTACAACACCATATTCAGTCCCCATAAACATATTAGCCTTTTCCATATCTTGCATCACTATTTTTTTTGCAGCAGGATTATTAGCTTCTTTATATAATAATTGTAGTTGTGATAAATAAACATGAATATCAACTGGTCTATCTGCAACAATTAACCAGAATTCATAATCTATCATATTATATAAATTTTTTAAATTATTAATTACATTATATTGAACATCAGGATCTAATATAAATATATTTCTTGGTTGAATCTTAACTCCGGATACATATAATCCATTGTCTAACTGAATCATTCCATTTAATATTTGTTTTACAGGTAACCAATCTTCTGTATATTTTTCTCCATTATTCTTCATCATTTATACACCATCCCTTCCATTTATAACAACGCTGACTAAATAGAAAACTAAATATATTTATCAATAGTTGCATAACATTATGATAATGTGGTACGGGCATTACTAAAGTTGCAGATGTTAAAGCCGGTATAATAATTAATATCATTGTTACAAAATCTGATGTACTAATTGTAAGTAACATTATTATACTAAAGCTTACGCCAATACAAAACACTATCAAATCTAATGGTGTAAAGAAACCTAATATCAGGGTAGATTTCTTAGCATTTGCTGGTATCAAATAACTATTGTCATCCACTTTTTATTCCTCCTTTTATTTTTTATCGCCTGAATCGGAACGCTTTTCATTAAATTTATTAATTTTTTTCATATTTTCAGCAATTTTCAGATCAATTTCATCGCCAATTGCTTTTGTAGCTCCAGCGTTTACATCAAAACTTTGTTTAACTGACTCTACTGTATATCCAGATTTAACAACAGTTTCATTTCCAATATTTCTAGTCAATAAAGTTCTAAATTCTTCTGCATCAATATTAATAGAAGCAATTTTAGGTTGTATTGCTTTTATTGTAGCAGACGCATTCTTCCAGTCAGTTTCATTCATGAATGCAATATTTTGTATTTCATCTCCCATTTTAGATCTAAATGCTGCATATTTATTAGCCAATTCAACATAATTTGCTGAGCCATTAGCTTTGGCTTGTTCCATCTCTAATTGTAAACTTCTTAGGTTATTAGCACTTAATTCCATATTACTTGTTTGTGTATTTCCACTACTATCTTTCCATTCTATATTTGCGTTCATACCAAGAGTAAAACTAGAATCTGCTTTACTTGCTTCTTTATCAGCTAATTTCAAGGCCCCATCTTTAACTTTTGATTTTGCATCCGAAATTTGTTGTAACAATTCATTTTCTTGTACGTATGCATCTACACTACTGATACCAGACCAGTCTCCAATTGATCGTCCGGCATCTGCAAAGCGCCCACCAATTGAACCAATAAACCCACCATGTTCGGCTCTATACCTATATTTTTTGGACATTCTTTCTCCTTCAGCTGTAGCTCCTTTATGGGCAGATTCTCTTATATCTTTAAAACTTCCTGCATCTTTATTAAATGATCCTACTCCACCACGAATTCCACTAGTTGCAGCACCTATAGTCATTCCTCCTAAAGTACTAAATACAGTTCCAACCATCTTGAATCCTGCTGCAACTCTTTTCGTTTTACCTAATGAATTATCTTTCATATCTTTCATATACTTTTTACGATTTTTATGTCCTGTCTGAATTGCCCCAACTCCTCGTCTTACTAAAGAAGTTGCAGCACCTCCCGCTAGTGCAGCCGCAGTAAACAATCCTCCATTTTTAAGTTGTTCTCTAATTCCAAATTTTGTGTTTTCGCTACTTATTCCGGTTATATCACTAATTAGTCCAGGAGCTTGTTTAACAAAAGCCATCATTCCCATAATAATTATAGCGTAAATTGTTCCCTTCATTAATCCATCTACACCTAATTGCTCGAGTAATCCAACTTCATTTTCTGAACCATTAAGTACTCCTCCAAGGAAATCTAAAATAAATACCGCAAAATACAAAATTGCAATTCTTATAAAGACTTCTAAAAAGGTTGATATAGTTTCTTTTATCCATTTTTCTAACATTCCTTTTTGATTTGGAATGATACTTGCCATTATAGGTAATGGTGCTATTAATTCATAAAATGCCAATTTAAATATTCTTAAACCCAATGATAAGCAATAACTTATGAGTAAATATATAACTACTGCTGCACCTAATGTGGATAATATATAATGATACTCCAATTCTCTTTTATGTTCTTCCACGTCTGTAGCTGGAGCAATAGAAGATAAATAAGAAAAGCTTCCATCTCTTTTTATTCTCGTCCATACATCTTCTAAAGTATATCCAGCTCCTTCAATCGAAGTTTCTGACGCTTTTTTATTTTCTGTAGGAACAATAAAGGCTTGCAAAACTCCTAAAGCCATATTCACTCCACCATCATTCAAAATTGATTCCGGAGTTTTAGGGTTACCATTTGCATCTGTACCCTTATATTCATTTCCAGTTCCTAATATAATTTTCCCGATTGTATTATGTGATAATATTGCAGTTTGTAATTGAAAAGCAAAATCAAAAATGGTAGGAACTAAAGCTAATAAAATGACTGCTTTTACCACATTAAATACTACTTTACCAGCACTATCTTTGCCTTTTCCTTCAGGATTAACTATATTTGTTAAAAGAGAATATGATAATAAAAATAACATTACTACCCCAATTATCATATAAACTCTTCTAATAAATGGAGCAATATCATCTTCCCCAAACAATGTCATTCTAGATAAAGCCAAAAAAACTTTATAAAGTGTATTAATTAAAGTATAAGCCCATCCATCTAAAGTTAGCAAAAAAGAATTCATACTCTCTTTAAAACTCAATATTAACATATTATCACCTCACTTACACACAAGAACTATATGCACCAATTAATCCTAAGAAATAATTTATAACAATTGGTAAAAAGAATATAATTATAGCAAATATCAAACGTTTAACTGATGATATAATTGCTTTTTGTAATAGATCTTTATCTTGAGAAATTGTTGCTTTTAAAAAATCTATCATAGATAATACTAAAGCTAAAATCACTGCGGCATATTTAAAAATTTTCATAATTAAATTTAAATAATAAGCTGGAGATGATGTATCGGTTTTATCGCCCAAAAATCCTGCACACGATTCTTCAGTACCAAAATTATCTTTAAATCTATATGTTGATGCCGTAGTCTTATAATCTGCTAAAACTTTTTCGGAAGTATTAAAAGATTCTTGTAATTTTCTTTTCCAATCTTCTATTTTTTCTTGATTCGCCCCACTATTATTTATTAAAGATTCACAATCACTTTTTACTTTTTTTACTACCTCTGAAACATTAAAAGGAGTATTATTTTTAATTCTATTATAAACTAGATTTGATAGATAATTTGTTGTGTTTTGACTTTGACTTTGCAAGAAATAATTTAGCGAATATTTTACTGCAGCTTCTTCAGCCTTTAGTATAATTCCTTCAGTAAAGCCTTGAGGATCTTTAACAAAATCAGAACAGGTGTCATTGTCTTGATATTTTACGTTTTTGTTTACAACTATTTTTCTGGCTTCAGCCATACCTGCATCGTAAGATTTATCAACTATTGATGTTAGATAATCTGTAACATTTGACGATGTTGACTTAATAGTTGAGTTAAAACCACCAAATGTTTTCGAAGTAAAAGAAGCCCCTTTTTCTTCACTACACCCCATTATATCGCCAAAACACACTTCAATTTTTCCACCATGACCATTTGCAGTAGTTTCTAAATCATAAAACGCTTGTGACGGACATATTCCATTTTCCATATCCTCATATGTAGTATCCAAAAAACTATAATATGATTCGGAACTTTTCATACTAGACAAAGTTCTCGCATCCATCTTATGCCTTGAACCGCACTCCCAATTTTCTCTTCCACAATCATTAGGAGTTTCTATTGTATATTTATTTTCATCAAAATACACTTTTATTGTTTCTGTCAAACTCTTTTGCTCATAACATGCATCTCCATCGCAATCGTCAATCGTATGATTGATCTTATACTCACATAATAGAAATTCTGCATTATAACTCTTTATATTAAATAAAAATAATACTACAATTAATAATATATAATTAACTTTTTTCATTTTCTACTCCCCCAAACACTCCACCTGCTGGAATTTCGCAAGTTTTAGGCTCAGATATACAATTTCTTAAACAATCGTAGTCTTTTAATTCACTTGAACCATCAACTAAGCTAATTACAGCAGAAATAATAGTTGGAATAAAGAATATCACTACTGCCGCAATAGAACGTTTTATTAAAATATTGATTGCATTTTTTATTGCATTATCATCAGAAGAAATAACAGCTTTGCCAAAATCTATACTTCCCATTATTATTAATAAAATAGGCACAATTATTTTTATTGCCAATAAACACCATCCTAATATTTGAAAGGATTTTACAACCCCACTTTTTTGACACAGTTCAAATGTTTCTGCAGCAAACACTATAGGATTAAATGTTGTGAAAGCAATAAAAAATGTAATTATAATTGCGCAAACCTTAAACATTTTATTTTTTTTCATACAAAAACTCCTCGATTTTTTATCTATAAAATAATTATACTATAAAAAAAAAGCAAAAGCTAGACAATTATCTACTTTTACTTTGTTTTTTTAAATTAATGTTGAAAACATCTTTAATAATTCTTCAAGTACTTTCTCATCTTTTTCCAATGAAATTAATACATTTTCATCATTAGTATCAACTCTTAAGATAGCCAAAGTATCACTAGGCGTTTCTTCATCCACTAGTTCATTAGCAAATAAGTACATTTTATTATTATAAATTGTTTGTTTAAGAACATAATACTTTGTATTTTCTCCAACTTCAATTACTTTTTCTTCAAATAGATTTGAATCTGCCATTATAATTTCTCCTTTATATTCTTTTTTTCTTATCTAGACATTCCGCCAACTAAACTTTTAAGACTTTCCCAGCCCATATCAACACCATTTTTCGTGTAAAGAATTTGAGGGTCGTCTGTCCCCAAAGTTTGGGTTAATTGTTTAAGAGTTGTAGTTTTATCTATGTTCATCCATTGTCCAGTAGCAGTGTTGTATGCTTTTGTAGGCATTGATCCATCAAATTCAGGTAATGGATTTTCAGCATTAAATAATCCTTGAGATTCAAAAGCTGTATCATATATTTTATCTGGAGTTCCTGCTTTTTCAAAATAGCCTTGTATAGTTTCAGGATTTTCTACAGAATTTGTTGTTGTATTATTAGTAGTTTGTGTCACTAAATTATCGCCTGTATTCGTTATTTCTTCTCCGTGCAATTCCTCTCCTCCAGTAGGTGCCAAATTTTCTCCTCCAAATGCATTAGCAACTCTAAGTCCTACTCCAGTAACCAAAGTTGAAACAGTAGCTGTTGCAAAGAAAGTACGTAAATTTTTAATATTTTTATTATCTCTAAAATAATTTACTAATTTAGCACTTGCTTTTCTAATACTTTTTAAGTTTTCTGTTGGCTTTAATTCAGTCTTATGATTTTTTAATTTAAATTGTGTTATTCCTGCCGCAATTCCCATTGCCGCTGTTGTAGCATTAGAGATTAAACCACCTGTTGCTAAAAGCATATCGGCACCTAATGTCACAGCTCCCATTGCAACACCAGCTCCTATAGCAGCTATTTTTTTCCAATTACGTTTATATTTAGCAGTTAATATTAGAGGCTCATTGACAGGTTCATTTGAACTCATTAAAGTCCCATCTTCTTTTACCCAGCCTTCAAACTCTTTGAATTTTTTATCATCTAGATTTCTTAAATTAGCTCCTAAAGATTCTCCTTCTTTTATACTTATAGTGTTAAGCTCATTACCTTTTTCATCGCAAAATGTTACATGATGTCTAGTAATACCTCTGTATTTTGCTTCTAAAGTTATATTTTCATTTACTGGTTGTGTAAAATCAAATGGTTCTCCATTTAATGTCCAACATTCAAACTCATTATCATCATCTAAAATCGGATTTTCTGGAGGTGTTATTAAACTTCCTTTTTCTATTTCGATTGGATCATATGAGACTCCTTCTCTAGATCCTCCACGAGTCACAAATTTTACTGTAACTTTGTTAGAAAAACCATTAATTTTATGCATTCCTTCTCTAACTTCTTTTTCTAGTCTTTCTATTTCACTTTCGTGATATTTTATTGCTTCTTCTAAACTTTTTTTATCTATTTCTACTTGTTTTTTTAATGGCTCATTATAATATTTATTTAATACTTTTTGATATTCTGCCTTTAATACATTTAAAGATTCCTTATATCTTTTTATTTTATTTATTTCATTGTGAAATGCTTCTTCTCTTACTTCTTTACGATCTTTTATCCATTTTCTTGCTGTTACTTTTAAGTCTGCTATCTTTGGTTTTAAAGATTTCATTTTTTCTGTCATTTCTTCTTTTGCTGCTTCTAATTCCGCTAGTTCTCTTTTTAATGCTTTATAACTTGGGTCTAACTCTCTTAATTCTTCTGTTGTTAATACTTCTTCTTTTGCTTTTATTTTATCTTTTACTTCTTTTATATCATCTAATAAAGTTGTATTTATTAACACTTCTTTTGCTTCTTTTAATTCTTTTTCTAATTCTTTTATGTACTCTAATAAATCACTTGGTGTATTAAATCCATCATGATTTATATATTCTGGACCTTCAGAATCCGGATTTTTAAATTTATTATTATCTGCTAATCTCTCTTTTAGGTATGCTTCTTTTAAATCAGTACCTGCTGAATAATAAAATCCAGAAGGGATTCTTTCGTCTATTATATCTGATATATTCCTTTCTGTATTTTCAAAATTATTCTGTTGTGTATTCGTAAAATTTTGTGTATTCATAAAATTTCCTCCCTATAACATATTAAATCATTTTAAATAAACATTCACTATTACGATAATTAATTATTATTTGCTGTTTCTTGTAAAGTTTTATTTATGTTTTCAGCAAATAATTTTAATAAAGTATCTAATAATTCTGGTTCTTTTATATGAATCATTGCATTTCTTTCGCTATCATACTTGTAAACCATATATATATCTATTAATTCATCGTTTTCAATTTGTTGCACATATATATATTGATCATTATTATAATTTATTGCATCAATTACATAAAAATCTTTCCCATCAATTTTAATTTCTTGTTCTCTTTTAAAAGTCATAAAACACCTATCTCCCTAAAAATTCTTTTTAATTATAATCATTATACCTCTATTTACACCATTTTGTCAATTTATATCTATAATTTTACGCTTCATTTAACTTAAAATATTCTTCTAAAGTTATCCAATTTCCTCCATTATATAAAATTGGTGCAAGGTTTTTACCAACAAATCTAAAATGCCATGGTTCATATTTATATCCGGTAATCTTTTCTTTACCTTTGGGATATCTTAAAATAAAACCATATTTATAAGCATTTTTATTCAGCCAATTAAATTCTTTCTTGAATTTATTAATGTTTTTAGATTCTGTATTTACAAGATCTATAGCTAATCCTGTTTGATGTTCTGAGTGTCCTGGCTTTGCAGAATATCTATCTGCATCTATATCATTTTTTTTATAACGATTATATAATAATTTTTGATAATCGTAACTTCTAAAACCACTAACTATTAAAAGAAGAACTTTTTCTTGATAAGCATCTTTTTGCATTTGTTCAAAAGCTTCTTTTACACAAATTAAAATGTCACCAGGTCGATAAAATCGACTTAATTTATATTTTTTGTTGACTATTAATATTTTTTCTTTTTCAAATTTAACATACTTTTTCATATAATTATTATATGTTAAGTTAAAAAATAGTGAAAGCCTAAATGTTTACATTTACTATTTTATTTGTTAAAATTAAATAAGAAAGGATATGGTATATATGCCTAAAAAAAAGAAAATAGAAAATAGATTTATACCTTTAAAAAATTATTATATTGCTGTGTTTGTTTTAATTGCAATTATCTTAATCACACTTTACATTTTTAAATGGTATGAAGTTAAACAAAGTGAAAAGTATAGAGAAAGTTATCTTGTTACAACAGAAACTGTTACCTTAGAAATAAATGAAGAAAATGAACTTAACCAAGTATTTATGGAAGCTCCGGAAGAATATTTTGTTTATATTGGTTATCGTAATAATAAAGATGTATATGAATTAGAAAAAGAGTTAAAAGATATTATTGAAGACTATAATTTGAAAGATATTTTTTATTATGTTGATGCTACCGAATTAATTAAAGAAGAAAATTACATTGATATGTTTAATAATACTTTAAAATTAAATAATGAAAAGATTAATAAAGTACCAGCTATTATTTATTTTAATAAAAATGAATATACAATTATTAAAAATAATGATAATATAATTGAAGTTGATGATTTTAGTAATTTACTTGAAAATAAAGGATTTGAAAAAATAGCCAACTAAGGCTTTTTTTAATGGAGTGATGAAAATTGATTAATATAGTTTTATTTGAACCAGAAATACCAATGAATACTGGTAATATTATGAGAACATGTGTAGCAACAAATTCTAAATTACATCTAATTAAACCATTAGGTTTTTCTTTAGATGAAAAGGCGATTAAACGAAGTGGTGTTAATTATATTGATAAATGTGATTATATAGTTTATGAAAATATTGAAGATTTCTTTGCTAAAAATAAAGGAGATTATTTCTTTTTAACTAGATATGGGCATAAACCTCATACTGATGCCGATTATTCTGACATTAATAAAAACATTTATTTTATATTCGGAAAAGAAAGTACTGGTATACCTAGAGAAATATTAAAGCCATATATTGATAGATGTTTTAGAATTCCTATGACTGACAATGTTAGGGCTTTAAACTTATCTAATACTGTTGCTATTGTTGTATATGAAGCATTACGTCAACAAAATTACCCTAATCTATTATTTAATGAGCCACATAAAAGTAGCAGTTTTATTGAAGAAGCATAAAAAGGTTATCAAACTAAATACTTGTTTGATAACCTTTTTTTCTTATATATGTTTTTCTTAAAAAATCTATAGGAATTACACTTGCAGCCAGAATAAGAACAAAGAAAAATTCAAATGATGTTAGACCGTATGTCCTAAATAAATCACCACCATGATAAATCAAATATATTTGAACGGTTGCAATAAAAATAATCATTCCTAAAAACACTTTATTCTTTTTTAAATTAGCAAAAATATTTAGCCTTGTACTTCTAGCATTAAATGAGTTAAAAATTCCAATAAAGATAAATAAGGCAAAATATGCTGTCATCAAATATTTGTTATTTTCTCCTACTCTAATTATCTCTCTAATTAAAGGAAGTTTTAAGAATAGAATACAAAGTATTGCAGAGTACATTCCCGTAAATAATATTTCTCCAAACATGTATTTATTCATAATTGGTTCTTCTTTTTTCTTAGGTGGTTCTTTCATATAATCATTGATAGGAGGTTCAAATGAAAATGCTAATGCGGCAAAAGTATCCATAATCATATTTAACCACAACATTTGAATAATAGTAATTGGAGTATCTATTCCAATAAATGGTCCAACAATCGATAAAACTAATGCACACATATTAACAGTTACTTGGTAAATAATAAATTTTCTTATACTTTTGAAAATTGTTCTTCCATAAAGAATTGCTTTACTAATTGATAAAATATTATTATCTAAGATTACAATATCAGAAGCTTCTTTAGCAACTTCTGTACCAGTTCCCATCGCAAAACCTACATTTGCTTTTTTTAATGCTGGAGCATCATTTACCCCATCACCAGTCATTCCTACAATTAGATCTTTATTTAATATTATTTTTACCATTCGGCTTTTATCAATAGGTAAAGCTCTCGCAATAACTTTGATTTTACTTAAATTATCCTCAATATATTCATCGCTTAATTGATTAAATTCATCACTAGTTAAAACTATATCGCTATGACTAGTAATTATACCTACTTCTTTAGCTATACTTTTGGCTGTGTCTTTTGCATCTCCGGTAATCATTATTGTATCAATACCTGCATCTTTTATTAAACTAATGCCTTCTTTAGCTTCTGGGCGCAAATCATCTTTGATGCAAATAAATCCAATAAATGTTAATAAATCCAAATTCCTCGATTTTCCTTTACAAAGGGTTAAAACTCTTATTCCTTGTTTAGTAAATTCATTTATTTTGTTTTCGATAATTTTTTTATTAGTCAGATTTTTTCTTTCACCATATTTATCAATATAACTAAAACACTTTGGTAAAAGTTTCTCACAAGCTCCTTTATAATAAGTTTCACCATCAATTTCTACGGAACTATATTTCTTACTACTATCAAAATTTGTTTTATTTGATGTATTATAATAAGGAATTTTAAAATTTTTGGTATATTCCATTATAGCTTTATCTGTTGAATTTCCTCCAATTATTTTATCATCTGATATTACTGATTCATTATTATAATAAGTACACTTAATAAATTCATTTAAATATTTAGGATAGATTTCCAAACTTTTTTTACTTTTAAATCCTTGTAAATCTCCGCTATAAATATCAGTTACTTCAAGTTCTCCTTTTGTAAGTGTTCCTGTTTTATCCGTAAGTAGTACGTTTAAACTTCCCGCTGTTTCAATTCCTACTAGTTTCCTTACTAATACATTATCTTTTAACATTTTTTTCATATTGCTAGATAAAACCAATGTAATCATAACAGGAAGTCCTTCTGGAACTGCTACAACGATAATTGTTACGCTTAGTGTTAATGCATAAATTAAATAATCAGCCATTAAACTAAAATTAGTAATTGTAGAAATTATTTGTGTGCTATTAAAATTATTATCTAAAACTATTACTTTAAAAAGATATGATAGACTAACCAACACCGCCCCAAAATAACCTATTTTACTTATAATTTTTGCAAACCCAGTTAATCTTATTTTTAGAGGACTTTTGGGTTCTTTTTCTTGAATTTCTTCAGCAATATTCCCATACATTGTCTGACTTCCAACAGCAGTGATTCTTATTTTCCCTTTATTTGCATATATTACCGAACCACGAAATAATTTATCTCCAATCTTTTTCTTTGATTCCTTTTTTTCTCCGTTTAACATGGATTCATCTACTAGAAAATCTCCTTCGATAACTACACCATCCGCAGGTACTTTGTCTCCCATTTGAAGTATTACAATATCATTAGTAACAACTTCTTCGATGTCTATTTCTGATATTTTACCTTCTCGTAAAACTTTAGTTTTTATTTTTGATGATTCCTCTTGAAGTCTTTTAAAAGCTGCCTCACTTCCATATTCTGAAATAGATGAAATAAATGATGCTAATAAAATAGCTATTAAAATACCTATAGTTTCATACCAATCAAAGTTTTTAAATAAAAAAAGGGTTTTAACAGCTAAAGCAATTAAAAGAATTCTAATAATTGGATCTCCAAGAGTTTCTAAAAGTAATTTAAAAAAGCTATTGTTTTTATGTGATGCTAATATATTTCTACCATTTTTTTGTTTTTCTAATGCAACTTGTTCTTTAGTAAGACCAGTATTCTTATCCATGGCTTGTCCTCCTAAAGAAATATATGAATCAAATAAAATTTAATGCAAAAAAAAGCAAAAAGATTTAAACTTTTTGACTATTTTTCTTCACTATTTTTAACTTTAATTACTTCTTCATTTTTGTAATTTCCGCACTTAGTACAAGCACGATGTGGTCTTAACTTAGCACCACACTTAGAGCATTCAGTTAAAGCACCAACTTCTTTTTTTAAATGAGTACGACGCATTCTTTTCTTCGTCTTACTAGTTCTTCTAAAAGGAACTGCCATAATTTCACTCCTTTCTGTCCTTAAGTAGCTCTGTTAATTTGGCTAACCTAGGGTCAATTTCTTCTTTATCATCTTTATTAAGTTGCCATCCTTCGCCTTCTAAGGATACATTACTGTCATCCTTTCTAACTCGAATTGGAACTTCCAGTACAATATTTTCCCATAAAATCTCTTGAATATCAAGTGTATTTTTACTTTTATCAATATATTTTTCTAAATTTATTTCGTTTTCTACAATAGATTCTTCAATATTACTTACAAAATCATAAGGAATTTCTTCTAAAGTCATAGCATCTAGCAAATACATAGTACCTGACAACTTTAAATCTAACTCTAATTCTTCAAAATCATTATATGTTATTTTGCCTAAAAGTTTTAAGTTATCCAACTTTTGAATTCCTAAAGTTGTATCTTTTATTTTTACATCTACTTTTTCATCAATTATAAGTAAACCTCGTTTATATAATTCATTTAAATCTATTATCATGTTTGTTCCACCTCTTTAATAATTATACAAAAATGATAGATTTTTGACAACTAAAGATAAATATGTTATTATGAATATGTCAAGGAAACTTGCATAAAATAAAAAAGAGGAACATTTAATATTAGCGTGTTGGGTGTTACCTCCAATTAATTGGTGTAGCACCTAATTCAT
>CAMEEZ010000014.1 GCA_945915275.1 uncultured Mycoplasma sp.
ATCAGTAATTTTAAGATTTTATTCTTTAATATCATTGGAAGCAAAAGTAGCTTCATTTTTACAATTAATCAACTTACCATCCGCAGCTTTTTCACATGTTGGAAGTGTTTGATCTCCAACAGCATCGCTTGATGGAACTTTTATAATTTTGGCTTCAATTGCACTTTCTTCCATCCCAGTTACTTGTCCATTATATTGAAATTCTCCACTTGTAAGTGTTAAATAAATATTATTATTATTAATACATGCAACCCCTAAATATTTAGCATCACTTTTCTTTACATATTCATTTTTTAGAGTAGCCACCTTAACACAACTGTTTCCACTTAATACTGATGCATCAATCATCGCTTTCTTTGTAAAATATGTTTCTGCTGCCTTAGAGAATGTTTGTATTTCAGTTGCAAAAGCACTTCTCCTTGCTTGTTCCATTTGAGGAATAACTGCATTCATAGCTACTAAAATAATAACTGCTAAGATAACGATAACTGCAAGTAATTCTACTAAAGTAAATCCTTTTTTATTTAATATTTTTTTCATCTTATATACCTTCCTTTACTATAATTAAATTATAATATAATATACTATTTTTTACAATAGTTTTTTTGGTATGTAAGATTTTAGATTAATTTAATGTGTCAAGTACAGTTTTTATTAAATCAATATTTTCAATCACATCATTTATCTTATCCGTAGCTCTTAATTTATACTTTGTTTTCATGTCTTGAACAAATCTTTTATAATTATTTGGATCTCTATTAAGGTCTTTTATCCAATAAGAATTTAATTTTAATAAATCATACATTTTTTTATCATTTTTTATTTTCATTATTAAATCAAGTTCCATTTTAATCTCCAAAGAATTTGTTTATTGGTCTAGGAGTTGTAGGTCCCTTAGGTGTTGGAGCACTTCCTTTATTCAAAGCTAAATCTTGGACAACTCCGATAGCCTTCTGGGCGGTATTTATATGTTTTTGAATTGAATCCATATCAATGTTTTTAAACATATCAGTGATTGATTTAATACTTGATGTCATATTTGTAGGATTTGTTTTTCTTGTATAATTTGCCCATGCTTTTTCATCTTTACCATATATATCATAAATTTCATAATATTTTTGCCAAGTCATGGTTCCATCTTCAATATGACGAATAAGTTCTGGTTTAGTTTTTACAAATTCTTTGAATTCTTCTTTTTTTGTCATAAAAAATCACCTATTAAATTTTATTTTTAATAAGTGATTTAATGATTAAATTTTAAAATCATTTATAAAGTCATCCAAGGTCATTTCTTGATATTTTACTTCTTTAGCTTCTTCTTTCTCTTCTATTTTTTCTTTTTCGATATTTTTCTTCAAGAAAGACTTTAATTCTACTTTTAATAATACTTCTTCAATATTATGTTTAGTTAAATTAGATCCAGTTGATGCTAAATCCATGATAGATATATCACTATTTTTATAATCTTTTATTTCATTATCTGACTTTATACTTATAATATCCTTTGAATTAGTAACTAAAGCATTTTGAACTAAATAAGTTACTGTTTTAGTTTTTTTAATTAATAAACTTCCTTTTTTAGCTCGTGACATAGTTTCTAAATCACTAATTTTAATTCTTTTAGCTGTTTTTTTATCAGTAAATATATTTACATATTCTTGAGTATTATATGAAAGACCTGCAACTAAAACATCATCTTTTAAATTAATTCCTTTTACTCCACTTGCCTTCGGTCCAACAACAGGAATTTCTTCTGAATTAATATTTAAATAATATCCATTTTGAGAAACAAATAATGATGAGCCTAAGTCTTTTACAACGCTAATTAATCTATCATTATCTTTTAATTTCATTATAGTCATTGGTTTACTGCATCTTTGAACTTCTAAATCTTTTAACATGCAACGTTTTGTTGCTCCGTTTTTAGTAAACAATGTAATAATATCATCATTATTTTCAAAAATCATACTTCCAATAATTTGTTCATTTGGATTTATCATTACAATGTTATTAATATGTTTTCCTAATTCCTTCCATTTACATTCTGGAATTTTATGAACAGGAATATATAAGTAATTTCCAAGATCAGTAAATAATATTAAATTATTTAAAGTGTTTACTTCATATAAGCCTGTAATGAAATCCCCAGGTTTTAAAGTTGTTTCTTCATCTTTACTAGCTGCAAAACTCTTTGAACTAACCCGTTTAACATAACCTTCATTAGTTACAACCACTACGACATTTTCTTTTGGAATCAAATCAGTTGTATCAATCTTTATTTCTGTAATTTCTGCTCTAACCTCTGTTTTTCTTGGTGTTGCATATTCATCTCTTATTTTTCTAAGTTCATGTTTCATTACACTTTTTAATTTTTCTTCATCTGCTAATATGGCTTCTAGTGTAGAAATATATTTTATTAAATCAGCTTGTTCATTTTCAAGAGCAACAACATCAGTATTAGTTAAACGATATAATTGCAATACAACAATTGCTTCTGCTTGTTCTTCAGAAAAGCCAAATTCTTTGACAATATTTGCACGAGCATCAGCTTTATTCTTACTAGCTCTAATTACTTTAATTACTTTATCTAGTATGGAAATAAGTTTTAAGAAGCCTTCAACAATATGCAATCTTTTTTTAAATGCCGCCAAATCAAATTCGCTGCGTTTAATAATAACTTCTTTTTGATGAGCTATATAAGCATCTAAAATTGGTAAAATTCCTAAAGTCATTGGTCGACGATTAACAATTGAAACCATATTATAATTATAAGTTGTTTGCATGTCTGTATTTTTCATTAAGTAATTTACAATTAAATCAACATTGGCTCCAGCTTTTAAATCAATTACAACTCTAAGTCCTTCACGATCAGATTCATCTCTTACTTCTTGAATACCATCAATTTTCTTTTCAATTCTGATAGCATCCATTTTATTTACCATGACTGCTTTATTTATATCAAATGGTATTTCATCAATTATAATTTGAGTTTTTCCTTTATTTTTTTCAATCCGATATTTAGATCGTACAATTACTTTTCCTTTTCCTGTGGCAAAAGCATCTCTAATTCCATTTATTCCTTCAACTATACCGCCTGTAGGAAAATCTGGGCCTTTAACAATCTCTAAAATAGTATCTAAATGACAATTTGGACTATCAATTCTTTTAATTGTTGCATTGATAATTTCTCCTAAATTATGTGGAGGTATATTTGTAGCATATCCTGCACTAATACCATTTGAGCCATTAACTAAAAGATTAGGAAACTTAGCCGGTAAAACTGTTGGTTCCATAAAACGATCATCAAAGTTTGGAGCCCATGATACAGTATTTTTTTCTAAATCTTTTAATAATTCATTACTAATTTTTGCAAGACGAGCTTCTGTATAACGATATGCTGCAGCATCATCTCCATCCATAGAACCATTATTACCATGCATATCAACTAATATATTGTTTTGCTTCCACCACTGACTCATTCTAACCATTGCATCATAAACAGATGAATCACCATGGGGATGAAATTTACCTAAAACATCCCCTACTGTTGCAGCACATTTAATATATGATTTATCAGATGTATTATGATTTAAATACATATCATAAAGAATTCTTCGTTGTACTGGCTTTAATCCATCACGAACATCGGGAATCGCTCTGTCCAAAATAATTTCTTTAGCATATTTGCTAAATCGATCTGACATAATTTCTTCTAAAGTATATTCTTGAATTCTTTTTATTATTTCTTCCATTATGTCACCTCTTAACTATTTTGAATTTGAAAATTATCTTCTAATGAGAATTCAACATTTTCATTAATCCATTCTTTTCTTGGCTCAACTTTATCACCCATTAAAACACTTACACGTTTATCTGCTAACGCCGCATCATCTATGTTTACTCTGATTAATGTTCTAGTATCAGGATTCATGGTAGTTTCCCAAAGTTGATCACCATTCATTTCCCCAAGACCTTTGTATCTTTGAATAGTACATTTACCAGAATTTAACCTTTTAATTTCTTCTAATTCTTCATCACTATAAGCATAAAAATGTTTTTTCCCATAATCAAGCTTATATAAAGGAGGAATAGCAATATAAAGTTTTCCAGCTTCTAAAAGTCCTCTCATATAACGATAAAAAAATGTTAAAAGTAATATTTGAATATGAGATCCATCAACATCTGCATCAGTCATTATTATTACTTTATCATAATTTGAATCTTCTGCAATAAAATCAGTTCCTACTCCAGCCCCAATTGTATGAATCATCGTATTTATTTCTTCATTTTTAATGATATCATCCATCGATGCTTTCATTGTATTTAATACTTTTCCTCGCAAAGGAAGAATAGCTTGAAATTTACGATCTCTTCCCCCTTTTGCCGAACCTCCAGCTGAATTTCCCTCTACCAAGAAAAGTTCATTTATTTTAGAATTTTTACTTTGAGCCGGAGCTAATTTCCCGGATAAATTCTTTTCAATTTTATTTTTCCCTTTTCCGTTTCTAGCTTCTTCTCTAGCTTTCCTTGCAGCTTCCCGAGCTATTTTGCTTCTTTGAGCTTTTTCAATAATTGTTAAAGCAATCTCTTTATTTTCTTCTAAGAAAAATTTTAAATTATCATAAACAATTGTTTCTACTGCATTTCTAGCTTCTGGAGTGCCCAATTTTCCTTTAGTTTGCCCTTCAAACTGTAAAATCTTTTCCGGTATTTTTAAATTAATAATTGCTGTTAGACCTTCACGTACATCACTACCATCAAAATTTCCATCTTTTCCTTTTAAAAGATTGTTACTTTTAGCATAATCATTAAATGCCTTAGTAATCCCTGTTTTAAAACCAACCTCATGAGAACCACCATCTCCGGTTTTGACATTATTTACAAAAGATAAAATAGATTCATTATAACCATCTGTATATTGCATAGCTATATCTACTTCAATATCATGTTTTATTCCTTCAAAATTTATAACATTATGAAGAGTTTTCTTTTCTTCATTTATATAATTAACAAAATCGATTAAACCATTTTCATACATATAAGTAGCTTTCTTTTCATCTTCTTCATCTACTACTTCAATCGTTAAGCCTTTTAATAAGAAAGCACTTTCTTGCATTCTTTCACAAATTGTTGTAAAAGAAAAACTAGTCGTTGAAAATATTTCTGGATCTGGCATAAATGTTACTGTTGTACCAGTTCTATTAGTTTTCCCAATAGTTTTTAAAGGTGTTTCAACTTTTCCTCCATCATGAAAACGAATATTAGAAATTTTACCCTCTTTATAAATAGTAACATCCATCCATTTACTTAAGGCATTAACAACTGATGCTCCAACTCCATGAAGACCGCCGGATACTTTATATCCGCCTTCTTCAAACTTTCCCCCAGCATGAAGTATTGTATAAATTACTTCCGGAGTACTTTTTCCACTTTCGTGCATTCCAATTGGTACACCACGTCCAGAATCAATAACAGAAACTGAATTATCTTTATTAATAACTATTTTTAATTTATCTCCATAACCATTAATTACTTCATCTATTGCATTATCTACAATTTCCCAAACTAAATGATGAAGTCCTCTTTTATCAGTTGACCCAATATACATACCAGGTCTTTTCCTTACTGCTTCTAGCCCTTCCAAGATTTTTATAGATGTCTCATCATATTTTGCCATACTATCACCTTCGTCATTATAGCATGAAAAATCAACATTGTAAAATTTATGGTGTCAAAAACTGTCAAAAAAAATAAGTTTTTTAAACTCATTTTTTATTATTATTCAGATTAATCATAATTTTCTTTTCAATTGATTCGATTCTTCTGTTACAATCTGTATCGCCTTATCAATAAACTGAATAATACTATCTTTATATAAGAATAATACTTTTTTTGTTATATCTATAACTTCTTGAGTTTCTATTCCTAAAAATTGAGCTATTGAATCTGTTGAAAAATATTTACCATCAATATAACCTAGTTTTAGAGAAATTATTACGGATTTCTTAACCGTCAACACACTCATCATTTGACTAAAAGTTGGTTCTAAAAGTGAATTTTTGGTTTGATTAAATAAGATTGTATTCATATTATTTTTTATATATTCTATATATGAAACATCTTCATTATAAATCGTTTTGGATTTATCAATTTCTTCTAACACTAAATGATAAAAGTTTTCTTTTTTGATTCCTATAAAATCATATTTTTGATAAACTTCATTAATTACAGGCAACAAAACTTCGAATATTTGATGGGAGTTTAATTGTTGAATGTTCCTTAAATTCAATTCCATTTGTTACCTCCATTATTTACTTTAGACAATTTTTTTATTTTATTTTAGCACTTTTAATTATTTTAGTAAATAATTTTTAAATTAAAAAACCTAGGTTTAACTAGGATTTTAATTTTATCGATTTTATTCTAATCTTATTTTTCTCCTTCTTCTAACATTGTTGTAATAAATATTCCGTAGCCACTTTGTGGTTTATCAATTATAACATGAGTTACCACTCCAATAATTTTATTGTTTTGAATAATCGGTGATCCACTCATCCCTTGAACTACTCCTCCGGTTTTTGCCAAAAGTTCTTTGTCTGTAATATTAAATGTAATATTTTTAGTCTTTGATGTTTCATTAATTTCTGTTATTTCAATATTATAATCTTTAATCTCCTCATTTTTTAAAACAGTATATATTTTTGCTTCACCAATCATTACATCTTCTTTTTTTCCTACTTCAAGAAGATTTTTTGAGGGTAATTGGGCAGTATATTCACCATATATACCATAAATAGTATTTTTAGTTATTGTTCCAAACATAGTATCATAATAAAACTTAGCATTTTTACTTCCTGGCTTTCCATCAAAGCTTTTTGTAATAGACGTTATGCTATTTCTAAAAATGTTGCCTGTTTTAACTTCTACTATATTTTTACTAGATGATTCTATAATTTCATGCCCTAACGCTCCATATATTTTCGTTTCAGGATCAATATAACTTAATGTGCCAATCCCAGTAATTTTATCTTTAACGTATAATCCTGTTTTATAAACATTATCATCATATATTAATTTTAATTCTGTCTTTTTTTCATTATTATTTCTCATATAAGTTATTTCTACGACACCCTCAATATTTTTTTCTATAGCTTTGGTTAATTCCTCAATTGTATTAACATCAATATCATTAACTTTTTTTATATAATCTCCGACTAAAAGGTTGTTTTTATTAGTTTTGCCATTTATTTCATAAAATCCAATTACTAAAATTCCATCACTTTTTAGTTCTATTCCTAAGGTATTACCTCCTGGAATTATATAATTTGAATAAGCTAATATTTGAACTGGCATAAAAACCATTGCAAATAAAAACACAAAAACCTTTTTCATATTACCACCTAATATTATTATGAGTAAATCTAAGACAATTAAAAAAACAATAACTGGTAATTTCCAATTATTGTTAATCTTCAACATTAAAGTCTTTTAACTCTCCTTGTTCTGTCAAAATTTTGTTTACGCTTTCTGTAGCTTTATTTATTTTATCACTACATAGTTTAGCCAAATTCATTGCTTCAGTATATTTATTTATGGCTTCATCTAATGGAGCTTCACCACTTTCAAGCTCTTTGACTAACTTTTCTAATTCGTTTAATGATTCTTCAAAACTCTTTTCCATTATTTAACCTCTTTCTCATTTATTTTTAAAACTTTAGCTTCAATATTAGCTTTTTCAAGTTCTACGGAAATATTATCATCAAGTTTAATAATACTTGCATCAGCAATTACCTTATCATTTATTTTTACAATTGCATATCCTCTTTTTAGAGTACTAACAGGATTAAGTGTTTCTAATTTACTTAATAAATTATTTAGATTATAGGTATTTTTATTTATAATATTTTTAAAATATATATTTAGTTTTTCAATTGCATTATCAAGTTTTTGTTCTTTAATTTCATATAAAGTTAATGGGTTTTTTAATACAAATGAATTTTTAAGATTTCTTAATCTTATAAAATTATTATTTACATTATTTTTTATACTTTTATTCAGTCTTATTGTATATTGATTAAGCATATTTTTTATTTCTATTAAAGTTGGCACAGCCATTTCCGCAGCTCCAGTTGGTGTTGGAGCTCGAAGATCTGCCACAAAATCAGCAATAGTATAATCTATTTCATGTCCTACGGCACTTATAATTGGAATTGTTGAATCATATATAGCTCTTGCAACAATTTCTTCATTAAAAGCCCATAAATCTTCAATTGATCCTCCACCTCTTCCAACAATTAAAACATCCAAATTATAATCTTCGGCTTTTTTTATTTGCCTAACAATATCTGGCGCAGCACTTTTTCCTTGAACTAATGATGGAAAAAGAATTGTTTCACATAAAGGATATCTTCTTTTTATAGTGCTTAAAATATCTTTAATTGCCGCTCCAGTTGATGCTGTAACTATTCCGATTCTTTTAGGAAATTTAGGAATTGGAACTTTGTGATATTCATCAAATAATCCTTCTTTTTGTAATTTTTCTTTTAGTTTTTCGAATTCGATATAAAGATTACCAATACCATCTTGTTCCATTTTTTCTACATATATTTGATAAGTACCTTGTGCCGGATAACAAGATATTCTTCCCTCAACCAATACATTCATCCCATCCTCTGGATTAAACTTTAAAGTTGTAGCTTGCCCAGCAAACATTACAGCACTTAATCTTGATGTATCATCTTTTAAAGTAAAATATAAATGACCTCTTGTATGATTCTTAAAATTTGAAATTTCTCCTTTTAAAAATACTTTTTGTAAAAAAGGTTCACTATCTATTAAAGATTTAACATAATTATTCAAATCACTAATTTTTATATATTTATCTTCCATGTTTACCTCGATATCTATTAACTATAGTTTCTAAATGTTCATAATTCTTAGAATAATTTTCCATTAATTCATTTTTATTAGAAATAGTAATTTTTCTCTCTTGTTCGACCTTTTCAATTGCTAAATTTAGGAGTGCTGGATTAGCCTTATTAAATAAATTTATGAATTCAATAACATTATTTGAATCAGATACTTCAAGATAATATTTTAATTGATCATAAGCGCTGTCATTTATACTTTCATTATTGATACCAAAAGGAAGTCCATAAATATCTGTCATCAATGTTGATTCATTATCAAAATTTGGAACTAGTTTTATCTCATCAGATTCTTCGATAACCCAATTATTACAATGATAATCAGAATCCATCAATAAAATTTCTCTTATTAAAAATCTTGTCTTTAATTCATCAACAAGTTTATATACTATCTCATCTTTATTAGAATAATTTTGATATTTTAAGGCTATCGCTTGCCATATATTTTCCAAATTATTTAATAAACTTCCCACAACTTCTTTTCGAGCATTTAATCTAATATTAAAATTATCTTTAAAATATCGTTTATCACTATTTTTTATTTTCAAATAAAAATCTTCTAAAAGTTCTCTCCCAGAAATATATGTGTTTCCAACTTTTTTATAATCTTTAGAAATCACATATTCAACACCATCTAAAATAGCTACATCATAATGAAGATTATCTAAATCTAAAAGTTTAAAAAATTCTTCAACAACAAGTTCTTGTTCCCAATAATTACTTCTTTTCAAATAATATTTTTCATTATTAATTGTAATCCAATGATTACTTTTTTTACCGTTTTCATCAAAATACTGTTCAAAAGAATTATCGTATTTTATGATTCCCAATTTAATAAGTTCCTGATAATCCTTTTTAAAATATGAATCTAGATCTAAAAAGCCATTTATTCTTTCCATTTTATTCCTTAATTTTATCTAAAACAGCATTAATTATTTTTCTAACTGAATCATCACTATATTTCTTTGCTAATTCTATTGCTTCATTTATAACTACTACATCAGGAGTATCAGTATATTTAAGTTCATAAATGCTCATACGTAAAATTGTTGACCCGGTCTTATCTAAACGATCTATACTCCAATCTTTCATATACTTATTTGCTAATTCATCGATTTCATTTTGATAAGTTATAGTGCCATAAACAATATCTTTGACAAATTCGTTATCTACTTCCAAATTATCTTTAATAATATCATTTATATCACATTCTATTTTATTAGATTTCATAATATCATTTTGATATAAAATTATCATACATTTTTCTCTTAATTCACTTCTATTTAAAGACATAATGCTCACCTCAACTTTATAAATTATAACATAAAGGCAAAAAAATTACACTCTTTTGGTGCAATTTTTTTATTTATTAAGTTCTACTAACAACCTTTCCTGTATCTGAAATTTTAACAGGTTCTCTACTTTCTATACCAACATTATTATATGCTTGACCTCTTACTGATAAAATATCAACATATGTATCCGTAGCAGCCCTTGGAGTTCTCTCGTTACCACTACGCGTCGTAGCATTTGTATCTAAATCTACAAACTCATATACATCGCCATTACCATAATCAATAGTATATACTTTACCAGTAGGTCTAGAATTCTTACCATCTTCTACTAAAGCTCCAATGATATAATGTTCTTTTTCTGTAGTTTTAGGATCGTCATAAGTATAAACTTGATAATCTTTTCCGTTTATTTTAATGGTTTCTTTACCAATATTATTTCGAGCTGGACTACCATCTGTATTTATTATTTGATAGTTTAATCCGGCAACATAATTATTTTCATTATTATTTTCATCTGGATAAAAACCTCCAGTACTAACATTACGAGAATTTCCAGTATTAGATGGTTCCACAGTTGGTATGCTACCTCCCGTAGAAGCTCCAGCAGAATTTTCTTTTTCATTTTCAGAATTATTAGTTTCTGCAGATTCTCTTTCTCCTGCTACTCCTGCACCAGTTTCTTGAGCAATTTCATTTGCAGCATTTTCATCTTTTTCCATAGATTTATTAATTGCCTCAGTAATAAACAGTATCATATTGTTAAAATCTTGAGTTATTTGACCAATAACTCCTAATTCCCCTCCGGCTTCAGCATACGATGGATCTATATCTTTATCCCAATATGCTTTAAGAGATTGAAAAAATACATCACTTCGATTGCCTAACCATAAATCATTTTTTATTAATTTTAAATATTCCTGCTTTATTTGAGTAAGGTAATCAACAATATTGCTTTTGTGAGATTCTAATTTTGCTTTCTTCTCTTCTAATAATTCCGTATTTAAATATTGCTTAGCCATAATATCACCTATAAATATCTATTTTTCTATATCCTTGCATTGATTTTTTTATATATTTGTTATATTTTTCGCAATTATCAATTACTTTATTAATAAATCCTTTAGTTTCGGTAGTTATATGTTTATCAAAAATCTTTTGATATTTTGTTGACCATGCATCTGTATCCCCAGAAATATCATTAATTGTTTTTGTGATTTCATCATTTAGACTGGATAGCAAACTTTCTATTTTTTTCACAGAAGTATCTATCTCATCAAAACATACTTTTACATCATTATTCATAATTTATCCCTCACTCTTATAAATAATTATTATTCTTATAGTAAACTCCCATATCATAATAACTATCTTTTCCAAAATCATCTTTTTGATCTATTCCTTTTTGTTCAACTAATTTAATAACATCTTCTGGTGTTTTTCCGGCCATTTCATCTTTAGTTAAATCAACATCATTCATTTCCAAATGAAGATGAACTCCTGTACTATTTCCTGTATTACCCATTTTACCGATAGTTTGATTTTCATCTATAACATCTCCAACTTTTACAGAAGTATCACTAAGATGAGCATAAGTACTTACAGTATATTTTACTTCACCTTTCTCATCTATTACTTCATGTAAAACTCTAACATAATTACCATATCCACTTTTAGAATTATTGTTTCTTTCTTCAATTACAATTCCTGGACCAATTGTTTGTACTTCAGTATTATAATCGCTTCTACCACTAGTAGAAATATCAGTACCTTTATGGCCAGATCTTCCACCATTTGATTCATATACATCATTATTATAATAAGATGACATTGAACTCGTAATTCTAAATTGATTTCCATTTTTATCGACCATTTTCCCATTTTCATTTAATTTCATTGTTGGTTTATATTCACCATCTACAATACTTTCACTTCCAATGGCCCAATTTGTTTTAGAAACAGTTGAAAAATCAGTAATTTTATTTATTTTTGGGATTTCAGAACTCGCTTCTAATTTTTCATTTCCAATGGTTTCTATATTATCCTCAGAAACCTCAGCGACTTCCGAGTTTTTACCTGGTATAACTAAATTTGTTCCTATTTCTAACTTTGAAGGATCACCATTTGGAATTTTTTCTTTATTAGCATTATAAATATCCTTCCAATTAACACCATATATTGCAGCTATCTGAATTAATGTATCTCCCTTTTTAACACTATAAGTTTCTTGCTTTTCAGTAGTCGTTTCCGTTGATTGAGTAACATTGCTTTCTTCCAATGGTATTTCTACTGCTTCGTTATTTTCAAACATCGTAATATTATCAATGTGCAATTCAATTTTAGAAATTAATCTGTTTATTAGATTTATTAAATCATTCATATTACTAACTACTCTATTTCTATAATTTCCAATATTAAAATTTACAGAAACTGGTTTATAAGGAGCTACAGTTTGCTTAGTTATAACATCATTATCAAATTTAGAAGTTTTTAATTCATCTACTAACCATTCCAATTCTGAATTAACCTTTTTCAAACCATTTGTAATAACAACATCTTCAACATCTTCTATATTAATTTTGTATACTGGTAATTCTGTTCTTAGTGGTGTAACACTTGTCGCTCTAAATCTACTTATAGCAGTAAAATAAGCATTAATTTCATTTTGTTTGTTTACAACTCTACTTTTTGTATCATCAACTAATCTTTTAGAAGCATTTAACTCAAAAGATGTTACCTCTTCTCCATGATTAATCTTATATACTAATGTATGATAATTTCCTAACGCTCTTGCATGATCTTCTACCAAAGGTATTAAGTAATACTTTTCTTTTAATGCATTTTCTAAATTAGTTATTTGTTTTTCAATTAAAGATATTGAAAGTTTATTATGAAAATCATTTAAAATATTTTCAATTTGAAGTTTTACATCTTTAGCCATAGAACCATACCATATATCTTTACTTGAATTAGATATACTTGAATCTATGTGATTTAAAATATTTGAAATAGCAGAAAGATTTGCCATAGTCTAGCCTCCATATTTTATAATATATACTATATTAATTATATAATATTAAAGTTAATTAATCAAAAAAAATATACAAATATTATTAAATCTGTATATTTTTTGTCAATTTTCACTTATTTTTTTTAATTCGTAAAGCAAATTGATTGCCTCAATTGGAGTAATTCTAAGAGGATCAATCTCAGATAATTTTTCTTGTAATTTATCACATTTATTCTTTTCAGTATCTTCGAAAGTCATTGAAAGTTGAATTGAAGCTTCTTTACTTTTTTTCTTGTTTTTATTATTTTCATAGTCTCTTAAAATTTCATCTGCTCTTTTTAAAAGACTTTCTGGCATATTCGCAAGTCTAGCGACGTGAATCCCATAACTCTTATCTATTGCTCCATTTTTAATTTTATGAAGAAAAATAATCTTATTATCTTCTTCATATGCTGAAACATGAACATTTTTAATTGAATCATATTTTCTTTCCAATGATGTAAGTTCATGATAATGTGTAGAAAATAATGTCAAACACTTAATATTTTCATTTACATACTCTAAGATAGCTTCTGCCAAACTCATTCCATCGTATGTCGCAGTACCTCTTCCTAATTCATCAAATAATATTAAACTATTTTCAGTAGCATTACATATCGCATTTCTAGCTTCATTCATCTCTACCATAAATGTTGAAGAACCAGAAACTAAATCATCACTTGCTCCAATTCTAGTAAATATTTTATCAATTATCGGTAATATAGCCTTTTTAGCTGGAACAAATGAACCCATTTGAGCCATAATAACTATAATAGCTAACTGACGCATAAATGTTGATTTACCAGACATATTTGGACCGGTAATTAAAAGTGTTCTTACATCACCTTTCATAATACAATCATTCGGAACATACTCTTCTTTGCTTACACATTCTATAACCGGATGTCTACCATCAATTATTTCTAGATCTTTATTTAATGAAAACTCTGGCCTTACTAAATTCAATTCTTCTGCACAGACAGCTAAAGATGTTATAGCATCTAACTCACTTAAAATTAAAGCTGCTTTCTTTAATTTTAAAACTTCTTTTTTTACAATGTCTTTAATCTCTAAAAATAAGTTATACTCCATCTCAATTATTCTCTCTTCAGCATTTAATATTAAAGACTCTTTTTCTTTTAATTCTGGTGAAATATACCTTTCATAATTAGCTAAAGTTTGTCTTCTTTCCCAATGGTACTCTTCTTTAATTTGATTAATTTGCCCTTTACTTACTTCAATATAATAACCAAATACTCTATTATATCCTATTTTTAAATTTTTAATTCCAGTTTCTTCTTTTATTTTATTTTCAAAAGTAGCAATAAAGTCTTTTCCACCACTTCTTATACTTTTTAATTCATCTAATTCTTCATTATATCCATCTTTAATTAAATACCCTTCTTTTATACTTACTGGGGGTGTTTCATATAAACTATTTTCTAAAAGATTATACAATTCATCAAATGTATTAAATTCATAATCAAATTTTAATTCTTTTATTATATTTTTTATTAGTGGAAAAACTTTTAAACTAGATTTTAATTGTAATAAATCTCTGGAATTTAAGTTACCACAGGTAATTTTTCCACATAATCTCTCTATATCATAAACTTCATTTAAATTATTTCGTAATTCTTCTTTTAAGATGAATTCATTATTTAATACTTCAATTTTATCATAACGTTCTTCAATTAGTTTTTGATTTTTTAAAGGTCGTAGTAACCAATTTTTTAACATTCTACTTCCCATCGCTGTTTTCGTTTTATCTAAAAGCCAAATTAATGAATATGTTCTTTCTTTTAATCTTAAAGTTTCTACAAGCTCAAGGTTTCTTATTGTATGAACATCCATCTCCAGATATTCATCTTTATTTATAATATTTACATTTTCTAAATGAGACATATCCTTTAATTCTCTAACAACCAAATAATATAAAAGATGTTTAATTCCCATTTTAGCTCGAGCATCATTTAAACTATCTATTAAGTTTTCATAACCTTCTTCAAGATAATCTTTACTAATTGAGACTTCTATCCCATAATTATTTTTTAAATTATTAATTAAATCAACATCTAAGTTGTTTTCTAAAACTACTTCCTTAATATTTAATGATAAAATCTCATTAATAAGTTTTTTTTCGTCATGACTAAGTGATAATGAATTTATAATTCCCGTAGAAATATCTGCATAAGTTAAAATATATAAATAATTAAAATCTAAAACGCTACATATATAACTATTATCATATTGGTTTAACATTTCATAATCAGTAATAGTTCCCTTACTTATTACTTCAACAACTCCACGTTTTACCATTCCTTTAGTATTTTTAGGATCTTCAAGTTGTTCGCATATTGCAACTTTATATCCTTTATTTACCAATTTTTCCAAATATGGTTTAACAGAATGAAAAGGAACGCCACACATTGGAATACGTTCATCAAGTCCAGCGTTTTTTCCAGTCAAAGTAAGTTCTAACTCCCTAGATGCTATTAATCCATCTTCAAAAAACAATTCATAAAAATCGCCCAAGCGAAAAAAGAGTAACTCATCTGGATACTCATTTTTAATTTCTATATATTGTTTCATCATAGGACTTAATCTGTCAAAGTCCACTTCACTTCTTTTCATAACTACCACGTCATTTATTATAACACGATTGCAAAGAAAAAAACTAGCTTAAAATAGTTTATATCAACGATGCAATCTTATCTTTTTTTAGATTCATCAAAACTTTTCATTTCACAATCTACTTTTTTTTCACCATCATTAATCGAAAAAGATATTTTAGGGTCACCATTAATATCCCCTTTATATATTTGATCACTATTACTTACAACAATCAAATTACTATCTATTTTCCCATTTATAATAACCGGTTCTTTTTTCGAATAATTATTACAATAAGAAATATAAACCTTTTCTGAATCAAACACATTAATATTTATATTCCCTTCACAATTTAAAAAATCTAAATAAATTAATTTTTCTTCAGGAAAATTAATATTCTTTACCTTAATATTTTCAAAAGACAATTTCCAAATATTTTTAAGATTTTCAATCTGTTTTAATTCTGATGAGATATTATATTGTGAATGATTTTTTCCATTAAAACTAATTTTTTTTATACTACTAGGAATATTAAGAACATTAACCTTTTCTAATGATAAATTTTCTAAATTTTCAAAATGACTTAAATCAATAACACCAATATATTCTGATTCACTATATACTTTTAATTCATTAATAAAGTTAATATCATATTTTTGTAATTCAGCGATACTTTGACTATCAGCATTTAAAGTTTTAATTACACATACATCATTTAATTCTTGTAAAAATTTATAAAAAGATTCACCATTTATAATATTTTTAGCATTTATAGTTATTTGGCTTTTTTCAAAAATTCTATCTTTTGGCACAGTACAAGTCATGGTAATTTCTTGATTACCAATTTTATTAAAATATTTATTTAATAACTTTTCAAAAACAAATTTCACTTTCATTTCAACATCTCTTGTTGTTTCTTCACTTTGCGTAAATATTGATGTTGTTTCTTTTTCTTTATCTTTTTCTAAAAGTTTCTTCAATTTTAATTTTAGCTCTGAAAGAGATTTTGAATTAGTTGCTACTGACAAAGCTTCCGAAGAACTTAATGTATCTGTCAAAGAATCATTTAAAGAATCAAAATTAGTTAATTCACTCTTTTCTCCATTATTTTTTAAGTCTCCTAAAGAATTAAAAAGTAAAGTTCCCGATACTATAATAGCCAAACTTGCTGGTAAATACTTTTTTAATCTGTGTTTCATCCCCAAACCTCCTAAAACTAATTCAATTAATTAATAAATTATACTCTATTTACAAAGTAATGTCAAATCGCAATCAAATATACACTTTATTAACAAAAAATTGCAAATTTATTTCAAATTTTGCAATTTCTTTACTGCTTCTTCCAAAGTGGAAACTTTAATAATTTTTAACGTCTTGTTTTCTTTTTCTAAAATTTGTTTAGCTTCTTCATAATTTTCTTCTGGACACAAAAAGATATCAATGTCATTTCTTATTGCCCCTAAAATCTTATATTTAATTCCTCCAATTTCCCCAACATTTCCAAATTCATCAATTGTTCCAGTTCCAGCTATTTTCTTCCCCTTAGTAATGTCTTCTTTTGTTAAATTATTATAAATAGTCAAAGCCATCATAAGACCACCACTAGGTCCAGATTCACTTTCCTTTGTTTTTATTTTAACTTTAGGACTTGTTTCATAATCATAAGTGGTTACTAAAGAAATACCTATTTTTAATGAACCATTCATATTAAATATTTTTGCTGTAGCATCAACTTCTTTATTCTTACGAAGTACACGAAGATTTAAAATATCACCTTCTTCATAAGAATTTACTATCTTTTGCATTTCTTCTAAGTTAGTTACAGAAGTTCCTTCGATAGATAATAATTCATCATATTCTTCTAAGGTTGTTTCAGCTTCATCTACAATATATAAAATAGTATTATGATATCCTGTAATTTCTAATTTATGATTGGTTAATTTAAAAGAAGAAATTACCGCATTATCCATTGATGATTTTGTTTGAATTTTATCCTTTTTTATAGTTTCTGAAACAGTATCTCCTTCATATGTTACATTTTCACTTTTTTCTAAATCCCAATTTGGTATAACATAAGAAAGCAAGATAAAAGGTATATTTCCTTTCATCATTGAAACATAACTCATGTTTATTTCCCCAGCAAAATCATAACTGTTTTCAACTTCAATACGCCCAGATAAATTTACAACTCCACCTGGTTTATATACTACATAAGGAAGTTCAATCCAAAATAATAAAAAAATAATTAAAAAAATTAATAACTGCTTATAATTTTCAACAATAAATTCTTTTGATTTCTCATATATTTTAGTAAACAATATTATCACCTTAAATAATTATATCAAAATATGGAGAAAATATGAAAAATAATTATAAAGATTATCTAATTATAACAATAAGTTTACTATTTTTATACTTTTCAATTATCAATAATAAACTTATTAATGCATCTATAATATCATCTATTAATTTATGGATTAACAAAGTATTTCCTTCTCTTTTTCCGATGATTTTACTTAACAATATTTTGATTGATTATAATTTTCCTTATTACATCACTAAATTATTTAAGAAAAAAGGACTAAAGTACTATGTCATGATTCTAAGTTTATTTTCCGGTTCTCCATCTAATGCTATTATAATAAAAGAACTTTATCAAAACAATTCTATTAATAAAGAAGATGCTAATAATCTTCTTACTTATACTTTTTTTTCTAATCCTATTTTTCTTACTACTATGTTATCTTTGATATTTGATATAAAAACAACTCGTAAACTTATTATAATAAGTTATCTTTCTAATTTCATAATAAGCTTTCTTTTCAAAATAAAACCAAATAATTTAAATAATATAAAAAATAAGAATCATTCTATTTCAACATCTATTATTAAAACAATGTCAACTCTTATTATGATTTTAGGAACAATAACTTTCTATATTTTATTATCTACTTTTATAATTTCTTTATTTAACTTAAACAATATTAATTCTTTATTCATAAAAGGAATATTAGAAATTACTCAAGGCTTAAATTATTTAAAAGATATTAATATGTCTATATTTTTAAAAGAACTAATAGCTCTTATATTTATTTCATTCGGAGGACTATCTATTCATGCTCAAATAAAAAGTATCCTTAAGGATACTAATTTATCTTATAAATATTTTTTATACGGAAGATTTTTAAGTATTATTTTATCCTTCAGTATATGTATCAGTATAAAAATATAATGGAAGACTAATATTATTAATAGTTTTATTGTTGCTCTTTAATAATAAATCAAATTGACAAACTAACTGTTTATTTTGGTACAAATCTTTTTTATTTATCTCAATTTCATCAATATTTTGAGAAAGAGACCATTGTTTTAAAAGCAAGCTATTATTTTTAAGATATATTTTAAATATATCTTCACTGCTTTTAGTATAACCTATTTTATATATAAATTCCTCTCCAGTTTGTTTTTTTATAGTTATTAATATCTCTTCTCCTGTGTCGTTTTTTTCCTTAGTTATATCTATATTTTTAATTTCATTTTTTTCATACGATAACTGAGAAGTAATTTCATTTATAGTTTCAACTTCAATTTCACTTATTTTTATAATATTATCAGTAATTTTATCATTTTCATTTTTCTCTGCACGTACATCCGCTATTAATCTATACATAAATATCATAATAACACTTATTAATGCGACACTTACTAATAACTCCATAACAGTCATACCTTTATTATTTAATTTTTTCATGAGCAACTCCCGTTTCCAATTATATATGGATCTGATTTAGTTCCTATCCCAGAGGTGTATTTAACACCTGAATTAATGCTTATTACCGGTCTAATATAAGCCACATTTGCATTCTCATTATCATCAATAACATCAAGTTTACCATTTTTATATGCAAAATAATATGTTGCATCAGGCGAATAAGATAAAGCTTTATTACCACCAAAAGCTAAATCTGACGTCCAAAAATTATAACCAACATTTAAATAATTATTAGAGCTTTCATTATAATAAGTAAAACCTGCAAAAATCATTTCTGAAGCTGTAATTGTACTGATAGGATAATATATTTGCCCATTATCTTCATCTATTTTAGAAGGATATACATATTTAGATGTGCTATTATAACATTCTAATGAATATAAGGTGTTTTTTAAAATAGATTCGGCAGACTGATTAAAATAATCAACTTGATATCCATAGCTATATCCTTTATCAAGACATGTCCCATTAATCAGGCCATATTTTCCACATGATTTCCCGAATTCTCTTGTTTCAATTTTAGCAAAATTAGTTCCCAAACAAACACAATTATTACCTGATTTTGCTACAGTATTACCAAATCTATCTTTCTCAGTAGTTATATCCTTATTACCACAAAACACTGTAGAATTTGATAGCTCTACATTTAAATATTTTGAAAAATCATTATTTTCAAACCAAATATTAATGTATTCTAGTAAATCACTATTTGATTTATTTTTTAACTTTTCATCGACATTAATTATACTTTTTCCATTTTTCATATATCCTATATTCCATAAAGAAGTTGCTCCACTATCGTCTGTTCCACCACATTCTTCAATTCTGCCTGTATACTTATCTATTTTTTCATTCATATGATTGCATGCCCAGGTTAACAACTCATCTCTTTCAGAGCTTGGCACTCTATCACACAATTTTTGCCTATTTATTGTTGTATTACTTAATATGTTTGAATATGTATCACATTTAAGAGAAGATACCTTGTCACTATTAAAATGTTTTGCATCATACTTTTTTGTTATTTGGTTATCTCCATTAATATCTATTACGCCATTATATATTAATCGAATATTAGAATTACCATCAATACGAATAATTCTCCATAACATATCATTAAATTTAACATAATTATCATTCTCTGCGCCACGATAATAATATGTTTCACCAATATCATCTGTTGTTTTATACATTCCTTCTTCTCTGGTTGCAACGTTTGATAAATTTGGAGAACCTCTATCCGAGATAGCGTCTTTAATATCACTTACATTAAAATTTGTATTTATAAAATAAGATTTATTCTTGTGTTCAATATATTCTCTTTTAAACAAACACTCCGTTAAAGTATCATCATCACCACAAGCTAAAAATTCTCCTCCGGGAGGATTATAATTCTTCCCTATTTTATTTATTAAATATCTTTTATTCACATAAGACATTAATATAGATATCATTAATAAAATAAACACTAAAAAGAAAGAATAAACTATTGAAACAGATATAAAACCTTTCTTTCTATTCATTCTGTCCCTCCCCTACATAAGGATATTCAACCCATGCATAATAATATTTACCATCATTTTCTAAAAATTCAGCTATAAAGCGATATTTTTTATTATCACTACACGGTTTCATCGAATATAAAAACATATAAAAATCTGCATTAATTGATGTATCTGTATTATTCTTTTTAGAGTTATCATTTTTTTTAAAAGCAGTACATTTTGCTAAATACAAACTTTGTATATTATAAATATTTCTAATATTTTCAGACACTTGTTCTTTAAGATTGACATATTCTTTAGGTTTAAAACGATTATTTAGTAAAGTATTAGCTTTCCCACATGTTAACTCATTCTCACAAATCCATTCAGAATCTTTATCAATCAGATATTTTTTTATAAGATTTAATCTGATTTCACCCGCAACAAAATTATAATTTAATTTTTCTTTCTCTTTAGTAATTGCCGAAGTATAACTTTTATATATCATAAGTAATGCAACCATTAATATTGCACACATCACGATTGTTTCGATAAACATAAATCCTTTTTTATTCATAACTAATCACCTATTACATACGGATTCATGATAGTTCCCATACCACTTTGATATTTAACTGTACTAATTAAATTAATTACCGGTTTAATATAAGCAACATTAGACTTACTAGCATCATTTAAAACAGATAACTTTTTATTATCTCCGTCATAGTAAAAATAATATGTCATTTCGTTAATACTATTATTATTTCCAAAAGCTAAATCTGATGTCCAATATGAAAAATCTGTACTTAAATAA
>CAMEEZ010000015.1 GCA_945915275.1 uncultured Mycoplasma sp.
AAAACTGTTGACTTACATTTTAAACTAAAACAACTGAATCAAGTTGTTTAAAAAAAAGCAAAAATTATCACCAAAAACCATTACCCATGCCTTTAACGGTACAAATAATAATGGAAAAGTAGTTATTAATGGAGCGTTTGATGTTAATGTTTGGTATTCTTATGATAATGATACAAAAACATCTGTAAGCACAAAGAGATTTAATTATGATGATGTAATGAATATTAATTTAAAAAATGATGTTACATTAAATGATAAAAGTGAAATAATTGTTAGAAGTTTAAAACAACCAACTGTTACTAATGTAAGTAATGATAATGGAACAGTATTTTTAACTATTGAAAAAGAGCTAGGTGTCGAAATCATTGGAGACACTAAATTAAAAGTCAGTGTTGAAGAGGATGAAGATGAATACGAAGTTATTGCAGATGAAAAAGATGTTGATAATGAAATAGATAATATAAATGAAGAATACTTAAAGTAGTAAACCAAAAATGGTTGACGAGCTAAAAACCATATGATATACTTACGTAGTAATTAAGGAGGAAGAAAAATGGCAGTTAAATTAAGATTAAAAAGAATGGGAGCTAAACAAAAACCTTTTTATCGTGTAGTAGCAGCTGATTCAAGAAGTCCAAGAGATGGTAGATTTATTGAAACTGTTGGAACTTACAATCCAATTAAACAACCAGCAGAAATAAATATTGATGAAGAAAAAGCTATTAAATGGTTAAATAATGGAGCTCAACCAACTGATACAGTAAAGGCATTATTGAGTAAAACCGGAATTTTAGCAAAATATGCTGAATCAAAAACAAAAAAAACAGGTGAATAATTATGAAAATAGTTGAATTCACTGAATATTTAGTAAAAAGCATTGCTAAAGAACCAGATATGGTTAAAGTTCAATCATTTAATGGTGATGAAGGAGATTTAATTATTGAGATTATTGTTCATGAAAATGATATGGGTTGTGTGATTGGTAAAAATGGTAAAATGGCCAATGCTATAAGAACTATGGTTCAAGCATATGCTTATATAAATGATAATCGCAAAGTTAAAATTAATATTGATTCATTTTAAAGTATGTCAAACGACATGCTTTTAATTTGACTTAAATTGTAGTAAATAGTATACTTTTATTTAGAATATAATAACAATTGGAGAGTGAAATATGAAAACAAGGATTATTAGTGCAATAGTTGCCATAATTATTGTCATCCCATTATTAATTTTAGGAGGAAATTATTTTTCTATTGGTTGTGCAATATTAAGCGTTCAAGCTTTAAGAGAATTATTGATGTTAAAAGATAATACAAATAAAATACCAATTTTAGTTCAGTTATTATCCGTAATATGTACTCTTTTTTTAGTTCTTTCCGAATATGATGGTTATTCCATTGCATTTGGTTTGTCGTATAAAGGTATAGCTATTGCAGCTTTAGCGTTATTTTTACCAACTATTTTTTATAAAAAAGATACTTACAAAACTAGTGATGCATTTTACTTATTAGGTTGTACCATATTAATTGGAATGGTTTTTAATTCTTTTATCTTAGTTAGAAATTTGGGATTAATGAAATTTGTTTATTTGATTTTAATAACTACTATGACTGATACTTTTGCCTATGTATTTGGCTCATTAATAGGAAAACATAAAATGTGCCCATTAATTAGTCCTAATAAATCATGGGAAGGTAGTATATTTGGTTCATTAATAGGAACATTTATTTCATGTGTATTTTATCATGCAACTATTAGTCCTATTAATATATCAATTATATTTATAACCTTAATTTTTTCAATAACAGGTCAATTAGGAGATTTATTCTTTAGTAAAATAAAAAGAGAAAATGGAATCAAGGATTTTTCAAATATCATGCCAGGTCATGGTGGAATTTTAGATAGATTAGATAGCTTAATTATGGTTATTTTAGCATTTATAGTAGCATTTGGTTTAATTTAAGGAGAAAATTATGTGGATATTATCGTTATTGTTATTTGTATTTATTTTAAGTTTAATTATTTTAATTCATGAACTAGGACATTTCTATTGGGCTAAAAAATTTGGCGTATATATATATGAATTTTCCCTTGGTATGGGTCCTGTCATCTTTACTAAAAAAGGAAAAGATAATATAAACTATAATATAAGAGCTTTTCCTATTGGTGGGTTTGTTCAAATGGCTGGAGAAGTTTATGAAGATGACAAAAAAATACCTAAAAAGAAATTTATGTGTAATAAACCATGGCATCAGAGATTAATGATAATAGTTGCTGGAGTCGTAAATAATTTTATAATGGCATTACTTTTATTATTAATTTATGCACTAATATGGGGAGCTCCAAATATTAAATCTGAAGTTAGTGAAGTTATGAAAGATTATCCTGCTTATGAAGCTGGTTTAAAAGAAGGAGATAAGATTTTAAAAATAAATGGAAAAAATGCTAAAACTTGGGACGAAGCTAATATTATTCTTGTTTTAAAAAATAAAAATAATTACTCAACATTTAAAGTTGAACATAAAGATGGAACTATTGAAGAATTAAAAATAACACCTAAAAAGGAAAAAGATCCAGAAACAAAACAAGAAAGAAACATATATGGTTTTTCAGTTAATCAAGATATAGAAAAAGGCATTATTCCGAGCATTAAATATTCTTTTGAGAAATTTGGAAGTATTGTTAATTCAATGATCATTACAATATCATCATTATTTAATGGTTCTTTATCAGTTAAAATGTTATCTGGACCTGTGGGAATTTATAAAGTCGTGGATCAAAGTGCTCAATATGGAATAGCTAATATTATATATTTAATTGCATTTTTAAGTATTAATGTTGGATTTATTAATATTTTACCATTCCCTGCTTTTGATGGAGGAAGAGCATTTTTTATGGTAATAGAAAAAATTAAAGGTAGTCCAGTAAATTCAAATTTTGAAAATTTATGTCATACTATTGGTTTTATTTTATTACTAATTTTAATGATTTATATTTCGTTTAATGATATACTAAGATTATTTTAATAAATAATCTTTTTGTCCTTATAGCTCAGTAGGATAGAGCGGGTGCCTCCGACGCACTAGGTCGGGAGTTCGATTCTCTCTAAGGACACCAATTATAAATTTTTCGATTAAATCGAATTTAATTAAGTCAACTTATTAAAGTTGACTTTTATGTTTAAAATATATAATCTTAGTGTCTAATTTTACAGAAACTTGACAAAATGATTTGCTTGTGCTATTATAACAAACAATTGATAAGGGGGATTTATGATGTTAGAAAAATACTTGATTTTGAACGCTGGAAGTTCATCATTAAAGTTTTCACTATATAATTCAAGTGATGAAACTTTAATAGGTAGTGGAAATATTGAAAAAATAGGAGAAGATATTAGTATTGCTACTTTTAAAATTAATGGCGAAAAAATATCATTAGAAGTAAAATTAAATAATCACATTGAAGCGATTAATTTATTATTAGAAAAAATAATTGAATTAAAATTTATTGATGATTTAAAAGAAATAAAAGCAATAGGTCATCGTATTTTACATGGTGGAGAAATTTATAGTGATTCTGTTTTAATTGATGATGAAGTTATAGAAAACATTAAAAGTTTAATAAACTTAGGTCCTCTTCATTTGCCGAGCGAAATAGATTGTATAAATTATATTACAGATATTTTACCTGGAACTGATCAAGTAGCAGTTTTTGATACATCATTTCATCAAACAATTCCTGATTACAATTATAGATATGCAGTTCCAAAAGAATGGTATGAAGAAAATGGCGTGAGAAAATACGGGTTTCATGGAACAAGTCATAAATATATTAATGAAGAAGTTCAATCTTATTCTGATATACCCCAAAATTTAATTATCTGTCATTTAGGAAATGGATCAAGTATTTCGGCAATTAAAGAAGGAAAATGTATTGATACTACGATGGGTTTAACTCCATTAGATGGTGTAATTATGGGGACTCGATGTGGTGCAATTGATCCGTCAATTATTGAATATATTTGTAAAGAAAGAAATATTTCTGTCGAAGAAGTAACAAAGATTTTAAATAAAAATAGTGGGTTAATTGGTTTATGTGGAAAAAATGATTTAAGAGATATTGAAAAATTATATGAAGAAGGAGATAAAGATGCTACATTAGCATTTAATATGTTAATTAAGTCTTTTACAAATAACATTATTGCATATTATCTAGAATTAGAAGGTGATGTTGATGCAATTATCTTAACGGCTGGTATTGGTGAAAATTCTTCATATGTTAGAAAAGGAATCGTTGATAAACTTTCCAAGGTTTTACCAGTAAACTTAGATGAGGAAAAAAATAATAGTATTGCTGGCTTTAAAGAAAAGCATAGTGGAATGATAACAACTTATGATTCAAAACTACCAATTATAGTAATACCAACTAATGAAGAATTAATGATTTTAAAAGATACAAAAAGAATTTTAAAAAAAGAAAAAACATATAAAAGAATAAAATAGATTAGGTGATTAGAATGGAAATTAAACAAGGATATACTAATAAATACGGAAAATATTTTGAGGTTCCAAATTATCATTTTGATACATTTGAAGAATGGCAAGATTTTCCCAAAAAATTTGTTGCATATAGTAGAGAAGATAAATTAGATACATTTAGTTCTGATGATTCTGGTATTTACATTCAAAAATTCTCGGACGGGGAAAAAGCTTTTAGAACTCATGCTGAAGTTCAAGCTTTTAATTACAAATATTATGCTGAAAGGTTCCCGGAAGAAAAATTAGTAGAACAACTAATAAAAAGACAACCCGAAATAAAATTGACTAAATTTCCAGAAGGAATAGTAACTGTAGAAAATGTAGTATTAGGTCAAGTAATTCCTTTTTATGATGGATATATTAATTTTAGAGATTTTGCCAAAGATACATCAATGATAGAATTATATAAATTATATTTAGAAACTATAAAGATATTTAAAGAATTAGAAGAAAATGGAATAATATATACTGATATTCATACAGCAAATTTAGTGGTTAATCCAGAATCTAAAGATATTCAATTAATAGATTTTTGTGATAATAGAGTTTATTTTGATAAATATGAACTTTCTGCTATGATTAATAATTTAAAAGCAACATTAAATAGATTGAATGAAATTAATGGCTTAAATCCAATAGAGAATTTAAATAAGACAGATACTTTAGATGGAATTAGTGATGCAGTTCAATATGATGCATATAAACGAATAAGATTAAAAAAATAAACTTCTTTTTTTAATTTTATTAAAATGTTATAATAATAAATTGAAGGTGATATTATGGCTTATATAGAGTTTAAAGATGTTTCTAAAACTTATATTACTGGGGATGTTAAAGTAAATGCTCTTTTAAATACAAGCTTTGAAATAAAAGAAGGAGAATTAGTTGTAATTTTAGGACCTAGTGGTGCTGGTAAAACAACAGCTTTAAATATTCTTGGAGGAATGGATAAAGTTTCCTCTGGAGAAGTTATAGTTGCAAACAAAAATATAACTAAATATAAGAAAAAAGAACTTATTAAATATCGTCGTAATGATATTGGTTTTGTTTTTCAATTTTATAATTTAATTCAGAATCTAACTGCTTTAGAAAACGTTGAATTATCTTCTCAAATTTCTAAGTCACCATTGGATTCTAAAGAAACTTTGATTAGTGTAGGATTAAAGGATAGATTAAATAACTTTCCAAGTCAGTTATCAGGAGGAGAACAACAAAGAGTTGCTATTGCTAGAGCTATTGCAAAAAACCCCAAAATATTATTGGCTGATGAACCAACGGGAGCATTAGATTATAATACTGGTAAACAAATTTTAAAACTATTACAAGACACAGCAAGAAAGAAAAAAATGACAGTAATAATAATTACTCATAATTCGGCGATTGCTCCTATGGCTGATAAAGTTATTAAATTTAAAAATGGTACAGTTGAAGATGTAATCATAAATAAAAACCCTTTACCTATCGAAAGGATTGAATGGTAATGAAATTACTTATCAAAGAGACGTTTGTTACAATCAAAAAAAGTTTAAAACGATTTATTTCAATTCTTTTAATTGTTTTATTAGGTGTAGGTTTTTTTGCTGGTATTAAAGCAACTAGCCCTGATATGAAAAAAACAATAAGTGAATATTATAAAAAAACAAATTTTCAAGATATAGAACTTTTATCAGATTGGGGAATAACAGAAGATGAAATCGAAGTTTTAAAAAAAGAATATAATGCTGAAGAGTATTATTCATTTGATTCAGTAATTAAAACAGATGTTGAAGAAGTTGCCAAGGTGTTTTCTTATAATCCAGATAAAAAATTAAATAAACTGACTTTAACAGAAGGAAGATTTCCTTTAAATGAAGATGAATGTGTAATAGATGCTATAGATAAACATACTCATAAAATTGGAGATACTTTAACAATAGAAAGTGATAATTTAAAAATAAAAAACTTGAAAATTGTTGGAGTAGTTAAAAGTCCTATTTATACTTCTTTACAACGAGGGACTACAAATTTACTAACAGGGGATATATCTTATTTTATTTATACTTTAGAATCAAATTTTGATATGGAATACTATACTAATGTCGGTATTTATTTAAATGAAGAAATGTTCAATAATAAATATGACAATAAATTAAAAACAGTAAAAGAAGAATTAGAGAAATTAACAAATAATTTTAAAGAAGAAAGATATTTATCAGAAAAAAATAAAGCTCTAGAAGAGTATAATAAAGCTAAAAATAAATTTGAAAAAGAAAAAAATAATTCATTGAATCAAATAAAAAAGGCAAAAAATGAAATTCAAAAAGCTAAATATGAATATAATTCAGGAATTAATAATCTTAAAATAGAAGAAGAAAAATTTAATGAAACTTACAATACGAATAAAAAAGAAATTGAAGATAATATTAATTCTTTGAATGAACTTTTAAGTCAAATAGATTTTTTAGAAAATCAAATTAATAATATAGAGTATAGTTTATTTGAAAAAGAACAAGAGATTAATAATAGTTTTGATGAAAATGAAAAGAATTTATTAGTTGCTGAAAAAAATATTTTAAATGAAAATCTAGTTGAATTAAGAACGCAGTATGAAAAACTTCCTTATAATAAAGATGAACTAAACAACATGTTAAAAGATTTAGAAGAAAAACTAATTTTATTAGATAATGGTAAAAAGTTATTTGAAGAAGAAGTTGCAAAAACAAAGCTAGATTTATCTAAGGCTAAAGTAAAAATTGAAGGAAAAGAAAAAGAACTAATTAGTAACGAAAAAAAATTAAAAAAAGAGTTCGAAAAAGCAGAAGAAGAATTAAATGAAACTTTATCTGAAATTGAAAAATTAGAAAAGCCAGAATGGTATATTTTAGACCGGGAAAGTAATATTGGATTTTATCAATATAATCAAGATATTGATCGTATTAAAAAATTGGGTCAAGTTTTCCCTCTAGTATTTTTTGTCGTTGCTGTTTTAATTTGTTTAACTTCAATGACAAGAATGATAGAAGAAGAGCGCAATCAATTAGGGACTCTAAAATCTTTAGGGTTTACTAATATGCAAATATTATTTAAATATATTTTATATGCTTTAATAGCTACAATAATTGGTGCTATCATAGGATTATTAATTGGCTTTAATTTACTTCCCCCAATAATATTTAATATGTATTCAATAATGTACAATATTGGAGATATAATTACAGAATTTAATTTAAATCAGGCTTTTTTTGCTACGGGAATAGCTCTTTTATGTACAATTTTGGCTACGGTATTTGTATGTATTAAATCTTTAAGAGAACAACCTTCGGAATTAATGAGGCCTAAAGCAATAAAAAGTGGAAAAAGAATTATTCTTGAGAGAATACCATTTATTTGGAAAAGATTAGATTTTAATCATAAAGTAACAATGCGTAATGTCTTTAGATACAAAAAGAGAATGTTAATGACTATTGTAGGAATCGCAGGTTGTACAGGTCTTATAATTTCGGGATTTGGTTTAAAAAATTGTCTAAACGGTATGGTAAATAGCCAATATAATGAGGTTTTTAAATACGAGCTTGAAGTTACATTAAATGAAGCTAAAAATAATGATAATATTTTAGAAAAAATAAAAGAAATTCCTAAAATAAAAGAAATTGCTAGAGTTCAAAAAGAAGCAATTGAGTTAAAAAATTATAATACTAAACAGCAAATTCAGTTAATTGTTCCATTAGATGATTTAAACAATTTTATTAGTTTAAAAAATCGAAAAACTAAAAATAATATTAAATTAGATGGAGTTGTAGTAACTGAAAAATTAGCTAGTTTATTAGAATTAGAAAAAAATGATATCTTAGAAATATCTGCAGAAAAAGACTATACTTTAAAAGTAAAAGATATTACTGAAAATTATTTAAGTCACTAGTTATATATTAATAGTAGTGAATATAATAGTGATAAATATAATACTCTGCTTATTAATACTGAAAAACTTACTGAAGAAGATGAAAAAATATTGGCGATAAAAATAAAAGAAATAGATGGCGTTTCTAAAATATCATTTACTTCCAAAATGTCAGAAATTTTTGATGAAACAATGGAAAATTTTGAAAATGTAGTAATAGTTTTAATTGTATCAGCAAATCTATTAGCTTTTGTAGTTTTATATAATTTAGCAAGTGTAAATATATCTGAAAGAAAAAGAGAACTTGCTACAATCAAAGTATTAGGTTTTTATGATAAGGAAGTATTCGATTATATTGGAAGAGAAACAACTATATTAACGTTTATAAGTTTAATATTTGGTGTTTTCCTTGGAAAGTATCTCACAATATTTATTATAAAAACTTGTGAATTAGATATAATGATGTTTAATCCTGATATATCTATATCAAGTTATATATATGGAATAGTTTTAACTATTTTATTTACAATTGTAGTAAATATAACCACTTATTTTGCTTTAAAAAAAGTTGAAATGATTGAGTCTTTAAAAAGCGTTGAATAAAAAATAATAATTAAAAATGTAAAGTAACCATTTAAAATCTTCTTCATAAGATATTTTGTGAGGAGGATTTTTTATAACAACTATTATTATATTAGGAATTTTAATTCCTTTTGTAGGAACATCATTAGGTTCCTCAATGGTATTTTTTTTAAAAAAATATATTAATGAGAAATTGGAGAAAATATTAATTGGATTTGCAGCAGGAGTTATGATAGCAGCATCAATATGGTCGCTTTTAATTCCTTCGCTTGAAAAATCAGAATTTTTAGGATTATTTTCATTTATCCCTGCGGCATCAGGATTTTTACTCGGAATGTTTTTTTTAATGTTTATAGATCATTTAACAAATAAAATCGAGAAGAAAAAAGATATGCTTAATTTTGCCGTAACATTACACAATATTCCTGAAGGAATGGCGGTTGGAGTTGTTTTTGCAAGTGTGATTAGTACCAATAATCCAATCTTACTTGCTGGAGCTTTAGCTCTTTCAATAGGAATAGCTATTCAAAATTTTCCTGAAGGGGCAATAATCTCTATGCCTCTAAAAGCAAAAGGAAGTACTAAATTACAAGCTTTTAAAGCCGGAGTTTTATCCGGAGCAGTTGAACCAATTGCTTCAATAGTGACTATTTTACTTACAAATATAGTAGTTCCAATATTGCCTTATCTTTTAAGTTTTGCAGCTGGATCTATGATTTATGTTGTATCTTCAGAATTAATTCCAGAATATGGAGGTAAGTCTAATTATAAAAATATAGGTGTAGCCTTTGGATTCGTTATAATGATGACATTAGATGTGCTTTTAGGATAATTAATAATGGACAAATAACTTAATTAAGCTTAAAATATATACAGAAACGGAGCATAAATATGAAACTTAAGAATAGTTATTTTTATACTTTAAGAGAAGATGCCAAAGATGAAGAAAGCATAAGTGGGAATCTTCTTGTAAGAGCTGGTATGATTAAAAAAGTTGGCGCTGGAATATATATGTATTTACCACTTGGTTTAAAAGTTTTACAAAAAATTCAAGAAATAGTGAAAGAAGAAATGGATAAAGCTGGAGCTCAAGAATTATTAATGCCGAGTTTAATTCCTAGCGATTATTATGAAGCTTGTGGTAGAATTGAATCATTTGGCAAAGACATGTTTAATCTTAAAGATCGTTATGAAAAACCATTTGTTCTTGGACCAACTCATGAAGAATTATTTACTATCGCCGCAAAAGCTATGGTAAGAAGTTATAAAGATTTACCATTTACAATCTATCAGCAAGCTGACAAATTTAGAGATGAACCTAGACCAAGGTATGGGTTAATAAGAGTTAGAGAATTTATAATGAAAGATGCTTATTCATTTGATAGAGATGAAAAAAGTTTAGAAGAATCATATCAAAAGATGAAAAATGCTTATAATAGAATTTATGATCGCTTAGGAATTAATTATAAAATAGTTAGATCTGATACTGGAGCAATGGGTGGCAGTTTATCAGAAGAATATCAAGCGATTACAGATATTGGTGAAGATATAATAGTTTTATGTGATAAATGTGATTATGCATCAAATTTAGAAGTTTCTGAATGTATCTCAGAAAAAGTTGAAGAGCAAGAAAAAACTTTAGAATTAATTGAAACAAAAAACAAAGAAACAATTGAAGAAGTATGCGATTTTCTTAATATACAACAACAAAAATCAGTTAAGGCATTACTAATGAATGTTGCTGGTGAATTAGTAGTATTTTTTGTCCGTGGAGATAGAGAACTTAATTTAAATAAAGCCTGTAAATTATTAAAAGTAAAAGAAATTAATTTTGCTGATGATGAATTAATTGCGACAAGTAATGCTGTCCCAGGATTTACTGGCCCAATAGATTTAAATGCTAAAATAGTAATTGATAAAGAAGTATTACAAATGAAAAATTTTTGTTGTGGAGCTAATAAAAAAGATTATCATTATATCAATGCTAATATAAAAAACATTAAAAATTATATATCAGGAGATATTGTAAATGTTATTGAAGGAGATACTTGTCCTAAATGCGGAGGCGCATTATATTTTAAAAAAGGAATTGAAATAGGCAATTTATTTAAATTAGGAACAAAATATTCTGAAAAATTAGGATTAACTTATCTTGATGAGAATAACAAAGAACAAGTTGTAACTATGGGATGTTATGGTCTTGGTGTTGGTAGAATTCTAGCAAGTATTATTGAACAAAATAATGATAAAAACGGCTTAATTTTACCTATGGTAATTGCACCATATGAAGTAGCTATAATAATTATTGATAATAAAGATACAACTCAAACTATTTTAGCTAATAAGATTTATGATAATTTAAAACTTTTGGGAATTGACGTTTTATTGGATGATCGAGACGAAAGGCCAGGAGTTAAATTTAAAGATATGGATCTTATTGGAATTCCACTTAGAATAACTATAGGTAAAAAAGCTTTGAATGATATTGTCGAAATTAAAGAAAGAACAAAAGAAAGTTATCAAGAAATATCAACGGATAAAATCAATAATTATATTCTAGAATATGTTAAAAATCACAATTGATAAGTCCAATATGAGGGTGTTTTTTATATCAAATTTGCAAAATTATCCTTTTTAAGTTATAATAATCCGTGGTGATGAATGAAATGCAAATTGATTCGGTTGAATTATCAAATATAGCAGTAAGGATAAGTCAATATCCAACGAATAATTTACCAGAATTTCTTTTAGTGGGAAGAAGTAATGTAGGAAAAAGTAGTTTTATAAATACCTTAGTAGAAAGAAAAAACTTTGCTCATACAAGTTCTAAACCAGGTAAAACACAAACTTTAAATTTTTATCTAGTTAATAATGCTTTCTATTTAGTAGATGTTCCTGGTTATGGATATGCTAGTGGAGGAAAAAACCAGCAAAAGAAATTTGGGATGATGATTGAAGAGTATTTAAAAAATCGTCCGGAGTTAAAAACTGTGTTTTTATTAATAGATTATCGTCATAAACCTACGGAAGATGATGTGTTAATGTATAATTTCTTAAAATACTATGATTTGGATATCAAAGTTGTTGCTACAAAATATGATAAAATAAGTAAGAATGGCCGTATTAAACAAGATAAACTAATTAAGGATACTTTAAAATTATCTGAGAATGAAACATTTATTCCATTTTCAACAATAACTAAAAAAGGAAAAGATGAAGTATATCAAGAAATACTTAACAAAATAAGTGTAAGCTAATAATAAGTTTATTAGCTTTTTTTAATACATTAGTTTATAATAAATAATAGGTGATAATATGAAAAATAATAATAAAAAAGGCTTTACTTTAACAGAATTATTAGCAACTATTGTTATTTTAGCTGTAATTACTACTATTGCCACACCAGCAATAATAGGTATATCGAATTCAATTAAAGAAAATATGTATAAATCTAAAGTAAAATTGATATTACGTGCTGCTCAATTATATGGAGAAGATAAGGCCGTAGTTGCTTCGGGCACTAAAATAAAAGTTGAAGAATTATTGCCTAATAATTATCTGGCTTGTGATGATAAAGTTGCTAATGAAATATGTATTGAAAATCCCAAAAATAATAAAAGTATGAAAGAATGTATTATAGAATTAAAAAACAATAATGGTAGAGTTACTGCTAAATGGATTAGTGAAGATGAAGCTTGCCAATAATAGTTTAATATGATAGAATATCAAAACTAAGAAAGGGGTTTTTTATGAAAAAGACAGTATGTTTAGTTGGAAGACCAAATGTTGGAAAAAGTACTATTTTTAATCGTTTAATAAAAGAAAAAAAATCAATTATTTTAGATACACCCGGTATAACTAGAGATCGAATTTATGGTAATGTTACTTATAAAAATAAAACTTTTCATTTAATTGATACAGGAGGTATTGATTTAGGTAACGAAGATTTCAATCAAGATATTATTGCTCAAGCTTCATTAGCTATAGATGAATCTGATATTATTTTGTTCGTTGTAGATGGTAAAGAAGATTTAACAAATAATGATTTTAAAGTTAGAGATATGCTTATCAAAAGTGATAAAGAAGTTTATGTTGTTGTAAATAAAATTGATAATCAAGAAAGAAAAGATAATATTTATGCCTTCTATGAATTAGGATTTGAACATATTATTCCAGTAAGTGGAGAACATAATTTAGGATTTATTGAGCTTTTAGATGAAATAACTAAGGACATGAATGAAAATGAAGAAATAGATAATGAGGGAATACTAAAGTTTTCAATTATTGGAAGACCAAACGTTGGAAAGAGTTCTTTAATAAACGCTTTACTTAATGAAGAAAGAGTAATTGTAAGTAATGTAGCAGGTACAACAAGAGATGCTATCGATACAAAATTTACTTATGAGCATAATGAATATATTGCAATAGATACAGCAGGAATGAGAAAAAAAGGGCGCGTTTATGAAAATGTTGAAAAATATAGTTTAATCCGTAGTTTAAAAGCTATTGAACGTAGTGATGTATGTGTGATTGTAATTGATGCTGAAACTGGTATTATTGAACATGATAAACATATTGCATCATATGCTATAGAAGCTGGAAAAGGCATCGTTTTAGTTGTCAATAAATGGGATACTGTAGCAAATCCTGATAAGGATATAAAAGTATGGAAAAAAGATATAGAAAATAATTTTCAATTTATTCCTTTTGCTAAAGTTGTCTTTTTATCTGCTAAAACAAAAAAAAGAATTCATATGTTAATGCCAGAAATTATTTCAGCATATGAAAATAATCATAAAGAAATAAAAACATCATCTTTAAATAATGTAATAACCGAGGCAACAACTTTACATCCAGCTCCTTCATATAAAGGAAAGAGACTTAAAATTTATTTTGTAAGTCAGACAGCAACATGTCCTCCAAAGTTTACTTTTAAAGTCAACAATAAAGGTTTAGTTCATTTTAGTTATGAAAGGTATCTAGAAAACAAAATTAGAGAAAATTTCGATTTTACTGGTACACCAATCATTTTACAGTTTAAAAACAAGAGTGAAAAAAATGAAGATTAATGAATGATTTTCATTTTTTTAATAAATTTTTGTAAAGTAATAAATTTATATTTAAATAAAATTGACAAAATAGATAAAATACCATATTATGATTAAAGGTGATTTTATGAAAACTAAAAAATATGTGAAATTAGAGGAGTTAAGATTAAAAAATAATTATACTCATAATGACATGTCAAAGATATTAGGAATTAGTAAAGCTTATTATTGGCAACTAGAAAATGGTAATAGAAATGTTTACTATCATATGGCAAAAAAAATTGCCAAAGTATTTAATTTAAAACCAGATGATATTTTTTATGATAATGAACAATAATAAAAGGCAGACATATATTATTCTAGGAGGATAATTTATGGCTTTAAACGATAATTTTTTTAAGAAAGTTGAAAAGAAAACAAAGGTGGACAAAAATACTATTATTACTTTAGCTGAAAAACTGCAAAATGGAAACATGAAGGATGAAAACACTTTAAGAGAAGTAATTAAGACTTTAAGTAAGATGACTGGCAAAAAAGTATCTAAAGAACAAGAAGATAAGATAATTGAAAGAATTATTAATGATAAAGTACCTAATGGCGTTGAAAAGATGTTTTAAAAGATTATTTAATAATCTTTTTTTATATGGTATAATACCAACAAGAAAGAGGGAATTAATATGAATAATAAGGCAATTACAAATAGAGATGTAGATTTTGCTAAATGGTATACAGATGTAGTTAAAGCAGCTAAATTAGCAGATTATTCATCAGTCAAAGGATGTCTTGTAATTGAACCAAATGGATATGCTATTTGGGAAAAAATGCAAGAAATACTCGACAAAAAATTTAAAGAATTAGGACATGTAAATGTTCAAATGCCGTTATTGATTCCTGAAAATTTATTAAACAAAGAATCTGAGTTAGTTGCAGGATTTGCTCCAGAAGTAGCATGGGTTACTCATGGTGGAGCTAAAGAACTTGAAGAGCGTCTATGCATAAGACCTACAAGTGAAACAATGTTTTGTGATTATTATAAAGATCATGTTAAATCTTATAGAGATTTACCTAAGCTATACAATCAATGGTGCAATGTTTTAAGATGGGAAAAAGAAACAAGACCTTTTTTAAGAAGCAGAGAATTTTTATGGCAAGAAGGTCATACAATACATAGTACTGAAGTTGAGGCTATGAAAGAAACTGAACAAATGATGGAAGTATATAAATGGTTTCATCACGAAATATTAGCCATACCTTCAATAACTGGCAAAAAGACAGAAAAAGAAAAGTTTGCAGGGGCTGTTTATACTTTAACTAATGAAGCTTTGATGTATAATGGCGTAGCTTTACAGTCAGGAACAAGTCATTATTTTGGTCAAAAATTTTCTGAAGCTTATGATGTTAAATTCTTAAATAAAGATAATAAACAAGAATTTGTATACCAAACTTCTTGGGGAACTACAACTAGAATGATTGGCGGATTAATAATGGTACATAGTGATAATTATGGCTTAGTATTGCCACCTAAAATTGCTCCAAGGCAAGTTGTAATTATCCCAATTGGTGATGATGATAATATTATGACTTTAGCTAATAATTATAAAGACAAACTAAATGCCCAAAATATTTCTTGCTATATTGATTTAACGGAAAAATCACCGGGATTTAAATTTGCAGAAGCCGAAGTAAATGGTATTCCAATCAGAATCGAAATTGGAAAAAGAGATTTAGAAAATAAAAAGATTACAATTGCTAGAAGAGACACTAGAGAAAAATATATTGAATCAATAGACATCGATATTGTAGATTACATATCAAAGTTGCTTAATAAAATTCAAAAAGATATGTATGAAAGAGCCGTAAAACGACGTGATGAACTTACTTTTACAGCTAAAAATCTAGAAGAAATGGAAAATATTTTAAATAATCATCCTGGCTTTATTCATGCGGATTGGTGTGGCCAAGAAGCTTGTGAATTAAAAATTAAAGAAATACGTGGTTGTAAATCAAGATGTATTATGGAAAATGAACAATTAATAACTGGAAAATGCGTATGTTGTGGTAAAGATGCTAAATATCATGTTATATGGGGTATTCAATATTAAAAAATTTGATTATTAGATGTAAATTTGATAAAATAACTTTTATTAAGTGGGGGGGAAGTCTATGAAATCGTTAGAAATAATAAAAGACTATATATGTAGTAAAGAAAATATAATGCTTACTAGACAAGATATCCAAGAAATATATGGTAAGGAATTTGTTGAAAATATTTTAGAAGAAGAAACAAGACATTTGTGTGATTTTTTTGAAGAAGGTAAAGAATATAAAGTCCCTTTTAATGATTTTGTCTTACTATCAATGATCTTTAATAGAACGAAAATGAATTATCGGGACATGAGTAGTGCTTTAGCTTTTGTGTTAAATAAGAATGCAAAATTAATTGAAAGTTTATCGGAAGAAAAACTGGTTTCATACACATTTTTAGCAAATGGAATGCCAATAAATAACGAAGAAGAAAAAGAAATGGTTATTCAAAAATTTAAAATTGCTCCAAGCATTATTAGAAAATATATTAATGAGGAAGGTAAATTCTTGCCGGTTAATATAGAAGAAATAGATAAGGAACAACTAAATAATTTAATATTTATATTATCCGAAGAACAAATAAATATGATTTTATTCTTTTGTCAAAAAGAATATGATAAGCAAAACAAATCTAAATTTATTATCAAAGAAATGATTCTTAACGAGAAAAATGAGGAACAATTAAATTTAAAAGAAGCAAGAAAACTAAGAAAAGAATTATCAAATTTTATTGATAATAGAAACAAGTTAATAAGATATTTAAATGAGGAAGAACTTAATGAATTATTTAATATATTAGAACTATTAAAGGTTGATGATTTAGATAATTTAAAGATTAGTATAATAAATCAAAATAACAAATTATTGAGAATAAAAGATGAAAAGGAAAATCTTCAAAAAGAAGCTGAATTATTAGAAAAATTTGAAGAAATCAAATTAGAATGCTTAAATGAGCATGAACTATTATCTTATGATTATGCAATGCAAATTCTAAGGAGTAATAATTTTCGTTACATAAGAATAAAAGAAGATATAGAAGTGCAAATTAATGATATTAATACCATTTTAAATGAAATTATAACTTTAAAAGATAAATCAGATTTAGATTATGAAAAAAATAAAGCAAATCTAATTGATCTTATGTCTCTAAGTTTTTATGAATTATATGAAATATTAGATAATTATCATTTAATTGAAAATTCATATACATTAGAAAGAAAAAAAGAAGAGAATTAATTATAGTCGATGCTATAATTTTTTTTCATTATATGATAAAATTAAATCGGTGGTAACATGAAAACAATTATAAATGATATACCTATTGAAGTAGAAATTATAAGAAAAAGCAATAAAAACATTTATTTAAGAGTAAAAGATGATTTAAAATTATATATTACATGTCCCTATTTAATTAGTAGAAAAGAGATTGAAGATATTATTGAGAAAAATACATATAAAATTTATGAAATGTATCAGCATCAAGTAAAAATGAGTCAAAAAGAAGAATTCTTTAATTATTTAGGTAAAAGTTACACAGTAGTAATAGATTCTACGAGGGAAAATGTTGGGTTTGATGAAGAATTTGTTTATGCTCCATCTAAAGAAGATTTAGATAAATTTTATGATGATAAATGTCTTGAAATTTTCGAAGAAGAAATAGCTAAATGTCGTCAATGTTTTAGTTCTTTACCAAAATTTACTTTAAAAATCCGGAAAATGAAAACAAGATGGGGAGTATGTAATCGAAGAACAAAAACAATAACTTTGAATTCACTTTTATTACAAAAGGAAATAGATATTATAGATTATGTCATCATACATGAAATGTGTCATTTTTATGAAGGCAATCATGGTCGTGGATTTTGGAATTTAGTTAGTCAAGCTTGTCCAAGATACAAAGAACTACGTAATAGTTTAAAGAGGTAATTATGGTAATAACAAGTATAAATAATGAAAAAGTAAAATATTGGGTAAAGCTTCATGATAAGAAATTTAGAGATCAAGAAGGACTATTTATTGTCGAAGGGGATCATTTAGTTAATGAGGCTATAAAACATGGGTTAGCAAAAGAATTAATCACTTTAGAAGATTTTTCAAATGATATACCTACCTATAAAGTAACAGAACAAATAATGAAAAAAATTAGTAAACAACAGAGTATAGCAAGAGTTTGTGCAGTATGTTATAAAATGACAGAAAAAGAAATAAAAAATAGAGTTATTTGTCTGGATAATATTCAAGATCCTGGTAATTTAGGAACAATTATAAGAAGTTCAGTAGCATTTAATATAGATACTATTTTACTTAATAATGAATCTGTAGATTTATATAATGACAAGGTAATAAGAGCGTGTGAAGGAATGATTTTTAATATCAATATAATTCGTTGTAGTTTAAAATCTAAATTAGAAGAATTAAAGAAAAATGACTATAAAATAATTGGAACTAGTGTAAAAAATAATAAATTATTAAAAGATATTGAAATTGGCGAAAAATTTGCAATAGTTCTCGGTAATGAAGGCAAAGGAATAAGTCAAGAAATAGATGATTTATGTGATGATCATATCTATATAAAAATGAATAACAAATGTGAAAGTTTAAATGTTGCTGTTGCTTCTTCAATAATTATGTATGAGTTAAGTAGGTGAAAGATGAATTATTTATTTATAGGCAAAATGGTTGATACTCACGGAATTAAAGGAGAAGTAAGAATTGTCTTAAAAGATTTATATATATATGATATAGAGGAAAATAGCTTCTTAAAAAATCTTGATGTAATGGATTTATTATTTAGAAAAAATAATTATATATATATAGGCAATGATAAAAAGAAATTCCAAATTAATACTTACCGTCATAATAAAATTTATGAAATGCTTACTTTTGAAGGTGTTACTAATATAAATGAAGTATTGTTATATAAGGGTCAAAAATGCTATATTGACCAGAAAGTTTTAGGTCAGAATAAAATAGCATTAGCATCCTTAATAGGTTTTAAGGTGATTTGGAATAATGAAGATTATGGAAAAATTATTGACTATCGAAATAATAATGGTAATATAATATTTGAAGTAGAAAAAGGAAAAAAATATTTTATTCCTATTAATAATAATTTTATTGTTAAAGTTGATCTTGAAAACAAATTTGTAATTGTTAAAAATATAGAAGGGTTGTTAATATGAGAATTGATGTTTTAACATTATTTCCAGAAATGTTCGAAGGTATATTAAATACGTCAATAATTAAAAGAGCTATTGTTAACCAAAAAATTTTTATTAATTTAGTTGATTTCAGAAAATATACTCCTTTGAAAAATGGTCAAGTGGATGATACTCCTTATGGTGGTGGAGCAGGAATGGTTTTGCGATGTGAACCTATATTTTTAGCACTTGATGAAATTAAAACCGAGAATTCTAAAGTTGTGTTACTTACACCAGATGGAAAACAATATAATCAAACGATGGCTAATGATTTTACTAAAATTGAACATCTAATTTTGATTTGTGGGCATTATGAAGGTTTTGATGAAAGAATAAGAACTTTAGTAGATTATGAGATTAGTATAGGAGATTTTATCTTGACTGGTGGAGAAATCCCTGCTATGGCTATTATAGATAGTGTTGCAAGATTATTAGAAGGTGTAATTACCAAAGAAAGTTTGGAAAGTGAAAGCTTTTCTAATGGGCTTTTAGATTATCCTGTATATACAAAGCCAAGTGAATATAGAGGGTTGAAAGTCCCTGAGGTATTATTAAGTGGAAATCATGCTAATATTGCTAAATGGCGAAAAGAAAAACAAATTGAAGTTACAAAATTAAAAAGACCTGATATAATGAAGTAGGTGATGGTTATGGCAAATCATACAATAAAAAAAGAAAATAACAAGCACGAAATTGTATATATAAATGGTGAAATTCGAGGATATGATTTTATCCCCAAAAAAGGATCTAATAATAATTTAAAAATAAATCAAATTATTATAGTAAATCCAACTATGACAGATAAAATATTAACTATTAAATTTAAACAAAGATATAAAAGACTATTAATGATAGTATTAAGTATATTAAATGGAGCAGATACTACACAAGGTGATATTGAAATTGTTCTAGATGAAATTGCTAAAATGCGTGATATTCTTCTTCATAAATATAAAAGTTTTTTAAAAAAAGAAAAAGAAAGAGTATTTCTTGAACAATTAAGAGGCTTAGAGAATAGTATGAGAGCAAAACTTCAAGAAATGAGAGAATATGAATATTATATTAATTATATGGAATATGAAAACAATAGAGGAGGACGTTAGTTCTCTTTTATATTGACTTTATTTATAATTTCAGATATTATTTGAATTACGAAAGAAGAGTTTGTATGAGTGAAGATGATTTGGATTTATTAATTGATAATATTGATGAACTTAAAGATGCAATATATTTAGATGAAAAAGAAATTGATGTAGTTGAAAATACAATCAAGCATTTAAATAATAAATATAATTTACTATCTCAAAAAAAAGAAATTAAAGAAGCTTCTTTAGTTAATTTTTTTAAACTACTTTTGCTTGAAACAAGTATTAGTTACTTTGTTGTTTTTCTTTTTTCTTTTCTCATAAATTTAAATTTTGGGATAGTTGGAATTATAAGTACAATAATTTTTATTATTACGAATACTAAAAAATGTTTAAAAGATACTAAAGAAATAAGAACTTTGGAAAAAAGCACTAGTTTAGAAAAGATTTTGGAAGATATTCAAATCCAAGAAGATAATTTAAAAAAAATAAATAATGAATTATTATATAGCAAGGATCAATTAAAGTGTTTAGATGAAGAGATCAAATATGCCAAAAATGTAATACCTATTAAAGACTCTAACTTAGATTTAGAGCCTCAATATGTTTTATCAAGAATAAAGAAAATGAACTGACAAATGTCAGTTTTTGTTTTAAATTGTAAAATATTTGAGTTGTCCATTATTTAAATTGACAAGAGGCTCTAAATTAAGTAAACTTAATAATAGAAAGAGTAGGAAATATATGAAAAATACAAGAATAATAATTGGAGCAATAGTATTATGTTTAGTCATAGTATTAAGTGTTGGAACATATGCCTATTGGGTAGTAACAAAAAGTCAAGAAG
>CAMEEZ010000016.1 GCA_945915275.1 uncultured Mycoplasma sp.
AAATATAATTTATAATATTCTCATATTTAATGAAGATGGAACTTACAACTCCAGAGTTAAATCGGTAGCAAACGTTATAGCTTAAAGTGTATGATTAAATTCATAAATTAAGGTGGTACCGCGGGTTATTACTCGTCCTTAGTTTATGGATTTTTTATTTATTTGGAGGAAATATGAAAAAGAGATTAATATTTGATGTTGATGATACTTTGATTCCTTGGGAAAAAGCTTATTATGTTAAATTAAAAAAAATATTAAGTGATAATAATATTAAATTAAGTTGGTATAGGTTTTATAAAACTTTGATAGCAATTGAAAAATATGAGCGTTCTCATGATTGTTGGAATATGAAGGAATTTAAAGAATGTATATCTAAAACAACTAAAATTGAAATGGATGATAAAAAAATTGAGCTATTCTTTAATTGGCTTGAAAATTGTATTGTTGGTACTGCTTCAGAAGAGTTACATAATACTTTAAAATATTTATCTAAGAAATATGATATGGTAATTTTAAGTAATGCTTTTAAAAGAACTCAAGAAAAGAGATTGGAAAAGTTTGGAATAAGAAAATATTTTAAAGAAATATATTGTGGTGATGAAGTTATGAAACCGAGTAAAGAGGCTTATATTCGTGCTTGTGGGAAGTTTAAACCAACAGATTGTATTATGATTGGGGATAATTTAGAGTTTGATGTTATTGAACCATCTAAGCTAGGAATTAGGCCTATATATGTAAATAAGAAAAAACATAAAGAATATTTAACAATAAAAGATATATGTGAATTAAAAAATTTATTATAGGGAGTGAGTGAAAATGAAGTTATTTGATGAATTAAAATGGAGAGGACTAATTCAAGATGTGTCTAGTCCAGAATTAGAAGAAAAATTAAATAAAGGAGGAATGACTTTTTATATTGGTACTGACCCTACTGCGGATAGTTTGCATATAGGTCATTATAGTTCTTTTTTAATAACTAAAAGACTTGCAGATGCAGGCCATCATCCAATTATTTTAGTAGGAGGAGCTACGGCTTTAATTGGAGATCCAAGAGGTACAGGAGAAAGAGATTTAGCTGATAAAGAAGTGATAGCTAAAAATTTTGAAGAATTAAAAAAGCAAGTATTAAAATTATTTCCTTTTAAAATTGTAAATAATTATGATTGGGTAAAAGATTTAACAGTTATTGATTTTTTAAGAGATTATGGTAAATATATTAATGTTAATTATATGTTAAATAAAGATTTGGTAAGAAGACAAATGGAAACGGGAATTTCTTACGCAGAATTTTCTTATATGTTAATACAAGGATTAGATTTTAAATATTTACATGAAAATATGGGCGTGGACTTGCAAGTTGCTGGAAGTGATCAATGGGGAAATATAACCACTGGTATTGAATTGATTAGAAAAACTACGGGAGATGAAGTGTTTGCATTTACAATGCCTCTTATTACAAAAGCTGATGGAACTAAATTTGGTAAATCTAGTACTGGTAATATTTGGCTTGATAAAACTAAGACAACGCCTTATCAAATGTATCAATTTTTCATAAATTCCGAAGATAGTATGGTTATTAAATATTTAAAAATGTTAACTCTTTTAAGTAAAGAAGAAATTGAAAAATTAGAAAAGAGTCATTTAGCTGCTCCAGAAAAAAGAGAAGCCCACAAGGCTTTAGCAAGAGAAGTTATTACATTTGTTCATGGTGAAGAAGAATATAAAAATGCTTTAAAAATTAGTGAAGCTTTATTTACAGAAAAAATAAAAGAATTAAGTGCCAAAGAAATTATTAATAATTTTAAGGATGTTCCAACAAAAGAAATTGCCGAAGAAATGAATTTGGTTGATTTCCTTGTTAATAATGATATTTGTACTAGTAAAAGAGAAGCTAGAGAAATGATTAAGGGAAATGCTATAAGTATAAATAATAAAAAGATAACAGATTTAGAGTATATAGTATCTAAGAGTGATGCCATTGAAAATAAAGTTATTATTGTTAAAAAGGGAAAAAAGAATTATTATTTAGCGATTTTTAATTAAAGAAAGAGTTTGTAGTAAAATATATGATGAATCAAGAGAGTAATAATATAGATTTTCAAAAAAGAATTTAAAGGTATAAAAGATGTTTTGGGAAAAGAATTGATTTTAGAACGTAATTGTAAAACTTTAATTTCTGAAGAGGTTTAATTTATAAAAAAGAATAATATATATATATAAAATGAATTATTATAGTATTTACTATTAATAGTTCATTTTTTTGAAAATTGCATTATTAATTAAATGATGTTAAAATTTTATTTGTGTGGGTTTATGTAACTATCTATTATCAACTGTAGGCATATTTTATTACGGAAGGGAATGAAAATATGTATACAAATAATAATTCATATTTATATAGAGAATATGGAGATAGACAATTTATTTTTCCGTTTTTAGTAGGTGCTGTTACGGGAGGTGCGGCTGTAGGATTAACTCGTCCTCGCCCAATTTATAATGTAGCTCCACAACCATATTATCCACCATATTCACCATATGGCGGCGGATACTATTACAATTATGGTTATAATAGTCCGTATTATAGATAAGTAAATCAATATATATAGGTTAAAATAAAATAAAGGAGAGAGTAATGTTAGAATTAAAGAAAGTTAGTAAAACATATCAAGTAGCTGATTTTAAACAAAAAGCATTAGATGATGTTAGTATAAATTTTAGAAAAAATGAATTTGTATCAATTTTAGGGCCATCTGGATCTGGAAAAACAACTCTTTTAAATATTATAGGAGGATTAGATAAGTACACAAAAGGTGATTTAGTAATTAATGAAATATCTACAAAAAAATTCAAAGATAGTGATTGGGATACATATCGTAATCATAGAGTAGGATTTGTTTTTCAAAGTTATAATTTAATCGGTCATCAAAATGTTTTGAAAAATGTAGAACTTGCTTTAACTCTGTCAGGAGTTGATAGAAAAACAAGAAAAAGTAAGGCGATTGAAGTATTAAAAAAAGTTGGGCTAGAGGATCATATTTATAAAAAACCAAATCAAATGTCTGGTGGCCAGATGCAAAGAGTAGCAATAGCACGTGCTCTTATAAATGATCCGGATATATTATTAGCTGATGAACCAACTGGAGCATTGGATTCTGAAACTAGTGAGCAAATTATGAATTTATTAAAGGAAATAGCTAAAGATAAATTGGTAATAATGGTAACTCATAATCCAGATTTAGCAGAACAATATTCAACTAGAATAATTAAATTGAAAGATGGTAAAGTTATTGATGATAGTATGCAATATGATGGAAAAGAGAATACAAAAGATAGCGAGGAAAAAAGAAAGAAAAAAAGTCAAAAAACAAGTATGAGTTTTTTGACCAGTTTATCATTAAGTTTTAATAATCTTTTAACAAAAAAAGGTAGAACTTTATTGACAGCTTTTGCAGGTTCCATAGGAATTATTGGAATTGCTTTAATTTTATCTTTATCTAGTGGTGTTAATGAGTATATTACGAGAGTTCAAGAGGACACTTTAACAAGTTATCCATTATCAATTGAAGAAAATTTTATTGATACTTCTTCACTTATGACATCTTTATCAGCTGAAAATAAAAGTCATGATCATAAAAATGATGCTATTTATTCCAATGATATTATGGTTGATATGATTGAAAAATTTTCTTCTGAAACTAAAATTAATAATCTAAAAGAATTTAAAGAGTATATTGAGAATAATAAGGAAATTGAAGAGTATGCTAATGATATAAAATATACATATAATTTAAATTTACAAATATACAATACTGAAGATAAAAACAATATAATTCAAGTAAATCCGACCAGTTTAATGAATTTGTTTGCAAAAGAAGAAAATTCAGGAGTTACTATGGGAAATAAAATGTTAGTTTTTAATGAGCTAACCAATAATGAAGATTTACTTAAGACTCAGTATGATGTAGTAGCAGGTAGATTACCAGAAGAATATAATGAAGTAGTTTTAATTATTGATAAAAATAATGAATTAATTGATTATATATTATATGCTTTAGGTATTAAAAATCAAACTGAATTAATGCAAATGATGCAAGATATAATGCAAGGGAAAGAAATTTCTGAAGCAAAACAATCTAAGTATTCTTATGACGATATTATGAATACGGAGTTTAAATTACTTTTAAATAGTGATTTTTATAAAAAAGAAAATGGAATTTGGATTGATAAAAGAAATGATCAAGAATATATAAAAGAAAAATTAGAGAATTCTACGAATTTAAAAATTACAGGAATAATAAAGCCTAGTGAAGGTAGTAATATTTCTTTAGTAAGTGGTATTGGATATAGCAGTGAATTAACGAAATTTGTTATTAATAAAATAAATGATTCAAAGATTGTTAAAGAGCAAAAGAATAATCCGGAAATTAATGTTTTTACTGGAACTAAATTTACAAATTTAGAAAGTTATAAAACAAATTTATTACAAATGGGCGATGTGGATATAGAAAGTCCAACAATGATTAATATATATCCTAAAGATTTTGACTCTAAAGAAAAGATTGAAAAGATTATTTCGGATTATAATAAAATGCAAGAAAAAGATGGTAAAGATGAGAATATTATAGAATATACTGATTATGTTGGACTTTTAATGAGTGGAGTTACGACAATAGTTGATGTTATTGGTTATGTTTTAATTGCTTTTGTTTCAATATCTTTAGTAGTATCATCAATTATGATTGGAATAATTACTTATATCTCAGTTTTAGAAAGAACAAAAGAAATTGGTATATTAAGAGCTATAGGTGCAAGAAAGAAAGATGTTTCACGTGTATTTAATGCTGAGACATTTATTGTCGGAGTCACAGCTGGATTAATTGGGGTAGGAATTACAATTTTAGTTAATTTAGGAATTAATAATATTATTAAGAGTTTAACTGATATTATGGTTAGAGCTTATTTACCATTTAAAGCAGGATTAATATTAGTTTTAATAAGCATAATTTTAACAGTAATTGCTGGATTAATTCCTGCAAAAGTGGCTAGTAAAAAAGATCCTGTGATTGCTTTAAGAACTGAATAAAAATGATTGTAAAAAATTGTAAAATACAAAAAAGTAAATATTTAGATATTTACTTTTTTTGGTTGTTGAAGTATTATATTGGTAGACAGTGGTAAACTGTGGGGGAAAGTGGGTGATTAAATGTTCATGGGCGAATATCATCATAGTATTGATGAAAAAGGGAGAGTTGTAATTCCTACAAAGTTTAGAATGGAATTAGGAGAAAGATTTATTATTACAAGAGGTCTGGAAAAATGCCTTTATGTTTATTCTGAAAAAGAATGGAATAAAATAGTTGATAAATTAAATACTTTGCCTTTTACTAAAAAGGACGCTAGAACATTTATTAGATCATTTTTCTCAGGAGCATCATCTTGTGAATTAGATAAACAAGGAAGAATAAATATTGCAACAACATTAACTGGTTATGCTGGATTATCAAAAGATGCAGTAATAATTGGAGCTAATGATCGGGTTGAAATTTGGGATGCTGAAGAATGGGAGAAATTCCTAAATGATAATGCTTCTAAATTAGAAGATGTTGCAGAGAATTTATTTCAAGATGTGAGTTATTGATGCATTATAGTGTAATGCTTAATGAAGCAATTGAAAATTTAAATATTAAAGATGATGGTATTTATGTAGATGCTACTGTTGGCTATGCTGGACATAGCAAAGAAATATTAATGCGAACGAAAAGGGGTTTTTTATTCGCCTTTGATGCTGATCAAAAAGCGATTGATTTTGCTCAGCATCGCTTAAGTGAGATATCTTCCAATTTTAAAATATTTCATTCTAATTTTAGTCATTTGAAAGAATGTCTTTTAAATGAAAATGTTGAATTAGTTGATGGATTCTTGTTCGATCTTGGGGTTTCTAGTCCTCAAATTGATGAAGCATCACGAGGTTTTTCTTTTATGAAAGATGCAATTCTTGATATGAGAATGGATCAGGAAAGTCCTGTTTCGGCTTTAAATGTTGTTAATGAATACTCATTTGAAAAACTCACAGAAATTTTCTTTAAATATGGTGAAGAAAATTTATCAAGAGTAATTGCCAGAAAAATTGTTGATGAAAGAGTAAACAAACAAATTGAAACAACTAAAGAGTTGGTTTCAATAATTCAAAAAGCTGTTGGAAAGAAATATTTTTTGTTAAAACACCCTGAAAGACAAATATTTCAGGCGATAAGAATTGAAGTTAATAAAGAACTTCAAGTAATTGAAAAAGCTCTTCCTGAAGCAATTAAAATGCTTAAGAAGGGTGGCAGAATATGTGTTATAACGTTCCATTCTTTAGAAGATAGAATAGTTAAACAAATATTTTAAAAATATTCTGAAGTTAATGAAATGGTTAAAGGTTTACCAGAAATACCAGATGAATATAAACCTCTTATTAAAATAATTAATAAAAAGCCAATCATTCCTAGCGAGAAGGAATTACTTGAAAATAGTAGGAGTAAAAGTGCAAAATTAAGAGTAATAGAAAGGATTTAGACTATGGCGAGAAAAAAAACGACAAAAATTAAGTTGCTAAAGGGTGAAAAGTTAATGTATTTTTTACTTTTTCTTGTTATGTTGTTAATTCCTATTGGAAATGTCTTAACTCAAGCTTTACTTTCTGAAACTAATATTGAAGTAGAAAAATTAGAAAATAAGATTGTTAATCAAGAAAAAACTAATCAAAGTTTAGATATGCAAATTAATGAATTAGCATCTTTAGAAAATGTAAAAGCTATTGCAGATGAATATGGGTTATCATATAATAATGATAACATCAAAAATATGAATGAATAGGTGAGATAATGCAAAAGAGAATAACGGTAAAACTATATAAAATTGTTTTAGTATGCGTTATTCTTTTATTTTGCGCAATTATTGCCAAACTTTGTTATGTGGTTTTAAGCCCTAAAGTAGATGGGATAAATTTAAGTGCTTTTGCCGGTGGAAGAAATACTGTTGAGAAAACATTATATGCTAAGCGAGGAAGTATTTATGATGTGAAGGGTAATTTGCTTGCTCAACAGGTGAATTCTTATACATTAATAGCTTATCTGGAAGAATCGAGAACTACAGATAAAAATGATCCGCAACATGTTGTAGATAAAGAAATGACTGCGGAAAAGTTATCTCCTTTTATAAATACAAGTGTTGAAGATATTTTAAAATATCTAAATAAAGATGCATATCAGGTAGAATTCGGAAAAAATGCTCGAAATTTGACCGAAATTCAGAAAAAGGCTATAGAAGATTTAGATTTACCAGGGATAGATTTTATTTCATCTAGTCAAAGGTATTATAAAATGGGTCAATTTGCCTCTTATATAATTGGATATGCTAAGCCAAATCAAGATGGTAAAATAACTGGAGAAATGGGGATTGAACAATATTATAATGATTATTTAGAAGGAACTGATGGTAAAAAAATATATCAAAAAGATGCTTATGGTTATCAAATTCCTAATACTCCATCTCTTACAGAAGAGGCAATTCCTGGTTCAGATATATATTTGACAATTGATAATAATATCCAAATAATTACTGAAAATGCAATTTCAGATTTAGTAAAATCAAAAGAATTAGAATGGGCAACATTAAGTATTATGGATGCTAATACTGGGGCAATTGTTGCAAGTGCGTCATCACCAACTTTTAATTTAAATAATTTAAATACTTTAGAATCATATTTGAATCCTTTAGTGTCATATCAATATGAACCCGGAAGTACAATGAAAATGTATTCGTTCATGGCCGCTATGGAAGAAGGAATATATGTTGGAGATAAAACTTATAAATCTGGATCCATCCAAGTTGCTGATGTAAAAATTAGTGATTTTAATAAAACTGGTTGGGGCGAAATTACATTCGATACTGGATTTATTTATTCTTCAAATGTTGCATCTACTAATTTAGCCTTAGAATTAGGTGGAGCAAAACTCAAAGAGTATTATAAAAAATTTGGGTTTGGTAAAAAAACTGACATAGAACTTCCAGGAGAACTTGCTGGACAAGTTAATTTTAAATATAAAAGTGAAATTGCCAATGCATCTTTTGGTCAGGGAATAACTACAACCCCAATTCAAAATTTACAAGCCTTAACATTTATTGCTAATGATGGTGTAATGTTAAAACCATATATTATTGATAAAATTGTAGATTCCGAAGGAAATATAATTGTTCAAAACGGAAGAACAGAGTTAGGCAAGGTTATTTCTAAGGAAACTTCCCAAAAGATGAAAGAGTTAATGTATGGTGTTGTATATAATGGGTTATCAAGTGCTTATAAAGCAAATAATGTTGTTTTAATCGGAAAAACTGGTACGGCACAAATTGCCTCAGATAAAGGAGGGTACATGACCGGTAAGTATGATACAATTAAAAGTTTTGCCGGAATGTTTCCAAAAGATGATCCCAAATATATAGTTTATTTTTCTGTTAAACAATTAGTGGGAACAGCCTCAGATATGGGAGTGGTTTTATCTAAAGCTGTTGAAGAGATTGCTAAATATGCTAAAATTACTACTGAAGAAAGTGATTTAGACAAGTCTAAGATTATAACTATACCAAATTTTATAAATAAAAATATTAATGAATTTCAAACATTTACGGATGCAAATAAACTTGAACCAGTTATCTTAGGTGATGGAAATCAGATTACTAAACAATATCCTTTAAATAATCAAACTGTGGTATTGGGAAATAAAATTTTTGTACTAACTAATACTAATGAAGTATTTATGCCTGATATAACAGGGTGGAGTGCTAATGAAGTTATGACTCTAAGTAAATTGCTAAATTTAAAATATATCTTTAATGGTTATGGATATGTAGAAAGTTTTAATATAATTCCTGGGACTAAAATAACGAATGATATGGAATTAATTATAGACTTAAAACCAAAAACAAGTTAATCTTGTTTTTTTTATTAAAATAATATACAATAGCAAGAAACGAGGGGTAGTATGGAACAAATAGAAGGATTAGAAAATTTTCCTTTAATGGATTTTAGTAAAACATCTGGAACGAAGTTTGAAGCTTATTATGCTAAAAAAAATTCTAAATTAAGAATGTATGATGAAAATCATGTTATAAAAGCATCAGGTGATAATTTGGAATTCTTAAAACGCTTAGAATTATTAAATATCGAACAAGTTAATTCTCCAATTAAAATATTACAAGACAAGTTTGATATGAGAAAATATTATATTGTAAGTAAATATTTAGATAATTATTTAGAACTAAGTTATTGTAATAATAATTTTTTATTATTTGCTGAAGTTTTAGATTATTTTATTCAAATATTAACTATTTTAGAAGAATGTCACCAAAATAGTTTTTATGTTGGCGATATACATAGTTCAAATATTTTAATATCACCAGATAAAAAGGCATTCTTATTTGACTTCGATAAATCATTTTTTTTAGATGATAAAATAATTGGAGCTTTTAAAGATTTAAATTTATATACTATTTATGAAATCCCTATTATAAAAAATATTTTAAAATATACATATGGAGTTAATGAAGAATATTTATCATTTTATAATTCAAATATTGAATTGTTAAAACCTTTCTTTATAGAAAATGATAAAGAATTTATTATTAGAGAGATAATTAATTTATTATTTTGGAAATTTTACAAAGATGAACGGGAAATTACAAAATATGATATAAAAAAATTGACATTATCAAGAAGCCTTGAAAAAAAATTAATAGATTGTTTAATTAATAATAACCCTTTATATACTGAAGACTATTTAATTGCTGAGTTAAATGAATTAAAGGAAAGCAAGTTAGTAAGAAAAAAATTAAACAATAATTGACAATTTATTATTTTTTTTCTACACTTATTATAGTAGGTGATATGAAAATGAATAGAATTATTATAATCTTTTTTTCTTTGGTAGTTATTAGCGTTATTATAGTATTTTTAATAATGAAACGTAATAAGAAAAAAGTTGAAATAAACGAGCCAATATATAATTTTGAGGGGGCTGCTTATAATAATATAATTATGTATAAGTCAAGACAGGAAAAAGCTTTAAATGTTCTTTTAAGTAACTTTTCAAAATTTACTAAGGAATCTCTTTTAAATAATATTGATGAGCTTACAAATAGAATAATTAAAGGAGAAAACAATGGTTATATCTCTAAAGGAGCTTTTCAAAAAACAGCAATTGATGAAATACTTCAAAAAATGAAAACGATGAAAAAAGTTGATGTTAGTGTTATAAATTATGAAGCTGGATATATGAGTGTTACGGTTATTTTTGAGGATGAAAATAAAGACTTATATCAATTACTAATGAAAATGAATGTTCAAAATGGTTTATTATATTTAGATTCTTATAATGCTACATTATGGTTTAAGAAAGATATGTTATAATGCTTGACATATCTTTTTAACTTTTATTGTATTTACTTTGCATTTTGACTATAATATTAATGTGGAGTGAATTTATGAAAAAAAGTAATTTTATTGAAGGAGCAGTTATAGCTAGTATATCAATTATCTTAACTAAAATAATAGGGGTATTATATGTCATACCTTTTTATAGTATAATTGGTGAACAAGGTGGAGCTTTATACGGATATGCATATAATATTTATAGTGTTTTTTTAATTATGTCTACTGCTGGAATACCTCTTGCTATAAGCAAAATAACTAGTGAATATAATACTTTAAAGAAAACCAAAGAAAAGACTTATTTATTTCATATAACAAATAAGTTTATCAAAGTTTTTTCTTTAATATCTTTTTTTATATGTTTTATCTGTGCTAAGCCATTAGCTAATTTAATAATTGGTGATATTTCTGGAGGAAATACTATTGAGGATGTTACATTTGTTATTAGATGTGTTTCTTTTGCTTTACTTGTAGTTCCTACACTTAGTGTTACGCGAGGTTATTTACAGGGACACAAATTTATTGCTGCTTCAAGTTTAAGTCAAGTTGTTGAACAGCTTGTAAGGGTAATGGTTATATTAGGAGGAAGCTTTTTGACATTAAAAGTATTTAATTTATCCATTACTACCGCAGTTGGTGTTTCTGTTTTTGGAGCTTGTATAGGAGCTTTATCTGGATATTTTTACTTATTTAATAAATCGCGAAAATTAGAAAAATATAAAGATAATCAAGGTTTAAGCAAAGATGAAAAGAAAGAGGTAATAAAAAAAGTTGTGTCTTATATTTTGCCATTTGTTTTAATAGCAATTAGTGGAAGTATATATAATTCTACGGATATGATTCTACTAATTAAAGGCCTTAATAATATTGGAATGAATGCAAAGGATATTGAAAATATTAGTAGTATATTTACAACTTGGGGGAATAAATTAGTTAGTATAGTAACTTCCATAGGAACAGGTATTATTATTAGTTTAATTCCTTCTTTAGTTAGCTCTTATGTAAAAAAAGATATGAAAGCAGTTAATGATGAGTTTAACAAAGCTTTACAAATACTATTCTTTATAATCTTGCCTATCTCTTTATTTGTTAGTTTATTTGCCCGAGAAGTTTGGAATATTTTTTATGGCTATAATAGTTATGGACCAATTGTAATGCAATATTTGTTTATTGTAGCTTTCTTTGATGCATCATTTACAATGACATGTTCAGCCCTTCAGGGGATAAATAAAAGAAAATTGATATATGTTTCAGTATTATTAGGGTTAGGAGTAAATGCTGCTTTAGATATACCACTTATATATTTATTTAATTATTTAGGTATTTATCCTTTTTATGGAGCTATTACAGCAACATTAATAGGCTATGCATTGTCATTAATAGTTGTTTTAATCTCTTTGCATAAGTCCGATGGCTTAAATTATAAAGATACCTTTAGTAAATTACCAATGCAATTACTTAAAACAATGGTTATCTTGTTATTTTGCTTAGTATTTAAAATATTTATAAAAGATATAACGAATAGAATAATTCTTTTAATTGTTATGGGAATAATAGGAATATTCTTTGTCCTTAGTTATTATTTTGCAAATAAAAAAATAATAGATAGTTTACTTGGTGAAAAATTTATAAAAAAGATTTTTAAGAATTCTTAATTTTACTAATAAGTTTTACTAAAAAACACTTTCTAAAAGAAGGTGTTTTTTAGTATATATAAAAGTTTGAAATGTTAAAATTATTTTTTTAAAATTTTAGTGTCAAATTTTGTCTAATTTTGTTTACAAAATTTAATTTACTATTTATAATAAAGCCTATAACTTGAGGAGGTGAAAATGTGAGTAATGAGCTACCAGTATTGCTTCTTAAAAGCTTTGTTATTTTACCAAATCAAGAAGTAAAACTTGAACTTAATAATGATGTTAGTAAATCTGTAATAAGTATCGCTTATCAAAATACAGACCAAAAAGTACTAGTTGTTTGTCCAACTGATCAAAAAGAAGAAAATCCAGATGTTTCTGATTTACCAGAAGTCGGCGTAGTAAGTACTATAGTTACTAAACTTTCGCTACCAAATGGTAATTTACGGGTTACTTTAAAAGGTCTTGAAAGAGTTTCTGTTGGAGAATATAACAATAATAAAAATAATCCAGATGTATTAGATGCTTTTGTTTCAAGTGTAGTAATACCTAAATTTGATGAAGCAGAGGAAGAAGCAGTTAAACGTAAATTATTTGAGCTTTTAACTAATTATATTGAAAGTGCTCCTCACATTTCTAATAGTATTTTTGAAAGATTAAAAAAATGTCATAGTCTGTTTTCTATGACAGATATGATTACTTCCTTCTTACCTTTATCAGTTGAAAAAAAATTAGGATATATGCAAGAAATAAATGCAATGTATCGGGCAAAAGAATTAATTAAAGATATTAATCTTGAGATTCAAATTATTAAGTTAGATGAAAAATTAGAAGAAAACATAAGTAAAGATTTAGAAGAAACCCAGAAGGAATTTATTCTTAAAGAAAAATTAAAAGAAATAAAAAAAGAGTTACATGAAGAGAGTTTAAAAGAAGAAGAAGTTCATGAGTTAAATAAAAAACTTGAATCTTTAGATATTGATAAAGAAATAAAAATTAAAATTTCTCGAGAAATTGATAAATATAGTTTGCTTTCTGATGCTAGCCCTGAAGTTAGTATTATAAGAAATTATATTGAAACAGTGTTATCTTTGCCATGGAATAATACTAGTAAAGATGAAGAAGAAATATCTAAAATAAGAAAATCTTTGGATAGTACACATTATGCTTTACAAGATATTAAAGATAGAATAATTGAATATATTGCTGTAAAAAAACGTAATCCAAAAATTAAAAGTCCAATTATTTGTTTAGTAGGTCCTCCAGGGGTTGGAAAAACTACTTTGGCTTTTAGTATTGCGGAAGCTTTAAATAGAGAATTTGCCAAAATAAGCGTTGGAGGACTTAATGATACATCTGAACTTATAGGTCATAGGAAAACTTATGTGGGAGCAAATCCTGGTAAAATAATTAATTCTTTGATAAAATGTAAGACTAATAATCCCGTGTTATTAATTGATGAAGTAGATAAAATGGTCAAAGATATTAAAGGCGATCCAGCGAGTGCTTTACTTGATATTTTAGATCCTAACCAAAATGAAATGTTTATAGATAATTATATAGATGAACCATTTAATTTATCAAAAGTATTCTTTATTTTGACTGCTAATAATGAAGAATTAATTCCAGAAGCTTTAAAAGATCGTTTAGAAATAATAAGACTTTCTGGATATACAGAATTTCAAAAGTTGGAAATAGCTAATAATTATTTAATTCCAAAATTATTTAAAGAACATAATATAACTAATGAAATAAAAATAAATAATGAGTGTTTAAAAGTAATTATTAATAATTATACGAAAGAAGCTGGAGTAAGAGAATTAGATCGAGCATTAAATAAGATTATAAGAAAGATTATAACAAGTTCTTATATTAATTTAGAGGAAATTAAAATCAATTTAAAAAAAGATGATATTAAGACTTACCTAGGTCAAAAATTATTCGAGATTACCACAAGTAAAAAAAATTCTTCTTCGGGAGTAGTAAATGGACTTGCTTATACTTCTTTGGGTGGAAGAATAATGACTATCGAAACATCAATGTATGATGGAAATGGAAAAATAATAATTACAGGAATGCTTGGGGAAGCTATGAAAGAAAGCGTTGATGTAGCTTTAAGTTATATTAAAGCAAATTCTGATAAATTTGAAATAAATGATAGTTATTTTACTAAGAAGGATATTCATATTCATTTTTTGGAAGGAGCTACACCTAAAGATGGGCCAAGTGCTGGTATAGGAGTAGTAACGACTTTAATAAGTTTATTTACTAAAAAGAAAATAACTAAAGATATAGCAATGACTGGAGAGATTTCTTTAAAAGGTGAAGTTTTAAAAGTTGGAGGATTAAAAGAAAAACTTATAGGAGCTTACAACGGAGGAATAAAAAGAGTAATTATTCCAGAAAGTAATATTTCGGATATTGAAAATTTAGATATGAGAATTAAAGATAGATTAGAAATAATAACTGTAAATTCTTATCAAGAAGTATATAATTTATTATTTAAAAAAGAAGAATAGAGTATAATTATATTGAGGTGTTACTAGTGAAATTAGAAAGTATAATTAATAATATAGATATTATTAATGTTTATAATAAGAAAGATATAGATATCAAAGGTTTCTCTAAAGATACGAGGACCATTGGAAAAGATGAGCTTTTTGTAGCAATTAAAGGCGAAAATTTTGATGGTAATGATTTTGTTTTAGAAGCTTTAAACAAGGGGGCTGTTGGGGCTCTAATGGATAAAGAAAATGTTTCAGAAGAAATAATTAATCTAGGGAAGCCTATTATAGTTGTTAAAGATTCAATTAAAGCTTTACAAAAATTGGCTTCATATAAAAGAAGTTTATATAATATTCCTGTGATTGCTATTACTGGTAGTGTTGGAAAAACAAGTACAAAAGATATTATTGCTTCTGTAGTAGGTGAAGAATATAAAGTCTTAAAAACAGAAGGTAACTTAAATAATCATATTGGTCTTCCATTAACAGTTTTAAAATTAGAAAATCATGAAGCTTTAGTTGTAGAAATGGGAATGAATCATTTTCATGAAATAGAAGTTTTATCTGACATAGTCAAACCAACTCTTGCCGTAATTACTAATATAGGTACAGCTCATATTGGTATTTTAGGAAGCAGAGAAAACATTTTAAAAGCTAAGTTAGAAATTACAAAAGGATTAAATGGTAATCTTATCATTAATAATGATAATGATTTATTAAACCAATGGAATAAAGAAAACAATACTTTCAATGTAATAACCTATGGAATAAATAATGAAAGTGATTATATGGCAAGAGATGCTAAATATTATGAAGATTATAGTTTGTTCAAATTTAATAATGAAGAAATAAAAGTCCCAGTAAGTGGTGAGCATTTTGTATATAACGCTTTATGTGCAATAGCTGTGGGAAGCACATTAAAAATTTCGATGAATAAGATAAAAAATGGTATTAAAAAATTTATATTAAGTAATAATAGAATGGCTATCATTAAAAATGATTATATTATTATTGATGATACTTATAATGCTAATTATGAATCAGTATTAAGTTCTTTAAAATATTTAAATACTTTAGAAGGAAGAAAAATAGCAGTTTTAGGAGATATGTTAGAACTTGGAGAATTTAGTAAATCATTACACAAAAAAGTTGGAGAACAGTTATTAAAAATGAATATTGATATAGTGATAACAGTTGGAAAAGAATCATTAAATATTAATGAAGTATTAAAAGATAAAATAGCATATCATTTTGAAACTAATCAAGAAGCCATATATTTTATAAATAGCATAAAACAAAAGAATGATAAGATTTTATTAAAAGCAAGTAATGGAATGAATTTTAAAGAAATAGCAGAAGGGATTAAAAAATAATCTCTTTTCTTTTGCATAAAAATAATTATTAAACATATTCTTCATTAGGAGGAATGAAAAATGAATTGTATAATACCATATACAAAAGAAATACCTTTTAATTCAAAAATAAGAGAAATAATTAGTATATCACTTGAACATGAGATGACTGTTAATAATGGAGAGATACTGGGAAATTTTATTGTTAGTGGAGAATATAAAGCACATGAATTAAGTGTAAATAAAGAAAGTTTTGAACATGTACTTCCTTTTTCAATTGATTTAAATGAAAAAATAATAAAAGAAACAGTTAAATTTAATATTACAGATTTTTCATATGAAATATTAAATGATAATATTTTAAAAGTAATGATTGAATTTACTGTTGAAGGAGAGGAAAAAGAAGATGAAGAAGAAAATAAAGAAGATATATTTATAGAACCTGAGGAAGAAATACCAGAAGAAATTGAAATTATTACCCCAAGAACTGAAGTTGTCGAAGATGATGAAGTTGAAAAAGAAAACTTAAGGGAAGAAACTAAAGAAGAAATAGAATTGGAAAAAGAGAATATAATAGAAAGAGACGTGGTAAATAATTCTATGATTAATGAAACCGTAAATAAAGCTACAGATAGTTATAAAACATATCATGTACATATAGTAAAAGAAAATGAAAGTTTAGAAATGATTTGTGAAAAATACAAAGCTAGTAAAAATACACTGGAAGAATATAATAATTTAACTGAAATAATTCCAGGAGATAAATTAATTATTCCAGAAGATGACTAGAAGCTTAGAAGTTTTAAAAGACATTTATAAACCTCTTAAGTATACAATAAAAGGAAAAACTACTATTTTAGAAACTACAAGTGGTAATTTTGTTGTAAAAGATAAATCAAATAATTTAAAAAAATTATATACTTATTTGGAAAGTCGTAGTTTTAATTATTTTCCTAAGTTAATAGATAATTCGAGAAAAGATGTAAATGTTTTTGAGTATATTGAAGGAACAGATATGCCTAGTGAACAAAAAGCACAAGATCTTATAGATTTAGTAAGTTTGCTTCACAATAAAACAAGTTATTTTAAAGAAGTTAGTGAAGATGTTTACAAAGAAATATATGAAAATATTATAAGTAACATAAATTATTTAAATGAGTATTATAATAATATGTATGACATATATTTTTTAGAAGAGTTAATGAGTCCTGATAAGTATTTAATAATGAGAAATATGTATAAAATATTTGCTTCTTTAGGATTTTGTGAAAATGAGCTCAATCTTTGGTATGATTTAGTAAAAGAAGAAAAAAAACAAAGAGTAAGTATAATTCACAATAATTTAGAAACTAATCATTTTATTAAAGGTGAAAAAGATTATCTGATTAGTTGGGATTATGCTAGAGTTGATAGTCCAATTTTAGATTTAATAAATTTTTATAAAAAAGAATATTTTAATTATGACTTCAGTGTATTATTAAAAGAATATTTAAAAAAATATTCATTAAATGATGCAGAATTAAAATTATTTTTTATAATCATATCTTTGCCTCCAAAAATTGAATTAAAAGAAGATGTTTTTGAAAATTGTAAAAATATTAGATATGATTTGGATTATGTTTTTAAGACAGAAGAGTTAGTGAGGCCATACTATTCTAAACAAGAGGAAGAATAATAAGGATACTTCAATAAGTAATATAAAAATATTAAAACGAAATGGTAAAATTAAAGTTATAATGGTTTGATAGAAGATCAATACACTTAAGGTAAAAATAGCAAATATAGTAAATAATCCACCACCAAAACCATTGTTACATCCGTGCATTCTCATCTTATCACCTACTTTAAAATATGCAAAAACGCCAAAAATGTATATGTAAAAAGCCAAGATAAGGCTTTTTTTTATTTTAGAAATATTATATAATTGATAATAGGAGGGTAAGGGGTAAAATGGATAAAAATGGTTTTACTTTAGTTGAACTTTTAGCTTCAATAGTGATACTTGCTCTAATAACAACAATAGCAACAATATCTTATACTAGTATTATTAAAGAAAATAAAATAAAACAATGTGAAGAAAAAAAATTGTTTATAGAAAAACAAGCAATTAAATATGCAAGTGAAAATAATTTGTTACATAAAGATTCTTCTCCTAATTTATATATTAGCAATTTAGTCTGTAATGGGTATTTAGAAACCAAAAATAATGATTGGTCATGTGAAAATTCAGATTCAGTTATTATTTCTGAAGATGATGATGTAACAAATCCGATAACTGGTAAAAATTTTTCTGGAAAGATAATTTTAAAAAAAGAAAATGGTTTAATAACTGCAGAATATGGTGTTAAATGTGAATAAAAAAGGATTTATGTTTATTGAAACAATCATAATGTGTGCAATATTAATGGTAGGATTACTTGTTATTTATAATGGATATACATCTGCACTTACAAGAGAAAAAGAAAGACTAAATTATAATACAATTGCAGGAAAAAATAGATTGATTGCGATTAAAGAATATTTAAAGAATCAAGATGAAAATTGGGAATGTGTTGAATCTTCAGGGAAAATTAATTGTCCAGAGATAAGTAATCTTTTAGGGACTAGTGACTATATCGAACTTACGGAAAATGAAATAGTAGCTAATATTAAAGATATTTATGAAATAAAAAAATTGTATTTAGCAAAATGTACTGCCAATTTTGAATTAGAGGGAGATTTTGAAGATTATTTAAACACTATGAATAAATGTAATAGTGAAGAAAAATATCGATTTATAGCTGAATTTTACAATGAAGATACCAAAATATATTCTTATGCATGGTTAGAGTATCCATATATGGAAGGAGAGACTACTAATGAATAATAAAAAAGGTTTTATATCAACAACTATAATTTATTCATTTTTTTTAGTTTTTATATTACTCATGATTGCTATGCTTATGTCTTATGCAAATAAAAGATTTCTTTTAGGTAAATTAGCTAATGAAATAATTGTAAAACCTGATATTATTTCAAGTGATTTATTATTAGAATGTACAAAAAACGATACACTTTCGGATTGTTTATTTAAAAATGAAGTCAATGAGGTTTATGCTATTAAAAAAAAGATAGAAGAAAAGTGTTTGAATGTTGAAGGTAAATGTAACTACGAAGACGTTTTAGATAATCATGATGTTGTTTTCTTTAAAGGTAATATGAATTTGCTACCTAGCATAGGAATTGATTATACAAAACCTCAGACAGAGTATATAAAAGATATAAAAAATGTTATTAAAGGTGCAAAAAATTATGCAACACATGGTGGTGTTGGAAACGAGGTTTCAGAGTTAATTAATAATGAAATTGGAATGTATGCAACAGCAGACGATTTAGGTACAACATATTATTATAGAGGGGCAGAAGACGATAATTTTGTTTTATTTGCAGATAAATTATGGAGTATTATTAGAATTAATGGAGATGGGTCAATTAGACTTATTTATCAAGGTGAGTGGAAAAATTTAGAACCGTTGGATGAATCAGCTAGGATAGAATATATTAAGAAAAACTCTTATATTGATGTTAATCTCAATGATACTTTGGATAGTAATGATGCAAGGCATTATAATATTAATAAAGTTGGAGATAGTAAATGTACTTATTATGGATATCTTTTAGAAAATAATAAGATTGCTAATGATCTTTTTTGCACAAATGACAATGCTGATAATAGATTAAAAAAATTATATTGTAATAACAAAGCTTTAAATATTGATAATTATGGAGAAAAATCTAAAAATTGTGGTATTAAGGATTATTATTATGGAGCAACTTCTTTATGGAATGTTGGGTATTTGAAACATGGCTTTGCCCCTCTTTCTACTTTTGATTACGAAGCTAAATTAAGCAATGATTATCCTAGCGATATTTATGAATATCTTTCATATTGGTATACAACTCAAATAACTAATAAAAATTATATTGCGAAAACAACATATTGCTCAAGCAAAGATATAATCTTTAAAGATAAAATTGATAATTCAAAAGATGCTAAATATGCGTTATTAAATGATATAAGGGATAGCAAAATAAATTATCCAGTCGAAGGATTATATTGTGAATATGAAAACAAAGGTGAAATTTTTCCAAAAAATAAAGCTGGAGATACTAATTATGGTGGTATAGTTTTAGATTATGATGGTACGAGCACAACAACGACATTTAAGATAAATAATTGTGCTGATGGTAGTAGCGAAAAAAAAGTAGAATATTTTACATTTTCAGGATTTGGAACCATCAATAAAATTCCAGGAGCAATGAAATGTAGTGATGATGGAAATTCATTACTTAGTGAAGAAAGTTTTGGCCTAATTAGTGCAGATGAACTTTTGTATGCCGGTGCTTACTATAGAGAAAATGCTAATAATGTTAAGAAATGAAGAGACAAGAGATAAGTTTAC
>CAMEEZ010000017.1 GCA_945915275.1 uncultured Mycoplasma sp.
TTTTTATTTCTTCATTCATAATGGTACCTCTGTTTCAACAAATTACTATTTATCTTTCTCTTACAGTTATAATTATACCACGAAAAAAAGGATTTTCATCCTTTCATTTACTTCGCAATATTTTCTAAAAAGCGAAATTAGTCTTTATATAGTATTTCTTCATTATCTGGTATATCTAATGAATTAGTGTAATTCTCAAATCTATCGACAGTATCAGTTTCCATCTTAGAAGTAACTCTGACATAAATATTGTACGTAGTTTGAATTGTTGAATGACCTAATCTTTTGGAAACAGCTTTAATATCAGCTCCTTGCTCAATCAATCTTGTTGCATGTGTATCCCTGAAGTCATGAAAGCGACACTTAATACCCAATTCATAATTGATTACCTTAAATGCATACCTTACTGTCTCAGTACCTCTAAATTGACCATTCGGTTTAACAAAAACTAATTCTGCTTCAGGTAAATTGATATCCAACTCAGCTTTAGCATCCACTATCTTAATCTCTTCCCTCTTTGTATATTCATTAAGAATCTTCTTTTCATAATGCTTAAGATATGCATCACCATAAAATTGTTTATACTCCTCTTGCTCATTCTTGTATTGCTTTAATGCCTTAACTAGAGTATCACCTATAGATATTGTACGATTGCTCTGAGGATTCTTACATGTTCCATAAAACCAAACCTCAACTGAGTGACCTTTAGAAATACTATACTTCTTTGGCTTACCATCCCTATTCTTCTTTATTATGTTCTTGTTTACTGTTAAAGTCTTTCTCTCAAAATCAATACAATCCCATGTAAGTCCAAATACCTCAGATACCCTTAAGCCGGTGTAATAAGCAGTAAGAAAAGCATAATAAACATGATGAACATCACTAAATCTAGCTAAAATTTTTTCAATCTCTTCTTGTGTAAAAATATGAGCAGGATCCCCAGTAACTACTTCGTATCTTGGAATATGAACATGTTCTGCTGGATTATGGTTAATAAAATTAACATCATAACAAGCATATCTAAGAGAACCCTTAATTGCTTTTAGAATACCTTTCAAATACCATTTTGATAAATGTTTTTCTACATAAATATCATTTATAAACTCCTGTAGCATCTGTGCATCAATTTGAGAAAGACTATACATACCAAGTCTTGGTTTTAGATAGTTCTTAATAATATTAAGATAAGTTACTATAGTAGAATACTTCAGATTAAAATTACAATAAGTATCTATCCAATAATCTAAAAAATCCGAATAGGACATATTCTTCTGTTTTTGAACTCGTCCAACCCTATAGTACTCATTATAAGCAAGTGCTCCTTGCTGTAATGCCTCTTGTTTAGTTTTAAAACCTGACTTCTGAATCCATTTTCTTACTCCATCAATTGAGGTAGTACTAAACCTATACTCATAAACCTTTCCTCTCTTTCTAACATTGACCATACTTATACTCCTTCCTGTGAGCAAACAAAAAAGATGTCATCGTTTGATAACATCTTTATACATTAATTCACATTCATTGAATAATCTTTGACCACAATTCAAAATTCTGTGGTCAAAATGTGGTCAAATAGCATTTTTCGGCATAAATTCGCGTGGTCAAAATCCTCACAAACCCTTATATTTCCTACTACTTACCACAACACTGCTTATATTTTTTCCCTGAGCCACATGGACAAGGAGCATTTCGCCCTATCTTATTAATTCTTTTTGGCGAAGATTTTGCTTTTTCTTTACCATCATTAGCAGTACCTTTTAATGTCTGTTTTCTTTCTACATTTTGTCTAACCTCAGCTTTAAGTAAAAATTGAGCAACAGTATTATCAATACGATTTAAAAGTGTATCAAACATTTCAAAGCCTTCCATTGTATATGCTTGAATTGGATTAACTTGTCCATATCCACGAAGTCCAATACCTTCTTTTAAATGTTCCATAGCATTCATATGTTCAACCCAACTATTATCAATAACTCTCAAAGTTATAGCTTTTTCAAATTCTTCAATCATAGGTGCATCTTTCATTTTCTTGTCATAATCTTTTTGCATTAAGCTATAAATATAATTAATTGTATCATCAACATTTAAATCTTCAATATCTTTAACTTTAAGATTACTTTTCTTTAAGAAATTCGTATTAACATACTCAACTATCTCTGATTTATCATCATCTGTTAAATATCCTTCTGGATCTATATGGCTAGATACTAATTCTTCCGCAGTGTTTTTAAACGCTTCAATAACTCTATCATGAATACTTTCTTGATCTAAAACTTCATTACGTCTACTATAAATAATTTCTCTTTGTTCATTCAAAACATTATCATAATCAAGCAAGCTTTTTCTTATATCAAAATTATTTCCTTCAACTTTCTTTTGAGCTGTTTCTATACTACGAGTTAAAGCTTTAGAACGAATTGATTGATCATCGGTAACCCCAACGCTTTCCAACATTGTTTTAATTCTATCTGTTCCAAAACGGCGCATCAAATCATCTTCAAATGACACAAAGAATTGACTCATTCCAGGATCACCTTGACGTCCAGCACGACCACGCAACTGGTTATCAATTCGACGTGATTCATGTCTTTCTGTTCCAATTACACATAAACCGCCTAGTTCTCTTACACCATCACCTAATTTAATATCTGTTCCACGCCCAGCCATATTTGTCGCAAGTGTTATTGATCCTTTTTCTCCAGCCTTAGCAATTATTTCGGCTTCTCTTTCATGATTTTTAGCATTTAAAACCTCATGTTTAAGTCCTGCTTTTTTTAATAATGAGCTTAAATATTCATTCGCTTCTACTGAAATTGTACCAATCAAAATTGGTTGTCCAGTTTCATGAATTTCTTTAACCGTTTTAATTATTGCTTTATACTTACCAGCAGAATTACTATAAACTAAATCAGCTAAATCTTCACGTATAACTGGTTTATTAGTTGGAATTTGAATAACATACATATTATATATATTTCTAAATTCTTCTTCTTCAGTTTTTGCTGTACCAGTCATACCAGATAATTTATTATACATTCTAAATAAATTTTGGAATGTTATTGTTGCCATAGTTCTTGTTTCACTATTAATAGTTACTCCCTCTTTAGCTTCTAAAGCTTGATGAAGTCCATCACTAAATTGACGGCCATGCATTAAACGCCCAGTAAATTGATCAACAATAATTACTTCATCATTATCTACAACATAATCAACATCTTTCTTAAAGGCATAATTAGCTTTTAAAGCCTGATTTAAATTATGGACTAAAGAAGTATTATCTAAATCGTATAAATTTTGAAGATGGAAATAACTTTCCATTTTTTTACTTCCTTCTTCAGTTAATGAAACAGATTTAGTTTTTTCATCAATAGTGTAGTCTTCTTCATTTCTTAATATTCTAACTGCTCTATCAGCTTCAATATATTGATTAGCTGTATTAATTTGACCACCTGATATAATTAAAGGTGTTCGAGCTTCATCTATTAAAATTGAATCAACTTCATCAATGATACAAAAATTTAATTTTCTTTGAACTCTATCTTCTTTACGAACAACCATATTATCTCTTAGATAATCAAATCCAATTTCATTGTTAGTTGAATAAGTTATATCTTTATTATACACTTCTTGCTTTTCTTTAGGAGTTAACTCTCTTAAATTTACCCCAACACTAATATCTAGCATATCATAAATTGGTTTCATCCACTCTGCATTACGATTAGATAAATATTCATTTGTTGTAACAACGTGAACACCTTCTCCAGTTAAGGCATTAACATAAGCTGGTAAAACAGTTGTTAATGTTTTTCCTTCTCCTGTTTTCATTTCAGCAATATTTCCGTAATGAATTGCTAGCCCGCCTATTAGCTGTACAAAATATGGTTTTTCTCCAATTGCTCTATAACAAGCTTCTCTAGCCACTGCAAAAGCAGGAACAACTAATTCATCTAAGTCTTTTCCTTCTTCTAAAGCTTTTCTAAATTCATTTGTTTTAGCCTTTAGTTCTTCATTTGTTAATTTTTGAATTGATGGTTCTAACAATAAAATATCATTAGCCATTTTTTCAAATCTTGATAATTCCTTATATTCTGTATCAAATAGTTTTCTTAAAAATCCCATAAAATACCCTCCATTTATTTATTATAACAAAAAAAACAAGAGTTTTCACTCTTATTTTAACATTTATATTATTTAACATTAATTATTCCAAAATTATCGTCCTTACGTTTATAAATAACAGATACACATTCCTCATCAATATTTTTAAAAACAAAGAAATCATGGTCTAATAAATTTAATTGTAATAACGCCTCATCTTCATCCATTGGCTTCATTTCAATATTTTTTCTTTTTACAATTTTATTTTTATCTTCTTCAGAATCCTCAATTTCATAATTTAAATTAAATTCTGCAACAGGCACATCTTTAAATCTATTATTTAATCTTGTTTTATTCTTTCTTATTTGTCTTTCTAAAACATCAATAACTAAATCAACTGCAGCATATAAATCTTCATGACTAACTTCAGCTCTTAAAGTAAAGCGACTAGTAGGAACAGTAACTTCTATAGTTTGTAATCTATTTTTAACTTTTATTACAGCACTAGCCTTAATTTCTTCAGGATGTTCAAAATATTTATCAAGTCTTACTAATTTATCAGAAACATAATCCTTAATTGCTCCAGTTACAGTTATTTTATCTCCTCTAATAGTTATTTGCATAACATCACCTTCCTATATTTAAATTATATCATAATCAAAAGATAAACAAAAGAAAAAAACTACTAAATAGTAGTTAGCACAGATTCAGATACTTCTATTGCTTGCAGGCCTTTGGAAGTTTCAATTAATTTAAAATCTACGATTGAACCTTCTTTTAATGTTTTGTAACCATCTTTTATAATTGCAGAATAGTGTACAAAAATATCTTCAAGATTTTCATATTCGATAAATCCGTAGCCTTTCTCGTTGTTAAACCACTTTACCTTACCTCTCATGCCACACCTCTTTTCCTTACAACCTAAACATATCACACAACAACACTCATATTCAAACATATTACATCGACAAATTCTGACATTTGTTTTTTGAACAATTATATAATATCAGAAAAAAACATATTATGACTAAAATAGTCACAAAACGTCAAAAATTTTGTCTAAACGAATCAATTCTTTCAAAATTTTAAGCTTTTTTGACTATTTAAACAAAGTTTCAATGCTTTTTTTATGTTTTTTTATAATATAACTTTTTTTAAGGTATTATTTAATCAGTGAGGTAAATAAATATGAAAGATGTAGTAGTAAATAATCTTCTATCTATAATTACAAATCATAAAAAATGTTCCAAAAAAGATATTGTAATTTACAAATATGGTCTAGAAGGATTATATAACTTAATTACTAAAATGATTGTAGTACTCATATTGACCTTACTATTAAACACCGCCAAAGAATTTGGCTTAATACTTTTATTTTATGCACTATTGAGGACTTTTGGCTTTGGAATACATGCAGAAAGCTCATTAATGTGTTGGGCTACAACACTAACTATTTATGTTTTAGGTTCATTATTAGTAAAAGAAATAATTTTAGTTAAAGAATTTGTTTTAATAATTTGGACATTTGCTTTTATTTCCTTTCTTTTGTGGGCACCTGCAGATACTCCTAAAAGACCTCTTATTAGAAAGAATCAAAGAATAAAGCAAAAAATAAAAGTATGTATTATATCTTTACTTTATTTATTATTGATAATCTTTATTAATAATAACACTGTGATTAACGCAATATCATATGCGTTATTAATAGAAATGATTTGCGTTAATCCTATCACCTATAAACTAACTAAAACAAGATTTAATAATTATAAATATTATAAAAAAGGTCTTAATGAAAATTAATATATTAAAGACTAGAAAAGGAGGTTATTATGTTAGATTTGTTAGCAAATTTATTAGCTAGTCTTTCAACTGCTGTAGCTAGTGAGGGATCAACTGAAACATTTCTATTCTCTTGGGATGAACCAGAATGTCCAGATGAATTAATTTAATTTATAATTTTAAAAACTCTAGTTTAAATATACTAGAGTTTTTATTTTATTTCTTTTTTTACTAAAACTATTGATTCAAAAATATCATTATTAATTTTTATGTTTGTTTTTACATCTTTATTTTTAAAAATAGAAAACAATCCTATACCATGATTTTGACCTTTAGTTGTATAATTAACATTTCCTAATTTTTCCATATCAATTTGAGAAGAAAATGAATTCTTAATATTTATTTCTAAATTCTTATCGTTTTCTTCCGAAGAAATATATAAAATTTTAGATTTTGAATCTATTGAAGCTTGTATTGCGTTATCTAATAATACTCCTAAAACTTCACAAAGCTTGTTATAATTACGTGGACTCAACACATTAAACAAATCACTTTTGATATTATTATCTATCAATATATTCAAGGCACTATAATCATATTGATAAATCTTCTGATAAATATAACCACTCAATCCAATTGGCAATTTATCTAATTCTTTCGTGTTCTTAGTTAGATTACAACAATCAGATATAATATCATCAATTAAAAGAATACTTTTTTCATTACTATACAATTTTAATCCATCTAATTTATGAACTAAATTATGTTTAAATTCTCTAAAATCAAGATTAAGATTCGAATAGAATTTATTATTCTCTAATAATATATTAATCGTATTACTTAAATTATATATCTGATATTTTCTAGAATAAAATAGCACAAATATTGTAGTTAATAGCAACGCTAAAGTTAATAAATAAATTACAAAAGGAGAATTAGAAATATTATTTACAGCAATAGCTCCTATCACACAAATTGATATTATTAATAATAAAAACAATACATATTTATAGTTAATCTTCTTAAATAAATCATGAAATTTCTTTAAAGATACTTTTACAATTTTTATTCTTACAAATAAATTATATAATATTTGTAAAATTATTGAACTTGCACACATTATATAATACTCATATTTATTGTTAATAATATTTATATAATTTGAGCCAATATATGAAAAGATTGATACAAAAACAAGATCAAATATCATTCCTAATATCCAAATGATAAAGCAATAAATTATAGTTGAATTCCAACTATCCTTATAGATTAATTTATTTAAAACAATTAACAAAACAAACGATGAAATAGTTTTTAATGGTATTATATCTAAATAAAAAAATATTAAATTTATACATGAACAAATAAAAATTAAAATTACATGACGCATTTTAGGCTTAAATTTATTATTATTTATAATAGAATATATCCAAACTAAATTAAAAACTCCTATAAAATTACATATTAAAGTTATTACTACTTCTTTTGCCATTGTTTCTCAATCTCCTTTTTATGTTTCTTAGATAGCCTGCTAACTACTTCTCCATTATCTAAAACAAATTCTTTATTCACCCAATCAAACTTTTGAACTCTATCTTTATTAACTATGCATGATCTTTGAGTAAATATAAAACGATCATCTAATTTTTCATATATTTCATTTACAGCCATTCCTATCATAAAACTATTATTATCCGTAACCATAATTACTTTCCTCTCTGAGGTATCTCTATAAATGTATAAAATACTTTTTAAATATACTTGTAAATTTATATTCTTACTAAAATAAGAAAACATTTTATTATCAAATTTCATAGACAATATAGTTTTCAGATCATTTTCAAGTCTCACATCAAATGAATGAAATTTTTCGATAAAATCAAAAACTTGATAGACACTTCTATAAACAGTTTCAAACATTTTATCATGGTTAGTCATAAATATAATTTGACTATCCCAATCCCTTTCCCTAATTTTTTTGGCAATTTGAATACCTGAGGAATTATTTGATAATTCAATATCTAAGATATATATTTTATGATGAGTAGTATCTTTAATTTCTTCCTCAAGATTTTTCTCTATCTTTGTATAATTAACAATCTTAACTTCAATATCATAACTAAATATTACTTTTCTAATTATACGTCTAACAGCATCATGCATTTTTATATCATCATCTACAACAATTATTTTCAACATACTAACTACCTCTTCACCATGTTTGCTTTTAGCAATTTAATTATAATACATAAAAAATAAAAAATATAGACCTCAGTCCATATTTTTTAATAAATCTTCAAAAAAAGTTCTATTATTCTCATATAAATAAGACTTATCATCAACTATTGATAATCCATTACGATTACCAATCAACACATAATTATTTAAATTATATCTTTCTTTGATAAAATCTATGGTATCTATAACGCTATCATTATGGGAAATATAATTAAAATAAGCGTCTATATCATTAATATAATATACACCATCAATACTAACTACTATATTTGGTATATTAATATTTAATAATTCTTTAATATTTTTAAATTCAACTTGTGAGAAGTTTAAATCATTAAAAACTTCCAAAAGAATTCTTTTATCAACTTCAGAATAATTATTCCAAATTACAAACTCAATTTTTTCTCCAATAAGTTTGTTACTTATTTTTTTTATAACATTATTTGTTTTAATATTGTTTGAAAAAGAATTTAAATCAAAAATTTTATTATCTTTCAAACATTTTTCATCAAAATTAATAATATCAACTTTATTTTTTTTATAATCATACAAATATAATTTATTATTATATATTATTGCTCGATATTTATTACTCATAAAATTCCTCAAATTATTTTATATTTATTTCTTGTACTTTCACCGCCTTTAAGATAACCAATTTCTTTATGCTTTTTTAAAACATCATTAACTTTTTCGCTTAGTTCTAAGTCTAATTTCGGAATTTTTTCTCTTAAATCTTTGTGAACAGTACTTTTACTTATATTACAAATCATAGCAATCTCTCTAATCGTTTTATCATAATTTAATAATAGATCAACTTCTTTTTTTAATCTATTTTTACTAAATTTCATTACCAAACAGCCCCTTAATAAATATTATTATTAAAGGATGTTAATATACTATTAATTTTCTAAATTCATTAGATCCATTTCATAAAATTTTTCAGGATTTAATACATTTCCGTTTTGATATACTTCAAATAGCAAATTATTTGATAAACCTGTTTCTAGTTTACTTTTACCACTTAATCCAATAATTTGTCCTTGAGTTACTGTATCTCCAACCTTCACTGTAACTTCATTTAAAGAATAATAAATTGTCCTTAAATTATTATCATGTTCTATTTCTACAACATTTCCTAAAATATTATCATTTTTTATTTCTTTTATTGTTCCATCTAAAACTGAAAGAACATCAAATGTTTCATTAGCTGCGTATAATATACCTGTATTTTGCATATATGTGTTCTCGTAATAAATTAATGATTTTTGTTGTGTTGCATCATCAGCTTCTCGATCATAAAAATAATTAATTATTTGGGCAGCATTTTCTTTAATAGGTTTAATAACTCCAGCTTCTGGTTCTGTTGAAACAACAGGGATAGTAGCTTTTTTTACTGGGTTTAACGAAAACAAATAATTCTTATTTTCTTCCATTAAATTTGAAGCAAAATAGCTTATTCCAACAAATAAAGCAACCATTGTCATAACATAAATTGTTGGCAAAACAAATCCTTTCAATTTTCTTTTTCTCATTTTTCCACACCTTTCTATTTAAAGTGTGGATTTTTTATATAATTTTATACGTCTAAATTTTGGAAATTTCTACTCCCGTATAATAATGTTTTAATATTTCTTTATAATTATAACCATCTTTAGCCATACCATTAGCTCCATATTGACTCATCCCAACACCATGTCCGTAGCCATAAGTAGTCACTATAACTTCATTTAAAGATACTGTAATATTAAAATCTGTTGAACGTAAATTTAATCTTTTTCTTAAATCTGTTCCAATAAATTCCATATTATTTATAGTAATTTTATTCACTCTATTACTAGAGCTTCTCTCTAAGTCATTAATGACTATTTCTTCACAAATTAAACCTAATTTTTGACAAAAATCATCCTTAGAGAAAATTATTTCTTCATAGAATCCCCTTATGCTTTCATTATCCCAACTAGATTCTACACTTTTTAAATAAGGCTCATATTCCGAAAAAACCAAACTAGCTTCTTCCGTATATCCATTACTCATTGAAAAATAAAAAGCTTCTATTATTTTCTTGTCATATAATATCACTTCATTTTTTGTATCTTTCACAGCTTTAGATACTTTTTTGTAATATTTGTCAAATTCATTATTCCATTTACTTTTCATCTCTTCTTTATTGATATACCCTTGATTAGCAACATCTGTTACCAAGTCATATTCTTTATTAGATTTATTAATTTTATATAAAGCATAACTACGAGCTGCTACAGCTTGAGCCTTTAAAGCTTCTTCATGAAATGATGCTGGCATTTCCGCAGCAACAACCCCTATTATGTACTCTTCAAGATTCATTTTAGTGATTTCATTTGTAGCAGTATTTTTTACATTAACATAAATTATTTTTTCTTCTTCATTATTTTTTTCCAAATAAAAATTAGCTTTATTATTTTTAAAACTAATTACTACAAAGGGAACTAATAATACTACAATACCTAAAAGTATCTTGTTTCGCATATAATCTCCTTATATAATCTTGCTATATTCAATAAAACTAATTACAAAATTTGCTACTAAATAAGAAAGAGCCAAACAGAAAACCATCATTAAAACCCTAGCTTCTTTAACTCTATTTTTTCTTATTATATTTTCAAAATTAATACCTGTTATAGCATATGCACAAGCAAACAAACTTATAACATAAATATATATTTTATAATTCAATATACTCTCCTGATTCTATTTGCATAATCTTATTAATTCTTCTAATTCTTCTTTCTTCTGTAGGTTCTGGAGAATTTAAAAATATATCAACCATTTTAATTGTTTCTTCAGTAGTCAAGTAATTTTCACTTCCTAAAGCTATAACATTTGCCGCACTATGAGCTCTAGCTTTTGAAGCATCTTTCTCATTTACAATTCTTGCACAACGTATTCCTTTATATTTATTAGCAGCAATACTCATCCCAATTCCATCTCGACATATTACAATACCCAAACTACCAGCATTTTCCATAACACCTTTACAAACTAAATAAGCAGTGTCTGGATAATCATCAACTTCACTTTCGTTAGATAAATACATATCTTTTACTTCATAACCTTTAGTTGTCAAATAATTAATTAATGCCTCTTTTAAATCTTTTCCCCCATGATCTGCACCTATAAATACTTTCATATCATACCTCCATAAAAATTATATTATAAAAAAAAAGAAACCGCAATTATTCTGCAGTTTTTTCTTCATTTAAACCATATTTACGATTAAATTTTTCAATCTTTCCAGTTTTCTTAACTTTTCCTTGAGCACCTGTATAAAAAGGATGACATTCACTACAAACTTCAACGTCAATTTTATCTTTAACTGATTTAGTTTGGAAAGTCGCTCCACATGCACATGTTACTGTTGCATCTTTAAGTTCTGGATGAATATTAGCTTTCATTTTGCTCTCCTTTCGCCATGTCTATACTTTGACATAGTTGCATTCACTTGCAAAAGTATTATATCACATTTAATTCTTTTGACAAGTCTTTTATGTTTAATTTTACAACAATATATAAATTATGCACAAGACAATTATAATACCGCCCAAAAAAACACCATAAATCATCTCTCATAATAATAATTTTAAAATCTAAAATAAATAAATGGATTATAACTATCAACTAGAATTATCCATGTTGATAACAAGAATAATACTAACAATATTAAATCTCTAAAGAGTGGTTTTTTATTTAATAACGGTTCTAATTTTTTATAGATTGGTATTGAGAAAATAATTCCCAATATTAATGGTAACATATATCTTACTGTTAATACTTGAGTGTTAATAATTTGAGATATATTACCAAAACCATTAACCCCAACTAAATTTGCTAATATAGATTTTAATGTGGATATGTCAGTAGATAAGAAAATTATCCAACCAATGCATATTAACATTAAAGTATATACATGTTGAAATATATTAGGAAGATTTTTAAGTTTTTCTTTTAATATGAATTTCTCAACTAACAATATTATTCCATAATAAATTCCCCATATGATAAAATTCCAACTAGCTCCATGCCATAATCCAGTAAGAAACCATACTATTAAAATATTTCTTATATGTTTTAATTTACTTACTCGATTTCCTCCTAAAGGAATATAAACATAATCTCTAAAAAAAGATGATAAGGATATATGCCATCTACGCCAAAAATCAGTAATACTTTTAGCTATATATGGATAGTTAAAGTTTTCCAAATAATGGAATCCCAACATTTTTCCTAAACCAATCGCCATATCCGAATATCCACTAAAGTCAAAATAAATTTGAAGTGTATAAGATAGAGTTATTAATAAAGCGCCTATAAAGCCAAATGATTCTGCACCTAAAGATAATGTATGCTCACAAATATAAGCAACTCCATTTGCAATTAATACTTTTTTACTTAGTCCAATAATAAATCTACGTATTCCTGATGCAAAATCAGTTATATTTTCATTTCTATTACTTAATTCTTCGTTTACAGTACTATATCTAACTATTGGTCCAGCAATTAATTGGGGAAATGCACAAATATAGCAACCTAAAGAAATAAGATTTTTTTGCACTGGAACTCTTTTTTTATAAACATCTATTACATAAGTTAAAATTTGAAAAGTATAAAAACTTATTCCTATTGGTAAAGTAATTTTAAGAAAATTAATATTTAAACCAAACAAATTATTCAAGTTATCCACAAAGAAATTAAAATATTTAAATATTCCTAAAATCCCCAAATTAAAAATAACATCTAATATAAATAACTTTCTTGAATTATACTTGTCTATTAATAATACTAAAAAATAATTTACAAGTATTGAAAAGATCATTAACAATGAATAAATAGGTTCTCCATATGCATAAAAACCCAAAGAAAATAATAGTAATACTAAATTTCTATATTTTCTGTTTTTTATTATAAAGTAACAAATTAAAAATATTGGTAAAAAGAAATAAATAAACAATAAGCTTGAAAAAACCACCTTAATCCCTCACAATCTTTTTTTCAAAATTATAATCGTATTGGTCAAATATAGTCGAAGATCCTTCATATAAAAATAAAACATCACTTATATTTTTGTTTTTAATAAAATCATTATAATAGAGCTTCCCATTTGCATAATCATCATATCTTAAATTAATTATATAAGTGTTTTTGTAATGTGAAGCTATTAAATAATCTATTTGCCAAGCATATGAATCACTAAATATTAAAAGGTTTTCATCACTTTCATTGTTAAAATTATATTCTACCAGACCATATTGCCCATCAAAATAATGAATATAATAATCAAAAAATTGATACTCTTTTTCATATCGCATAGATCGTGGTTTAAATTTAGTTTCAGGCACCTCACCATTTGTAGTTACTTCATATTTTAAATCAACATCTACATCATAAATATCATCATAAACTAATGTTGATAAAGAACTTTTGGCCATGGATCCATAATAAGGCTTTTTATTTACTTTTTTTATTTTTAAATCCAAAGATTCTTTATTTAACATTTTCATAATATCTTGGTAACCAATATAGGCTCCATACATATTCCAATGATGATCAGTTTTATAAAACATATTTAAATAGGTATCTATATTATTAATATTTAATTCAGAAACTTTTATGTTTTTATTTAAACCATTTTTAAATTTTGTGGTATATTTTGATAAATTATTATCTAATATTTTTGTTTGTTCATAACGAGGTATTATATAAACATTTAAATTTACATCAGAGTTAGATTCATAAAGAGAATTGAAAAAACCTATTTGAGAATTAACACGTTTATCTAAATCATCTTTACTATGATTATTTATTAAATAATAAAAATCTTCCTTATCATTATAGAAAACATATTCTCCACTAGAATTTAAGCCAATCGGAAAAACATCTTTATATATTAACTTATTAGTATTTATTATATCTTTATAATAAAATTTTGTTAATTCTTGATAAAAAGGGAAATAATTTGTTACTCTATTTTGAATATTAGTCTTATTACTCTCTATAAAATCATCCAATTTCCCTAATAAACCATCTTTTGTGGCTTCAAAGTAAACCCAATTATCTGTAGTTTGCAATTCTTTATAACCAAAATGAAGCAAGAGATGATTAATAGGAAACCAAATTAAAACACCCCCAATAATTAATGATAAAACTATAATAAAAAACAAATCTTCTCTTCTTTTATTTATCATATTGACCACCATAAAATAGTATACCACAAAAAAAGAGATAAAATCTCTTAAATAGTAAAACCAATTAAATCAATAATTAATCCAGATAATACTCCAATACAATGACATATTAATAATATCTTAAAACTATCTTTTAAGTTGGTATTTATTTTAAATAAAACTAATATTGCAACACCACTTCCAGTTAATAAACCAGAAATTAAAGAACCTAATGAAATAATATTATTTACAAATAATTCAGTTAAAATAACACTCGCAGCACAATTTGGAATTAAGCCAACTAAACTTGATATAAATGGAGTTAAAATAGTATTTCCTTGTAATAATATTGATAATCTATCTTCTCCTATATAATGAATAACTAAATTTAGAATAAAAGTAACTAAAGTAATAAATAAAAATGTTTTTAGAGTATGTATGATGGCTGATTTAAAAATTCCTTCTTCACAGTGACAATGCTCATCCTCACATATATCAAATGATTTATCAACTTTTTTCTTTTTCCTAAATAAAACTAAATCGATTATAAATCCAAAAATCATTCCAATAATAAATTTAATTAAAAGTAATTTAACAACAACAATAATCGAAACCTTTTCAGAAAGCAATACAGGAATCATTTCATCACTAGTGGATAAATATATAGCTATCAGAGTTCCTAAAGAAATAATTCTCGTTACATAAAGATTTGTAGCCATTACAGAAAAGCCACATTGGGGAAAACATCCTAAAATTGATCCAATTAAGGGTCCGAATTTACCTGATTTAGTTATTATATTTTTTGTTTTTTTACTAAATTTATGTTCAATTGCTTCAATTATAATAAAAGCAATAAATAAAAACGGCAAAAAATGAATAGTATCTTCTAAAGTGTGAATAATTATATGTATCACTCTAATCTCCACCTAACACGATTTAAATTATATAGCACAAAAAAAGGATAGTCAATATTTTTAATACGTGCTATAATTAATCACGTGGAGGTTAGTTTATGAAAGTTATTAAGAAAAATTTACCTGATGGTGTGAAAAAATGTTTTTCTAGAATTAAAGGTGTTAAAGTCAAATTAATTAATAAAAAATATTGTAAAAAGAAAGCAAAATAGTAGGATATACTATTTTTTATTTGACATATATTAAATTGTATGATAATAATATTCTATAAGCAAATCTATGAGTTAGATTAGTAAGTATATTTGAGATTTATAGAAAGTGATTGGATGATGGAAAATCACAATTGATGTATATTGAATGGACTAACGAGAGCTTTTTCAAACGGAAACTAGTAGAAAAAGACGGGATTTCAACCCGTTATCAATTGAATATGTATGATGGTACATAAACCTTATAAATAGATGGCTACAAGTAACTCTTGTTCTTTTTAAGGAACAAGAGTTTTTATTTTTTAGAAAGAAGGAAAAATTATGGAAAATATTATTTTAACTGGAGATAGACCAACAGGAAAATTACACATAGGTCACTTCGTAGGCTCCCTAAGAGAAAGAGTAAAATTACAAAATGAAGGTGATTTTAAAGACATGTTTATCATGATTGCTGATGCCCAAGCATTAACAGATAATGCAGGGAACCCTCAAAAAGTAAGAGATAATGTAATAGAAGTTATGCTAGATTATCTAGCAGTAGGACTTCTTCCAGAAAAAATACATTTCTTTATTCAATCAGAAATTAGTGCTTTACCAGAACTAACTCAATTTTATATGAATTTAGTTACTTTACCTAGAGCACTTAGAAATCCTACAGTTAAATCTGAAATTTCTTTACGTGGATTTGATGAAAATAATAAAGGAGTTCCTATTGGATTCGTAAATTATCCAATAAGTCAAGCCGCAGACATTACAGCATTTAAAGCAAACCTTATACCTGTAGGTGACGATCAACTTCCTATGATAGAACAAACAAAAGAAATTGTAAAAAGTTTTAATGGCACTTATAGCAATGTTTTAGTTGAGCCAAAAGCAGTTTTACCAAATAATCAAGTATGCTTAAGACTTCCTGGAATTGATGGCTCAGCAAAAATGAGTAAATCTCTAGGAAATTGCATCTATTTAGCAGATGATGAAGAAACACTAAAAGCTAAAGTTAAAAAAATGTATACTGATCCCAATCATATTAAAATAACAGATCCCGGAACTATAGAAAATAATACAGTATTTACATATTTAGAAGCATTTGTTAATGATGAATTTTTTTCAAAATACTTGCCTGAATATAAAAATTTAAACGAACTAAAGGCCCATTACCAACGTGGTGGCTTAGGGGACATGACAATTAAAAATTTCTTATTTAATGTTTTGAATGACATTCTTAAACCAATTAGAGAAAGAAGAAAAGAATACGAATCTAAAATCCCTGATATAATTAACATTTTAAAAGAAGGAACAAAAATTGCAAACGAACATGCAAATAAAACTTTAAGAGAAGTAAAAAATGCCATGGGTTTATCTTACTTTAACGACAATTCTTTCTTAGATGAGCAATTATCTAAATACAATAAAATAGCTACTAACAAGTAACTATTTTTTTATTTATAAAAAATCATTAAAAATTAGGATGTATTATTCTGGTAATTTTTTGGTTGGTTTAGCAGTTAAAATCACTTACACATACTATTCAACACTTAACAAAAAATCAGCAAATTCCCATTTTTTTCCGGTGTTTAAATCTTTTGCATTAACAAATTTTTTCCGTGCTAGATACCTTGTAGAATTTGAAAGATCATGGGAAGTATACCTTTGTTCTTCAATATATCCCAAATCTTTTTTTAAGGATTTATCAATCACCAGCACCAAAGTAGTATCTATTATACTTTTTGGCGTTTCTAACCAGCAATGTCCCCCTTCTTTTTCAGCATTTAGTGTTCCTTTTAAAATTGGTAATATACCCGAAACTATATCTACATTATTATAAGAAAAACTTAATTGTCTACTGGTTCCAACACAATTTCCAATATTATATCCCAACAAAAAGATATCTATAAACTCATTTATTTCTGAATTTTGATATGGAATGAAATTTTGTTGTTTAATTTTATTCCATTCAACATCATTAAAAAATCTGATTTTTCCATTTTCAAAATTTTTTTCTATTATTTTAGAAAATTCTGAATTTTCATTATATAACTTCCAAAACAATTCAAAAGCTTTACCATAAATATCCATAACAAACACCTATCCCCTATATATGAAATTTTAACATCTACTATTCTCGAACATAAAGATGAGTTCTTTCGTTCTATACTAACTAATAAAAATATATGTAGACTATTCATTTCAGCTTTAAACTGATTGCAAATAAAATATAAGCACTAAAAGAACATTACGCAAATTAAAAAAATAACTATTTCTAGTTAAAATTTATTACTTAAACTCAAAATTCGAGTTTTCTATCAATTTGGCAGAGGCGGAGAGAATCGAACTCCCAACAGTGGTTTTGGAGACCATTATTATACCATTTAACTACGCCTCTAATACAAAACTAAATAAATTATATCATATAAAAAAACGTTATTCAAGAACAACATTTTTTATAAACCACAATCCACCATAGGGTAACAAGCGTTACTATATAACAATTTAATCATTTATAACATATTAATTGCAAAAGAATAATATATTTAATGAGGGGATAAAATGATTGTCAGTTATACTACAAAAGAGCTCGATTTGTTAGCCAGAATAATGAGAGCTGAAGCCTTAAATGAAGGAGATTTAGGAATGTTAATGGTTGGAAATGTTGTAGTAAATAGAGTACTAGCAGATTGTCTAACTTTTAAAAATGTAGATTCCATATATGATGCAATATATCAGCCAAATCAATTTGTTGGCACTAATAGTTCTCTTTTTCAAGCTTCATCTACCGCTTTTGAAAAAGATCTTGCAAAAAGAATAATAATGGGAGAATATTATTATCCTGCAACAAATTCATTATGGTTTTATGCACCAAGTAAAAACACATCCTGCAAAACAACATGGTATAATCAAGACTTAGCAGGAAGATATAAAAATCATTGCTTTTATAATCCAGATCCAGGCGTCTGCAAAGAATTGCATTAAAAAACATTTAATAAATAAACAATTAAATGTTTTTTTATGAATATAATTTTAATACTCCTTCTTTTCTTTAAGGAATTATTAATTTTTGGCCTATTGATAAAACACTAGTTGAGAGATTATTTAAATTAATTAAATTAGTTACTGTTGTATTATTTGCCCTGGCAATACTATATAATGTATCTCCACTTTTTACTGTATAAGTTTTTGACTGAATAGGGATTGTAAGAACCTGACCTATTTGAAGAATATTGCTAGATAGATCATTAGCCTCCTTTAAATCTGATACAGAAACTCCATAAAGCTGACCAATCGCATATAAATTATCCCCTGACTTTACAACATACTTATTAGCAGTATCATCCTTTAAAGAGCTTTTAATCAATAACTTTTGCCCAATAGACAATGAATTAGATGTTAAGTTATTTAAACTTTTTAAGTTAGCAACTGTTGTACCATATTTATTTGCAATACTCCACAAAGTATCACCACTTTTTACTATATAAATTGTTTCATCAGTATTTGGTTCATTGCTAGGAATCAATAAAGTTTCTCCTATAGATAAATTATTATTAGTTTTATTATTCGCTTTTTTTAACTCATCAACAGTTGTATTAAATTTCTTTGCAATACTCCATAATGAATCCCCACTTTTCACAGTATAATAATTAGTTCCAGTAGGTCCACTATATGGAACACCAGCATAATTTGCAATAGCTCTAACAACAGCTTCTGCATAATTCTTCCAATTATTTTTTAATTGGGAGACATCATCAGCAGAGCTATCTAAAAACCCATATTCTACAATAATAGCTTCAGTATTAGGTGTATCTCTCATAATATAATAATAATCTTTAGCAGGATTACTTGGTAATCTTCTTTGATAATACTTTCTAATATTTTGGCCAGATTTTTCTAACTCATTTACTATTTTTTGAGATAAAACATTATTATTTCTAAGTGCATATATTACTTCAGCACCATCGCCACCT
>CAMEEZ010000018.1 GCA_945915275.1 uncultured Mycoplasma sp.
AAAATATATTTTTTTATGTTATATTATTTTTGAGGTGAATTTAATGGAAGTTATTGGAATTATCGCAGAATATAATCCTTTTCATAATGGCCATTTATATCAAATAAACAAAATAAAAGAAAGATATCCTGACTCAATAATTATTGTAGTATTAAATGGTTACTTTTTACAACGTGGTGAAATGAGTATTTTATCTAAAGAAGAAAAAATTAATTTAGCCTTGAACTATGGAGTTAATATGGTTGTTGAACTTCCATTTGTATTTGGATGTCAAGCTGCAGATATATTCGCAGAAACCTCAATAAAATTATTAAATGAGCTTAAAATAAATAAACTTATTTTTGGTAGCGAATCTGATAATATTAATATCTTAGAAAAGATTGCCAAAAAACAAATAGAATCAGATTTAGATATAAAAAAATATTTAGATGAAGGTATGAATTACCCTACTGCATTAAAAAAAGCGTTAAATATAGAATTCGATTATAATAGTCCTAATGATTTACTTGGAATAAGTTATATAAAAACTATTTTAAAAAATAACTTTAATATAAAATACGAATCTATAAAAAGAACTAATGATTATCATGATATTAAAAGTGATGAAGATATTGTTAGTGCTTCAAATATTAGAACTAAATTAAAAAACAAAGAAGCAATTTCTAAGTATATTCCTTTTGATGTTAATAAATATAATTTTAAAAATAATAATATATTTAACTACTTAAAATATGAAATAATTACAAATAAGAATTTAGATAGAATATTAAGTGTTGATGAAGGATTAGATTTTAAATTAAAAAAAGAAATAGTTAAAACTAATTCTTGTGAAGAGTTAATGACTAAAGTTAAATCCAAAAGATACACTTATAATCGTCTAAATAGAATGTTTACTCACATACTAGTTAACCTATTAAAAGAAGATGCTAAACTACCATTAGATTATATTAAAATATTAGGTTTTGATGAAAAAGGAAAAAAATATTTAAATAAAATAAAAAAAGATATTACAATCCCTATTTATTCTAATAAATTAGAAAGTAAAATTAAAGATTATGAATTAAAAGTAAGTCTTATATATGACTTGATAAATAATACAAACACTTATGAATTTGAAATAAAAAATAAACCTATACAAAAAAAAGATTATTAACACTAACAATCTTTTTATTTTACTTTTTCTATGCTATAAAAATAATAATCGCTATCAGAAGAATCTTTTGTAAACACATACTTATATTTATTAATATCATTTAAATAATCTTTGATTTTAAAATCTTCATTATTAGCAACATTTTTTATTTCTTCTTTTCTTTCATAATCTTTATAACAAGCATTTTCATATAAATCACAATATGCTACTCCAGTAGTTATTTCAATTCTATCAGAATATTTTTCTGCTGATATAATGTCTTCATAAAATACAATATCAACAAAATCGCCACATCCACCTTCATAAGTAACATATCTATTATCTCTAGATTCATATTCATATTCTTCACAAATCGGTAAGTTATTAACTTTGTGATAAACTGCATTAGTTCCAAAAACTTTATTAAAGGCATTTATAATATCTTTTTCTTCAATATAACGAATATAATTTGGATATGATAAATCATCATTGTCCATTAACAATCCTGGACCATTTTTTATTAAGTCTAAACCTTCGTATGCTACGGCCATTAATAAGCGAGTATTATCACTTAAATCTCTAGCTAAAACTTTATCCTTGCTAAACATTTCACTTGATTTAATATCTACATCAGAAATAACAAATTTTACTTTTTTATATAAAGACTGAACTTCTTCTGAATCTTTGTTTAATTTATCACCTAATTGGTTATTTTCTGTAATTTCTTCGTTCTTATTTGCTTCTTTGTTAGAATTATCAAGCTTAATTCCAAAATAAATTGCTGTTCCAATAGCTCCTACTGCTATAAAGATTAAAATTACTATTATGTATTTTTCTATATTTTTCATTTCAACCCTACTTTCTGCTTTAAGTATATCATAACAAATTTAATTATCAATTAAAAAAGTTCTTATTTTTGACATTTGTCGCAATAATAAGAACTTCTTCCATTTATGAATTCTTTAATTATTTTTGATGAACAAACTTTACAAGCTTCTCCTTCTCTTTTATGAACCATTAATTTTTGTTGGAATCTTCCTGTAACGCCTAAACTTGAAGTATAACTTTTAATGGTTGTTCCTCCAAGTTCGATTGCTTCTTTAATTATTTTATTGGATGATTTAATTATATTATTACATTCTTCCAAAGTAATGCTAATACCTTTTCTATGAGGATTAATCTTTGCATCAAATAATACTTCGTTAGCATAGATATTACCTAAACCACTAATAATAGTTTGATCAAGTAAAAGTGTTTTAATTGATAAATTACTTTTATTTATTTTAGAATAAAGATATTCTTTAGTTAAATCTTTATCTAATGGTTCAATTCCTAATTTAGCTAAACCTTTATAAGAATAAGTTTCGTCTTTTTTTAATAATACCATTCTTCCAAATTTTCTTGTATCATGGTATCTTAATTCAACATCATCAAATCCTATGATAATGTGTTCATGTTTTTCTACTTGTTCACTTTCTTTTTTTAAGAAAAACTTACCTTCCATTCTTAAATGACTTATTAAATTATAATTATTAAGTTCAAAGATTAACCATTTACCTTTTCTATCTATGTTAATAAATTCATCATTGATAATATTATTAATATCTAAAGAATCTTTTTCGATTATATTTGGATAAAGAACTTTAACATATTTGATTTTTTTATTTAAAATTTGTTTTTTTAGAGTTCGACGAACAGTTTCTACTTCAGCTATTTCTGGCATTATTTCGCCTCATACCAGTTAGTGCCAATACCAACTTCAGCTTTAATTGGAACATCTAATTTAAAGACATTTTCCATTATATTTTTGGCTAATGTTATAAGTTCGTCTTTTTCTTCATTTATACAATCAAATATTAATTCATCATGAACTTGAATAATCATTTTACTTTTCATATTTCTCTTAGTCATTTCCTCATAGATTTCGACCATAGCTTTTTTCATAATATCTGCACATGTTCCTTGAATTGGTGTATTAAGAGCAATTCTTTCTCCTTGAGAACGAATCATATAATTTTTATTATTCAATTCATCAATAGTTCTTCTACGATTAAATAATGTTCTAACAACATTTTCTTCATATGCTTCTTTAACTATATCATCCATGTATCTTTTTACTCCAGGATATAGTTCATAATATTTTTGAATAAATTTGGAGGCCTCTTTAGGGCTGATACTTAAGTTTTCTCCTAAACCAAAACCACTTATTCCATAAACAATTCCAAAGATTACAGCTTTAGCAGTACTACGCATTTGTTTAGTAACTTCGCTTTCTGTTATACCATAGATATCCGCGGCAACTTTTGTGTGGATATCTCCATCATTTTTGAAAGTATCAATAAGTTCTTTCGATTTAGAAATATGAGCAAGAAGTCTTAATTCAATTTGAGAATAATCGATACTTATAAATAAATCATTAGTAGGAATAAAAGCTTTTCTTATTTTTCTTCCTTCCTCAGTACGTGTTGGAATATTTTGAAGATTAGGTTCAACACTAGAAAGACGTCCTGTACGAGTAAGCGTTTGTTTATATATTGTGTGAACTTTGCCATCTTCTTTTATATATGGCTCTAATCCTTCTAGATAGGTAGTATATAATTTATTTAAGTTACGATACTCTAAAATATCTTTTATAATTGGATGTTTATCAGCTAATTTAAGTAATGTCTGAGCATCAGTTTTATAACCAGTTTTAATTATTTTTCCAAGGGGAAGATTTAATTTTTCAAAGAGAATTATACCTAGTTGACGAGGACTATTAATATTAAATTCTTCCCCTGCTTGATTATATATATCCCGAGCAATTAAATCCATTTTAACTATTATTTCATCCTTTATATCATGCAAAGTTTCTCTATTTACTTTAACCCCAGTAAGTTCCATATCACTTAAAACTACAGCTAGAGGCATTTCAATGTTAGCAAATAACTCATACATATTTTCTTGCTTTAATTCATTTATATAATCATCTCTAACATCTAAAATAAATCTACTTTTTAATGTTAAATCTGCTTTTAAAGTTTCGGAAGTAAACTTTCCTTTTTTAATAATTTCATAAAATTCTACATTATAATCTAACGGTCTCATTAAGTAAGCAATATCATCTTTTAAATTCTTTTCTAATAAGTAAGATGCTATCATCAAATCAAAATTAATTGAAGGCATTTTGATGTTTTCTTTTGCTAAGACAGCTCTACACTTCTTTAAATCATAAGTGTATAATATTTTTCCATTCAAAAGTTCAATAGATTGTAAGAACAAGTCTTTTTTTAAATAATATGAATTTTTACTGTCTGAAATACCTGCTCCAATTATATTAGCATTATGATAATTTTCATTGTCTAATTCAAGATAAAATGATACTTCATCTTCTAGAATTAATTCATCTAAGTTAGTTATTTCTTTATATTCATTTACCTTTTCAATTGTTGTTTTTCTTTTATCAAAATTTTTTAATAATGAATAAAATTCTAATTTTTCATAAATTTTCATTAATTCACTTTCATTAATAGGTTTAACTTTTAATTCTTCAAATTCTATATCTAAAGGAACTTTACGATATATTGTGGCTAATTTTTGACTAAAGTAAGCATTTTCTTTATCCAGTTCTAATTTTTCTCTTAATTTTGGTGTTAATTTATCTAAGTTAGAATATATTCCATCTAAAGAGCCATAATCTTGTAATAGTTTTAAAGCTGTTTTATCTCCAATACCTTTTACACCAGGAATATTATCTGATTGATCTCCAGCTAAGGCTTTTAAATCAATAATTTTAATTGGTTCAACTTTATATTCTTCTAAAAAACTCTTTTTATTATATCTTATATAATCTTTAGATTTTAATAATTTAATTTCTGTTTCATCAGATATTAATTGTAATAAATCTCTATCACTACTTATGATTAAAGAAGAATATTCAGGAACTTCTTCGGCCATTGAAACCAAAGTCCCAATAATATCATCAGCCTCATAATTTTCCATTTCCAAATAAATAATTCCCATCGCTTTTAAGATATCTCTAGCAATAGGCATTTGCTCTTTTAACTCAATAGGAGTTTCATTACGTCCTGCCTTATAATCATCATACATGTCTTTTCTAAAATTCTTTCCTATATCAAAAGCTACGGCCATATAAGTAGGATTTTCTTCTGTAATTATCTTATTAATCATTGAGATAAATCCATATAATGCATTAGTTGGAAAACCTTTACTATTTTTCATTATATTTCCTGTATAAGCTGTAGCATAATAACTTCTAAACATTAGATTATTACCATCAACTAAAACTACTTTTTTCATACTTCTATCACCTAAATACATTATACTATAATTTTTTTAATATTAAAAACTTATTACAATAAAAAAATAGATAATTCAAATTATCTATTTTACAACTATATTTACTATTTTGTTTTTAATTACTATGACTTTAACAATTTCATTTCCTTCAGTATATTTTAAAACATTAGGTTCTTTTAAAGCTTTGCTTTTAATACTTTCTTCTGGTTCATTCAAAGCTATTTTAATTGTTGCTCTTACCTTTCCGTTTACTTGGACAGCAATATTCATTTCATTGTCAATAGTCTTAGCTTCATCATATTTTGGCCACTCTGATTCACAAATTGGTTTATATCCTATTTCCTCATTTAATTCTTCAGTAATATGTGGAGCAATCGGATTTAATAAATCTAATAATACTTTGTAATCTGCTTTAGTAATTTTTTCTCTATCATCATAAGCATTTACTAAAATCATTAGGGTTGATACGGCAGTATTATAAGCCATGTTACTTAAGTCATGTTCAACTTTTTTAATACTTTTATTAATTATTACTTCTAAATCTTCAGAATAATTCTCATCATCTATAACTTTTTCTTTTAATCTTATTACTCTATCAATAAATCTTTTACATCCTTTTAAGGAATCCGTATTCCATGGTGCATCTTGTTCGTAATCTCCCATAAACATTTCGTATACTCTTAAAGTATCTGCTCCAAATTCATTGATAATATCATCAGGATTAATAACATTTCCTTTAGACTTACTCATTTTTTCATTATTTGATCCTAAAACCATACCATGACTTACTCTAGTCCAAATCATTTCTTTATTTGGTACTAATCCAATATTATATAAAAATTGAACCCAAAAACGTGCATAAAGTAAATGTCTGGCTGTATGTTCCATTCCTCCATTGTACCAGTCTACTTTATTCCAATATTTCATAGCATCCATTCCGGCAAATTCATTTTTATTCTTTGCATCCATAAATCTTAAAAAGTACCAACTAGAACCGGCCCAATTAGGCATCGTATCAGTTTCTCTCTTAGCTTTTTTGCCACATTTTGGACACGTTGTATTTACCCAATCAGTAATTTTAGCAAGTGGACTTTCACCATTATCCGTAGGTTCATATTCTGCAACATCTGGAAGTAACAATGGCAAGTCTTTTTCATCCATCGGAACCCATCCACAATCATCGCAATGAATCATTGGAATTGGTTCTCCCCAGAATCTTTGTCTTGAGAATATCCAATCTCTCATTTTATAATTATTTACTTTACGAGCAATTCCTTTTTCTACTAATTTTTTAGTAATTGCAATTTTAGCTTCCTCGACAGTTAATCCATTAAATTCTTCAGAATTTATCAATTTACAACCTTTACCTAAGTAATCATGTTTCTCAAAAGCAGATTCAGAAACATCTCTTCCTTCAATTACTTGAATCATTTCTAAGTTATGTTCAACGGCATATTCAAAATCTCTTTGATCGTGTGAAGGAACAGCCATAACTGCCCCAGTACCATAATCTCCTAAAACAAAATCACCTAAGAAAATAGGAACCTCTTTACCATTAACAGGATTGATAGCTTTAATTCCTTTAACCATTACACCAGTTTTACCTTTATTAAGTTCTGTTCTATCCATGTTAGATTTTCTTTTTGTTTCTTCAATATAAGCAATTACTTCATCTTTATTTTCTACTCTAGGCATTAATTCTTTAATCAAAGAGCCATCCGGAGCAATGACAAAGAATGTAATTCCATAAATTGTCTCAATACATGTTGTAAATATCGAGAATTTTCCTCCACCAACAATATCAACATCTAATTCTACTCCGGTAGATTTACCAATCCAATTTATTTGACCAAGTTTTACTCTATCAGCAAAATTTGTGTCTTCAAGTCCTGTAAGTAAATCTTCAGCATAACTAGACATCTTCAACATCCATTGAGATTTTTCTTTTTGTTCTACAATTGAGCCACATCTTTCACAAACACCACCTGCAGCATCTTCGTTAGATAATACAGTCTTACATTCTGGGCACCAATTTACTGGGATTGTATCTTTATATGCCATATCGTGTTTATAAAACTGTAAAAATTGCCATTGAGTCCACTTATAATATTCTGGATCAGTCGTAGAAAATTCTCTGTCCCAATCAAACGAAAAACCTAAGGATTTCATTTGTCCTTTAAAAGTTTTTATGTTTTCTTTTACAGCTTGTTTAGGATGAATATGATTTTTAATAGCATATTGTTCCGCTGGAGCCCCAAATGCATCCCATCCCATTGGATACAATACATTATATCCTTGCATTCTTTTCATACGTGCTAATGCATCCTGAGCAGTATAACTTCTTACATGTCCAACGTGTAATCCTGCTCCAGAAGGATAAGGAAATTCTACTAAAATATAATAAGGATCTTTATCTCCTCCATTTATTGCTTTAAAAGATTTATGTTCATCCCAATAATTTTGCCATTTTTTTTCTATTTGTTTAAAATTCATAATTAATCACATTCTCTTTCTTGTTTCTTTTTTAAATATCTTCCATATATTTCATAAATTGCATATATAAGGGCAAATAATAAAACAAATGCCACTAATAATTTAATATATACTTTACTTGATACAAATTCTAATAAAGCTACTACAAAAGACATTATAAATGCATTTATAAGAGGAATCATAATAGCTATATTCTTCCAATTGAGCTTCTTTTTATCAAGTTTGAACTTGTATACTAAATAATTTAATTCACCAACTTCAATATTTTTGGGCTTTTTCTTAGACTTTTTACTTTTGAGTTTTTCTCCTTCAAATATCTTTTTGAGTTTAGGCTTAACAATAAATAAATAATCTACTAAAAATATTAATATAAACGAAAAAATAAAAACTAATACAAAAATTTTAAAACTATTCATAAAATCCCTCCTATTAAAAAAACACTCATCTCAAAGGACGAATGTTTCGTGGTACCACCTTAATTTATACTCTTTAATTTATAAAGGAATTACCCTGACACATCCAAAAGCAAGTTCATAAATTATCTTTATTAGTTTCCACCAAACACTAACTCTCTTTAAAAGACTCATTTATTACTACTCTTTCTTCATTTGCTTGCACTTATTATACTAGATTTCTGAGACATATTCAAGAAGTTTAATAAACATGCGAACAAATTGGCCTTCTAAACCTTCATTTTTTAATTTTCTTATTTGAATACGTTTTTTCTTAACATCTAAATTACTAAATATAATTTCTGCAATTCTTTCTTTTAATCGTGTTTCAATTTTTAAGTCACTAATAATAAAATTAATATCTTCATTTATAATACGTACAGCATCTATTTCAATATTTCTTCCTCGACAATTTACTGTTAATTGTTGAGTAGTATCAACGTCTTTGACTTCTACAACAAAGTCTGTATCATCTTCATATGAATTAACTTCTAATTCTGTTTTATCCTTTCCAATATAAGTAGTTACTGTATCTGCTTTTCTAGTATTTCTAAATCTTAAACGATAAGTTCTTTTAGAAGGTATAATTCCATTTTTACCTTCAATTGGTCTAATTATAACAGTATAATTATTAGCCATATAATTGTAATCAATTGATGTAATTGTATAATATCCTTCTTTATATAATTCTGTAATACCATCATCTTCATATAAATTATATACATTACTTTTACCTGGAAAAAAGTGTATTTCCATAGTTCTAGGTGTATTTGTAACATTTAAGTTTTCTTCTAAATTAGCTAATGGTATAATGGCTCCTGATTGAGCAAAAACCGGATAGTCTTCATCTTTATAAAATACTACGTATCTTTTATTTCCTAGAAATTTTTTGCCTGTTTTAAAATCATACCAAGTTCCCTTAGGCAAAAAAATTCTTTCTACAGATCTATTCATTACAGTTTCTTTTGGTTTAGTTATTGGAGCGACTAATAATTCTTGACCAAAATAATACTCATTTTTATAGTTTGGCTCATCATATATTTCTGGATAATAATAATATAATGGTTGAACAAGTGGCATACAATTTTTATGATAATTATATCCTTCAGAATATATATATGGAATTAAACGATGTCGAAGCAAGCAATATTCTCTGACAACATTGTAGGTATTGTTATCCCATAACCATGGTTCTCGTTTATAATACATTCCTCTTCGAGCACTAAATCTAAATATTGGGCTATATGTAGAAAATTGAACGTATCTTATATATAGCTCACTATCTTCTATACCACCTTTAAATCCTCCGACATCATGACTCCACCATGATACTCCAACATTTGATGCTGAAGAATTAAATCTTGGTAAATAATCTAACGTATCCCAACTAACTGTAGTTTCTCCAGAATAATGGACAGGATAACGATGAGAAGCACTTAAACTATTACGAGATAAAATCATACTTCTTTGTTCATGATTATTATCGTCAAATTTCATGTGATAATAATTTAATGCTCTTAAATTATTTAAATCTTGTTTATAATCAATCCAAAAAAAATCTATTCCTAATTCCTTTAAAGGTTTTATTAATATTTCAAAATATACTTTTAAAAATTCTTTATCAAAGATATTAAAGGGAATATTTTTTTTATCATTATGATTTAGTAACTTTGCTGCTTCTATAAATTTAGACTCATGTTGAGCAATTCCTTCGGTCGGGTCAATATTAAGACCAACTCTTACTCCTCTTTCATGCATAAAGTTAACAAACATGCTTGGATTAGGAAACAATCCTGTATCAAAAGTAAATCCAGTTTTATATTTACTATAATCTTTTGTGTCTTTTAAATGCCAAAATTCACTTAACAATAAAACTGAAATAGGTATTTTATATTTATTAAAAGCTTTTATTAATGTTTGCGTATTCTCAAAGGAATATATTTTATCTCTATTCCACCAAATTCCAAGCGCATATCTTGGAATCATTGGAGGATGTCCCGTTAAAGTAAAATAATCTTGTAAACAAGCTCCAAAATCTCGTTTATAAATAAATAAGTATGTATCAACGCGACGTTCCTTAGGTTTAAATAAACTTCCATCTTCCATTATTATTAAAGAAGATGAATCATCATAAGAAGCAAAACCATCCGTAGAATATAGTCCGTTATTCAATTTAGTTTTATTGCCATTATCTTCAATTGATACTTGAGTTCCTTTAAAATTTCTTACTTCAGGATGGTCAAAATACCAAACTTTATCTGTATTTTTTAATATAACTTTAAGATTAGCATCCGGAGCATATTTAGGACCAGCAAAAGGTTTTTCTTTAACATATAATAGCGCAAAATACTTACTAACTATTTCTAAATATTTATCGTCTTCTTCAACTTTTAAGGTTGGGTTAGGAAAATTACGATTAATCGCAAATTCAGTTGGTAAGTCCAAAAATTGACCATTTAGATTATATTCAAAACGAATTAAGCGTTCACTTAAAACTGTAATACGATAGGTTTTACCTTGAAATATAGTTTTATCAGCAACTTTAAATCTTTTGTCTAATTTTTCTTCTTTTTGTTCTTCCTTCACAATCCAACCTCCTTTACTATTTATAAATATGTTATCACAAAAAGTTTTTGATTACAATTATTTGAAATAATTTATATTTTATTTTGACAAAAAAGTAACATCACGTTACTTAAAATTCATCTTGAAATCTTATTGTTTTACACCAAAAATTATTTCTTCAAAGCCATAATTCGCTTCTACACTAATTATCCTTTTTTCCAATATTAGTAGTAAAAGTAAAGATTGCTTTTCGAAAAATTTTTTATATAATATTATTTGGTGATACAATGTTTAAATATTCTTTAGATAATAAAAGATATCATACTTTAAATTATTTTTTGAGAAATAAATTTAATTCTAAAGTTTTTAAAGTTAGCTTGAACGCTGGTTTTTCTTGTCCAAACATCAAAGATGGCCAAGGTTGTATTTTCTGTTCTTCTGGATCGGGAGATTTTGGTGGCAATAAAAATGATTCTTTAATAGAGCAATTCAATGATGTAAAAACTAAGATTAGTAAGAAATGGCCTAATAGTAAATACATTGCTTATTTTCAAGCTAATACAAATACTTATGCACCCTTGAAAATTTTAAAGAAAAAATATGAAGAGGTTTTAAGTTTACCCAATGTTGTTGGACTAGCGATTGCAACAAGAAGTGATGCCATAAGTAAAGAAACATTAGATTATTTAAGTGAACTTAACGAAAGAACCTTTTTATCTATTGAACTAGGTCTTCAATCAATTCATGATAAAACTTTAAAACTTATTAATCGTGGGCATACTTTAGAAAATTTTGAAAATATGGTGAAAGAGCTTCAAAAAAGAAAAATATTTACTGTCGTTCATATTATAAATGGCTTTCCAGGAGAAACAAAACAAGATATGATTGAAACAGTAAAATACTTAAATCAATTAAAAATTGATGCTATTAAAATACATATGTTAAGTGTTATTAAAAATACCCCTCTAGAAAAACTATATAATGAAACTAAATTTCATGTTTTAACAAAAGATGAATACATAGATATAGTTTGTGACCAATTAGAGTATTTAAATGAAGAAATAGTTATAGAAAGAATAACCGGAGATCCCGATCCTCAAAAATTAATAACTCCAAATTGGTTAATAAAGAAATTTTGTGTATTAAATGATATAGATAAAGAAATGAAAAAAAGAAATTCTTATCAAGGTATTAAAAGTCATTAAGAACTATCTTTGTTATTTTAAACCCTTTTAGTTCAACTTTTATTCCTTCTTCCAAGGATTTCTTTTTTATTTTAGAAATATAATCATTAATAAAATTAGCTATTTCTATTTTTCTATTACCATACATTTCTTTGGAGCAATAGTTATTTGTGCATATATATTTTACTTTATGTAATTGATTATTCTCTTTTAAATAATCAATTATTTCTAAAGAATTAATATCAATATTATTAATACTTTGGGCTTTAACTTTCGTAAGAGAAAGAATTGTTAATAAAATTATTAAAATAGACCACACATACTTCACTATACTTCACCATTATTAGGATGGTCTATATTTATAAAAATATACTATTTATTTTTATCTAACACAGTTCTTAAAGTTCTTGCAAGTTTTACTTCTTCAATATCTTTGTCTAGCCCTGTATTTTTTATATATTCATTCAATTGCCAAGTCTTCAAAACTTTATTGCTCTTACCAAATATCATTTGCCAAATATTTTTTTCATCTTTATTAAATTCCCATTGGGAGTTTAATAAAATACAATATATTTCTTTTATCCCAAAAGGATAAAATGAAGGATTTATGTAATACTGTTTTTTTCTTACATTATATAATACTTTTAATAATGTAATAGCATCTAATGGTTTGTTAAATTTTTTATAATACTTTTTCATTTTTTTTATTGTTTTAATTAAATCAAAATTTTCTCTTATACCCTCTGGCAATTCAAAATTATCAATAAGATATAAGTTGGGAATCAAATTTTTACCACTAATAAAATTAGATATATTATTAATTTTATCTCTCAGTTCAAAAGATAGGTTTTTGATTCCTTGCTGATTAACAAATTCTGCAAATCCAGAAATAAATTCTTCATCAAAATTTCCAAACAAATAATCTTCATATTTATACTGAGATAATTCATCAATTTCCTCTTTTGTTTTGGCAAAAAATCTATATGAAAGTAGAAAATTATTGCTATTATTCTTTTTAGAATCCCAAGTAGTATCAAAATAATAAATTCCATCAATATTATAAATGTTATCTTTAATATGTACTACATTACGTGAATGACCTCTTTTGTTATCTTCTTTATTAACAAGTAAAACAATTTCATTTTTAAAACCTAAATTATCTAAAATAGCTTTAAATATGTGAGCATATCCTGCACAAACTATTTTGTTTCCCAATAAAACAGAAGTTAAATCTCGCGATACAGTTAAATCTTCATCTTTATTTTCTTCAATGTACTCTCTATTTCTTACTAAATCATATACATACATTATTTGTTCAATTGGTGATAAATTTAATGATTTAACTTCTGCGCATATTTGATTAATAATTTTTAGAGTTTGCTTACATTCATTAAAACTAACGACATCTGTATTACCAGAAAGGCGAAAATATAAACAATCAACATCATTTTTAAAAATTGTTTCTATTTTTTTTAAACATTCCCAACTTAAGTCCACAGTATCTGATAAAATTATCTTTTTTGTTTTTATATCAGGATTTTCTTTAATATATTTAGCTGTTTCTTCCATTGAAAAATCAAAATTAACAAATTCAATATCTTCGAATAATTTGTCTTCTTTATCTTTATACGAATCTATAATGGATATTAACTCCTTATCATAAAAACTATTTCCCATCATAAATAATTTCTTAGATTCAGCTAGAGCTTTTTGTAATTTTTCTTTTTTTCCTTTAATTAAAGTAGAATAATTTTCATTTAGATTTAGTTTTACAGTTAAAGAATAATCTTTATATTCATCTCCCGTAAAAGAATAATCATTAAGTTCAGTATCTTGATTTATTAAATACAAAAACCCTTTCATACTATATCCCTTCTTTGAATAAAGATTATAATAGCATAACAAAAGGGTTTTTTCAACAATTGTAAATTATACCTTAGCAATCATTAAGTTACTTGAAGAATATCTTCTTAAGCCTCTATAGAAAACTATAAAAGCTATTGTTATTAAAGCAATACATACAATTAAAACTATGATAAATAACCATAAATTAAATTCTATTAATAGACCTAAAGGAATATAGTTAACAAATCCAATCGGAATAATTGTAAATAATAATCCTTTTACTATACCTTTAAATATCCCATCTGGATAGGTAGCAAAATTAATCATTAAACTATTTCCTGTATCAGTTACTGCTTCACTAGATCCAAACCAGAAACTTAAACTAGATAATATTACGCTAATTGCTACCAGTATTAATCCTCCACTAATAATAAATATTGTAAATAATATAAATCTTGGAATGGTAAATCCATATATAAATAATACTATATATGCATAAATTAAATCACCAATAGCTGATGCTTCAACTTTACTAGTTATCGCAGCTAATAATACATTTTTAGGTTGAACTAAATAAGCATCTAATTTACCATTAATAATATCTCTAAAAAGGTCAAATGAATTTTTAAAGAAAAAGCGTGAAACTCCATATGTTCCTGAAGCCATTCCCCATAAAAGTAAAACTTCTTTAAATGAATATCCACCAATATTATCTTTAATTGCAAATAATACAACCCATTGAATTATAAAACTAGCATTGTTTAATATCATAAAAACAATATTTGATATAAATGTTGCTTTATTTAACATTTCACGCATTAAACCATATTTAATAGCTAAAAAAGATATTTTAAATTGATTTTTAACCTCCGTTAACATTTAGATTTTTCACTCCCTTTCTATAAATTAAACTACAAATTATCCATGCAAATATTAAATATAATATCTGCGCTATAAATACACTTACAAACCCGCTCCAACTAAAATCTACAAACAACTTAGCAGGACCATATGATACAACATATATTGGACTAAATTTTAAGATTGGTTGTAAAAATGTTGGAAAGTATTCAATTGGAAATATCGTTCCTAAAACTAAAATGATTTTACTATATACCCAATAAAATGGTCCTGAATCTTCAATTATAAATGAAAATAGACCAATAAATATTGTAAACAACAAACTAATTATTACAGCTAATACTCCTATTAATAATACTGCTAAAATATTAAAAATGTTTAATTGTGGTATCTTTCCTATAAATATACATCCCAAAGTAATTCCAACTACAATATACATAACAGCTTTTAATAACGATGCACCTAAATTACTAGCTAAAACATACCCAACATAGTTATAAGGTTTATTGATATTATAAGCAATATTACCACCTTTAACATCTTCACTTACTTTTCGACATGCTTTTCTTCCTCCAACAACACCCCAGATAATTTCAGTAATAATAACATACCAAATCATTTGATGCATTGTATATCCATTAATTAACTCATTAGGATCACTATACATGTAATTCCATAAATTAACAAATATAAATATTAAAATAAAATATCCAATGAAACCACTTATAATATTAAAAATATATTGTAAACTAGTCATTACTTCAGATTTGAAAATAAACAAATACTTTTTCATTTTTTATCCTCATTCTTATAAATATCACTTATGATATCTTCAAGTGGAGTATTTGAAATATTTATATCTATAATATTATCCGGATTTAATAATTTAATTGCATCTGTAACACTTCTTTTAGTTGTATCTACTTCTATTTTTAGATTATATCCTTTGTCTTTTAAAATTGTAATACCATCTTCATCATCTAAATTAACCTTTTCACGCATTTTAACTTCAACTATTTTTTTATTTAAATAATTATATTTTAAATTTTCCATTGAATCATCCATTACAACTTGACCATTATTAATAATAATGACTCTCTTACATAATTTTTCAATATCTGAAACATCATGACTTGTTAAGAAAATAGTTGTCTTTAATTCTTTATTCATTCGTTTAATTAATGTTCTTATGTTTTCTTTAACTACTGGATCTAATCCGATTGTTGGTTCATCTAAGAATAAAACTTTTGGCTCGTGAATTAATGATGCAACTATTTCACAACGAATTCTTTGGCCTAAACTTAAATTACGAACTGGGGTATTAATAAACTCATCTAATTCAAATAACATTTTTAATTCATCAATTTTCTTTTCAACTCTACTTTCTGGAATATCATAAATTGCTCCAAAAAATTTGAAATTATCATATGGCGTTAAGTGAGTCCATAATTGTTCTTTTTGACCAAACACAGTTCCTATTTCATAAGCTAACTTTTTTCTATCTGTAGTTGGATCAATATCTAATATTTTAATGTTTCCTTTATCTGGGAAAAGTATACCAGTTAACATTTTAATGGTTGTACTTTTTCCTGCTCCATTTGGACCAATGAAAGCTATGATTTCTCCCTTTTCAATTTCAAAACTTACATTTTTAACAGCTTTTATTGTTTTATATTTTGGATTAATTATCGACTTAAGACTTCCCTTTATTCCTTTTTCTTTTACTTTGATTTTAAATGTTTTAGATAAATTTTTTACTTTTATAATAGCCATTTTACTCACACTCCTTTATATTCATTTTATATTTTTTTCTATTTATATCAATCCAATATACTTCAACAATTATGTCTTTTTGCTTTCATTAATTAAAAGATATAGATATCAAAAAAAGTACAAAATCACCCTATAATTAGTGACTCCGTACTTTATACGTGTAGGATTACTCCCTATGTAGCTCGTTAATACTTATACATACTCACTGTTCTAATTTTCTAACAAGTGGAACTATATTAATTTCTATTCCTCTGTTACGGAGAACTTCTAAAGCAATTTGATAAGCTTTCAAGCCTGGAATTTCATCTTCATTTAATGATATAGCATCTTTAATATATTCATTATAAGTAGTTATTCCTATATCGTATCTATTTCTAGATAAATCAAAATAAAATTGAGAATAAGGCATTTGAATACTTTCAAATAGTTCTTGCATTTCATATTCATCTATAGAAGAAAAACTTAATAGTTTTTCAATTATCGAAACAATCATTTCTTTAAATAAAATAGTCCCTTTCATTTCTTCAGAATATCCCATACTTTTAAGATAATCTAATACTTCAATATCAATATTACTTAATAGGTTTTCTTTAAAGTTACGATAATTAATACAATCTAAAAACATAAAAATCCTCCTTTCTTTGATGACTCTATACTTTAAAAAGACATAAAAAGAAGTACAGTTTCATCACTTATTTTCTAAGTGACTCCGTACTTCTTATAAAGTTCGTGTAGGTTTTACCCCGAGACAGCTTAACACAATGTCTATGTCTCCTCACTTGTAATTAATTATAACGCATATTTTTAATTTGTCAAATATTTTTTTATTATTTATTTTTTTCCAATATCTGATTTGGATTCATTAAAATATTATTTGGAATTAAAATTTCATTAATATATTCTATTAATTCATTAGAAATATATTTAGCAAATTTTCGCCATTCTTCATCATATGTAGCTAATGATTCTGCTATAGAAACATCAAATATATTAACTACATCAAAATCTCCATTTCGCCACATATATTCAATAAAATTACAATATTTTTTTATTTTTTCTTTATTTTCATTTTTCTTTAATAATTTAACTAAATTCTTAGTAAAATCATCTTCAAAATATATATGTCCTAATAACGTTTTATTAAATTTTATGCTTTCTTCTAAATATTTTTTCTCTTCAGGTATTTCTTCAACTAATTTTTTCACAATTTCATCTAGAGTTTTTGCATCTTTTCTATTTTTTAATTCTTCATCAAATTTTTTTGATTTTTCTAGACTTTTCTTATTTAAAGGAATAATTTTTGATCTTTCAGGAATTTTTATAGCTCCCTCTTTAACTAATTTTATTAATTGTTTGTTTCTATTTCTTTGTTGAAGTTTTTGTTTCAATGATATTATTATCTTTTTTAAATTCATTTTTGTCCCCATATTATTCCTCAGATATTTTTAAAAGTTCATCTAATAAACTATTTAAAATTATATTGTTAGCTTCGATTTCTTGTTTTATATTTTTAATCTGCTCTTTTAATTCATTATAAATCTGGTCTTTAATACTCATTTTAAATTACCGTCTTTAATATTATTATTCTCTTTTTCTTTAATCTTTTCCATAACAGCTATTATTAAATTCATTATACTATATTAAGTAAATTTTTTTTAAATTAATCTTCAATAACAATATTAGTTAATATATAATCATAATTTTCTAATGGAAAAATGTTTCCACAATACATACATTTTCCTGAATTATTTAAATCAATACTAGCTCCACAACTTATACAATGTCTTGAAGTATTTAATTCTTTTGTTACTAATTTTTTCGTAAATGTTAAATAATTATCTTTTTGAATTCTATTTATATTATTTCCTCTAATGAAATCTAATGTATCTTTATCAATAATATAATCCATATATCTAGATATAATCTTAACTTTTATATTAATTTTATCTTCTAAAATTTGAATATCTTCGATATATGTTTCTTTAATATTCAATTCATCATA
>CAMEEZ010000019.1 GCA_945915275.1 uncultured Mycoplasma sp.
AAAGTTCGGGCAGATTGCTTACTGGTGCCGGTGGCCGGACTTGAACCGGCACGGTATCGCTACCACTGGATTTTGAGTCCAGCGCGTCTACCAATTTCACCACACAGGCATATAAGTAGATTATATCAAAAAAATTCTTGAATATCTACACTAATTTTCATCTTTATAAATTGAAGTATATAAATCACCATCTTGATTTATTGTTTTGCCATTAATATCCGGCAAATCATTAATTGAAGATAATCCAAAATAATCCAAAAAATCTGATGTTGTTCTATATAAATTTGGTCTTCCAGGCATAGTACTTTTTCCCGCTTCTTTAACTAAACCTTTAGCAACTAATTTTCTTATTACATGAGCTGAAGAAACGCCACGTAATTCATCAACTTCTATACGCGTCAAAGGTTGATTATATGCAATAATTGCTAATACTTCTAATGCTGATGGACTTAACGTATTTGAATGAGGACTTTCTATTAACTTTTCATAATAATCTTTATGTTCCTTTTTGGTAGTTAATTTAAAAGCATTTCCTAAATAACTAATTCTAATTCCTCTATCATCAGATTCATAACTATTTTTTAGTTTTAAAAGTAATTCTTTTGCTTCATCAATATTAAGATTTAATATTTCACAAACACTTTCCAAGGTAATTCCTTCATCTCCTACAACAAACAAAATTCCTTCTAAAACAGCCATTAGATTCATAGTCCTCACCTACTTTCTATCAATATATTTCCAAAATTATCCTCTTGAACAATATTTATTTCATTTGCCTTAACCATATCCAAAACAGATAGGAAAGTCACTATAACATAATCTTTTTGAAAAGTTTCAAATAAATCTATAAAATTAACTTTTCCTTTAACTTTAATAATATTTCTAATATACTTTTTTCTTTCAGAAACACTTAATTCTTTTCTAGTTACCTTTGTTGATACAGGCTTTAAAAAAGCTTCTCGTTCCTTAAATGACAAAAAAGCATTTACTAAATCTTGTAAAGTAATATCCCCAGAAAAATGATAGTCATCACTTTGATATTCTTTTAGACTTTCTGGAGTTTTAGTATAATAATCTTGCCTATTAGCTTCTAATTTTTTAAAAGTTTCAGACATACTTTTATATTTTTCATATTCTATCAATTTATTTTTCAAGTCCTCTTCACTTGTAACAAAAGTCTCTTCATCTGACGCTTCATCAAAATCAATATTAATTAATTTACGACTTTTAATGTGAATTAAATCTGCTGCCATAACTAAATATTCACTAGCAATATCTATATTCAAATTCTTTAAACCATTTATATATTCTAAATATTTTTCGATTATTTCACTAATATTAACTTCATAAATATCCATTTTTGTTTCTTTTATTAAATGTAAAAGAAGGTCCAATGGTCCTTCAAAGTTTGATAATTCAATTTTATAATTCAAATTATCCCCCCTAGCTACAAGAATATCCTTCTTCTTGCATTTTATAATTGACTACTTCAGGTTTATATGTTTTATCAAAAATATAATAATCTTCAATATTTTTAATATCCGACTTAGTTAAATCTATTTTTAATTCAAATTTAAAATCATTTTCTTCATCAATGTTAATCTCAACACCATCAATATCTTTTAAACGTTCACTTTCGTTTTTATAATAATTTACTGATGAATCATTTATTGAAGAATTATAAGTGTACGTCACATTATTTAAATTATTATCCATAAAATTATAAATATAAGTTACTCCTCCTGATGTACATGTTAATTTATTATCTATTATAGCCAAATCATCTAAGTATTCTTCTTTAAGAACATCAATTATTATTTTACTTATATCTACATTATCAACACTAAAAGAATATTCATTTTCTTTTCCTTCAAGTAATAAAATTTCATCTAAATTAATTATGCTTATAATTACTCCCTCTGAATTTTTTAAATAAAGATAATATTCTAATTCTTCAAAATTTTTAATATCATCAGAAGAATTTTTCACCTTTAAAGATATAGTATCAACATCTACACTAAAATTTGAAAAAGTAAGATTATCTATAATTATTTTAGTTTTACTATCAAAATCAAATTCTTTTCCAAGATCATTTTGTTTTTCAACGACATCTGGTTCATCCGGAATTGTTGGAGTATTCTGACTATAATCATTTCCTCTTTTTTTCTCAATATATTCATTTATTTCAGGAACAAAATATAAAAACACAAAAAATATTCCAAAAACAATTAATAAAAACAACATACCTCCGCCTTTTTCATTTAAATAACCAATAGTCGTAGGAGTTAATTCTTCTTTACTAATTACAACATTTTTTAATTTTTTCCTCTTTGCCATTTTATCCCTTCTCACTCTATATCATTATATCAAAAAGAATATAAAATAAAAAGAGCTTTTAGCTCTTAGGTTTAAAGAATAACGTTAAAAATGCAGAAAAAACTACTGCAGATACAATTGCTGCTGATGATTTACAAAGCAATCTAGAAAATATTCCTAATACGCCATTTTCTATTAATCCTTGTAATCCTGATGAATATAACATATGTCCAAAATTAGATATTAATACTGTCGCCCCTGCTCCAGCCCAACCAATTAATCTGTCATAACATCCTAAAAACGATAATATTGCTCCAATAACAGTAAATAAACTTGTAATATGTCCTGGGGTAAATTTAGTATTATCCAATATTATTTGAGCAATTCCACAAGCTAATCCTGCTAACAAAAACGCATTTAAAAATATCAATTTGTCACCTCCAATGAAACAGCATGAGCAATTCCTGGAATACTATTTTTCTGATTAACCATTGATGGAGAATGTAAAGCACCAGTTCCAATTATTAATATTTTTTTAAATCTGCTATTACATATAATTTTATTAAACAATACTAAAGGCAATGTAACAGGACCACTTGATCCAGAATTTGTTTCTTGAGACTTAGCAAAAATTTCTTCGCCTGCATCAATATATTTTTTTATTTTAATATTATAATTAATTAATAAATACTCTTCTAAAATATCAGAACCTATTTCCCCCAAATCTCCTGTAAGAATCAAATCATAATAATTAGCTTTTCTCCCTAAATCATTAAGATGTTCATATAATACATTTGCTGCAGCTGGAGCCATAGCTGCTCCCAAATGATTAACATCTTTTTGATTTAGATCTATGACCTTTCCAATTGTAGCAGATTCAATTTTAATTTTACTCTTTTGTTTTGATAAAAGAGCTCCAACTGATCCAGTTGCTGTAAATGTTGATGTAACCTTTTTAGGAGCTCCATATTCCACCGGATATCTAAATTGTTTTTCCGCAGTTAAATTATGAGAACTCGTTAAAACAATAACATTATTTATTCCATCATTATTCAACAAGTTTGCTCCTATGATTAATCCTTCTGGAAAAGTAGCACAAGCATTATAAAGGCCTAAAAAAGATGTCGCATAGTTTCTAACACAATAATTTGTTACTGCAATTTGATTGGTCAAATCCCCGCCAATAATACAATCAATATTATTAATTCCTAATCTATTACGATATAAAATATTATCTATTACAACCCTTTGCATCTTTATTTCAGCCAATTCAAAAGTATTTTCTCCAAAATAATAGTCATCTGCTACTAAATTAAATTTTCTTATTTGGCCAATTTTTTCCATAGGTCCTGCAACACTAAAATAATCCCTAATATAAATATTATTAAATTTTAAACTAGCCATAATATCATCCTTATCATCAATAGTATAAATGAACTTAAAATTCCGTATAGAATAACACTACCAGCCAACTTAAAAAAATTAGCTCCTAGCCCTGTTATTAGGCCATCTTTTTTATAATCTAATGCACTACTTGCAATAGAATGAGCAAATCCTGTTGTAGGTACAATAAGTCCACATTTTGCTTTAGAAACCCAACTATCAAAAAAACCTATAGCCGTTAATAACGATCCCACAAAGATAATAAGCATACATAACCACATATAAGCTTCAGTAACAGACACACCAAATGCTGTTGTAAATAAATTAATAATCACCTCACCTATAAACCCGATAAAACCTCCAACTAAAAAGGCTATCATAAAATTTTTAAACTTATTTTCTTTGGGAGTAATTTTATCGACTAATTTTTGATATTCATCTTTATTCATAGTAACCTCCAATTTTATTATGAATAAAAAAAAGCGTTTTATACAGTCATATATAAACGCATTTTATCTAAACTTTTTTTCTCATATCTTGAAACCATTACTTGAGTCATATTAAGTTTTCTTGCTACTTCACTTTGAGTCATATCTTTAAAATATCGTGATTTAATAATTTCCCTTTCAGAATCATTTAAAATTTCTAAACTATTTATTACATCTATTCTATCATCTAATGAAATTGATTCTGGAGTAGCAATTGTTTCATATTTACTACGTTCATCATCTTGTTGATTATCCAATGAACTAGTTATTAAAGCCTCACCACATAAAATTGCTTCTTCTATTTCTTCAACATTTTTTTCTAAATAATTAGCTAATTCGACATTATTTGGTATTTTACCAATTTTTTGGGCTAACATATATCTACTTTTCTCAATCAATTTATATAATTTTAATGTATCTCTACTAATTTTAATGTTTCTATTTTTATTAACAGTTTCATACATCTTTCCATAAACATAAGCATATGCATAAGTACTAAACTTAGTTGTGCCATTTTTTTGATAATTTTCATAGGCATCCATTAGTCCTATACATCCAGCTTGTATAAGATCTTGTTTATCAACATTATAAAAATGTTTGGAAACTTCATGAATTAGCCAAATATTATTTTTTATAATTTCTTCTTTTGTCATTATATCACCTATATTTTAATAAGATCAAAAACACATCGTTCATCTTGAACATTTTTAATTTTTAATCTTTTAAGTTGTTTTTTCAAATTCTCAGCAACTTCACATAAACAAATTTTTCCATTATTTGATTTAATTGCACATTTTGTATTTAAAAGTGCATCTACACCAGCTTCATCTATTCCATCTAATTCATACAAGTTGTACACCAAATATCTTATTTTATGCTTAAGTAAAACGGGTACTAAATAATTATTAATTTTATAAGTGTTTTTACGATTTAACTCACCACCTAGTCTAACAAATAAAATTCCTCTAATATATTGCATATCCATTTTTAACATTAATATCACCTTGTAAAAAGAATATAGAACAAATTATTTATCTTTTAAACATCTTCGACAAAAGATAACAAAAAAAAAGTCTCAAATTAATGAGACTCATGGTCTTAAAAAATCAAATATTGGAATATTTCTCAAAATGCCAAACCCAATAGTTATTATTAAAGTAACATTCCAAAATATATCATTTACTTTTTTAGGAATAAAACTTTTATTCTTAAACAAAAATATTATTCTATTAATAAAATATATTAATAAAAATGGAATTAGTATAAATACTAAAGGATTATACCTAAATGCTTTCTTTATTTCTAATTTAAATAGACTTTTTAATAAGCGTGTTGTACCACAACCAGGACATAATAATCCTGTTAAATGATTAAAAAAGCAAATAATTTTAATGTTGTATATATTCATTAATAATATAAGTACTATTAAAAATAAAAATATACATATCAAGAATATCCCTTCTTTTTTGTGATTATCCATTTGTTTTTTTAGATATTTCATTTAATTCATTTTGAGCCAAGCAATAAGTAACAATACCAGTTATACCACAAAAATAATTTAATATCATTAAAATTAAATAAAGCATAGGCAAATCATCCGTAAGCATCCCTCTAGCCTCTTTAGCTTTATTTATATTTTGACCTAGTTTATATGCCCAGTATACTCCAAAAATACCACAAGTAACTAAATTAAGCAAAAAATATTTCGCACCAGAAAATTCCATATCTCCAGACACTATTTTTGTATCATCTGTTAATGTAATAAACCAATAAATCCCATAAATACCACAAGTTATTATAGTTAATACAACATTAGTAGCAATATTCCTTTCTTGAATTGTTCCCATATAAGCACTTCCTTTCAAAATAATAATATCATATTATGATTCACTTAACAAATCTATTTTTTCTTGAGCTTCTAAAACTGTTTTTTCATTAGGAATCATTACATATAATTTTTGGGTCTGATAGCTATAAGTATACTCATATCCATTTGAGCCATCTAAATTAAATGTATTAATCTCCCAAGAATCATTATTTTTTATTTGTTCATTAATTAGTTTAGTTATATAGTCTTCTGGAATATTAGTAATAAAACTCTTATCAATGCTTTTTAATAATGAATTATATTTTACTAAAATACTTGGACTTAGAGCTTTTTCAATTAATGCTCTTAATACAATTTGTTGATTTTCTCCTCTTACTCTATCTCCACCAATATTATCAAAAGCATGTCTTTCTCTAACAAAAGATAAAGCTTTTTGTCCACTCAAATTATTTATTCCTTTTTTAAAAGTAATTCCATCTATTGTTGTAAAAGCATAATTTGAATTAACCTCTATTCCTCCTAAAGTATTAACAATATTTACTAATGAACTAAAGTTAACCTTTATATAATAATTTATTTCTGTATCCAATAAATTTGAAATTGTGTTCATAGATGTTTCAACACCATATATTCCAGCATGAGTAAGTTTATCTTTCATCCCCTTTTTACCAGCCAAAGTAACATAATAATCTCTTGGAATTGAAGTTATTAAAACTTGTTTTGTTTTAGGATTAATGCTTAAAACTAAATTAACATCACTACGAGAAGTTTTATTAACACTTCCATACGTATCAATTCCAGAAATATAAATATTAAAAAAATCTTTTGTAACATCTATGTTATTAACTTTATTTTTTATTTCTAATTTAATAATCTCTTCATGTAAAATCTTTGTTAAAATCTCAAAGTCCATAATATTTTCATAAACCATTTCTAACTGAGCATTTTCTATTAAAATTGCATCAACTTCTTTATTAAGCAAAGCTTTAGCTAAAGAGCCTGAATCAGAAAAATCTTTCCTCATAACATCGACTTTTCTATTCAATTTATTTAAAGCTTTTTTTTGCCCATCACTTTCCTCAGATACTAAACCTAATGTTTTATCTTCTAAATCTTCCAATTCATTATAATTTGATTCTTTTAAAACGACTACTGAATAAGATTCTTCTTTATAAGTTTCAGTTCCAAAACCGCTTAAAAATCCTAGAGTCCCTAACAAATAATATCCTATTAATGAAAACACTATTATTATTAAACTAGTTATAAAGTATATAGCTAATTTCTTCTTTTTCTTTCTCGTTAAAAGAATATTAAATATTATTATAATAATACCTATTAAAACTAAAATTGGTATTAAAAACTTAAGTGGCAATAGATTAACTCTTATTATTAAAAATAGATCTATTAATATTATTATATTAAATACAAATATAAAAATTTTAGATAGTGTAGTTAATTTTTTTTTCTTTTTTTTCATTTTAATCATCTCTATTTAATTATACCAATAAAATAAAACTTATTTAATATATAAAAATTTAAAATGTAAACTAAAAAAAGACTTAAATTAAGTCTTCTTTAATTATTCATTTTTTTATATTCTTTTAACATTATTGCAAGAGTTAATGTTGTGAATACTAACATTATATAATAATTCCAAATGTTGTCAATTGTACTAGGATTTTCTGGAGTAATATCATCTGATGTTTCTATTTCTTCGTTTTTATTTTCATCTTCAGAAGGCTCTACATCACCTTCACCCAAAATATTTTCTTCAAAAATATATGTGTAAACATCAGCAGAATCTTTTGTTATTTGATTTGGAACAGTTATATCCCAAGCTCCATTTGTGTATCCTTCATTTGCTTTCATTCCTGTTGGTATTGTTAATGTTCCTGTTCCTTTTTCACTGTAGTTTCCTAATTCATCTAATAATTCTACATATACTACTTTATCTTTATTATCTGTTCCATCCCAAGTTCCATTTTCTATTTTAAATGTTACTTTCTTTGTTATTATTTTTTGATATGAGTATGTATATGTTTCATCATTATTTCCAGTTACCTCTACAGGTACTTCTTTATCCCATGAACCTTTAGTAAATCCTTCATTTGCTTTCATTCCTGTTGGTACAGTTAATGTTCCTGTTCCTTTTTCACTGTAGTTTCCTGATTCATCTAATAATTTTACATATACTACTTTATCTTTATTATCTATTCCATCCCAAGTTCCATTTTCTATTTTAAATGTTACTTTCTTTTCATAAATATCCGGAATTTCATTTTTATTTTCATCTTTTAAATATTTAAATGTAAAAACTTCACTTTTAGTAACTACCGTTGGAAACTCTTTATCCCAATCATCTAATAGCCAACCATCATTAACTTCTACATCGGGAACCCAAGAATTATCCCAAGTAACACCTGCATATGTATTAATAACTTTTGTAGCACTACCATCACTAAATTTTCCATTAGCTCCAGCATTAAAAGTAATTGTAACAGAAGGTGCAAATATAGGATAGCCAGTTTCTAAATCTATATACCAATGTTTATAAACTTCTTTTCCAGCTTTAGTATTTTCTGCATCTACCCAAGCATTTAATGAATTTTTTAAAGCTTCTAATTCGGTTGGATTGTTTTGAACTTTATGGCATTGACCAGCCTCACATGAACCATATCCAACTAAAGAAGAAGTTGAATTATCTTTTCCTCCAACTATTCCAAACGCATTGTTTATATCTCCATTAGTATTATTTCTAACAATGCTACCTGCATAATCAGAACCATAAATTGCCGTTGTTGCTCCAGCATTATAAGAGTTTTTAAGATATGCTCCACCAGTGTTTTCACCAGCTACACCACCAACTTGAGCGTGACCTTTAATAGCACCCCAGTTATAACAATTCTCTATGATTGTTCTTGAATAACCATCACCATAAACATTGTTATCTCCAACTATTCCACCAACAGTGCTACTTTTGGCATCAATATTAGCTGTATTAAATGAGTTTCTTATAACTCCACCTTTACTTTGGCCAGCAATTCCACCAATTCTTTTATAATTCATATTAGTTGTAGAAGTAATTGAACCACCAATATTAGCACAACTATCAATTGTTCCTAAATTGTATCCAACTATTCCACCTAATCCATGGTATCCACTGCCACTTCCTGATGAAACATTAATAATAGTATTATTTACTACAATATTGTAAATAATACCATTTGCATTATTTTTAGCAGCTACAATTCCACCATCTGTAATTGTACTTCCTGATCCTTCAGATATTTTACAATTGTTAAATTTAATATTTTTAATTGTACCACTATTATATCCAAATAATCCTGCATTTCCCCCATTAACTCCAGTAGTCATATTTGATATTGTATGATTTCCTCCATCAAATATTCCTGAAAAAACATAACTACTATTTTTACCAATAGCAATCCAATTGGTTATAGAAGACATATCTAAATCAGTGGTTAATTTTATATATTCTCCTCTGTAGTTTTTTGATGCCGTAGTATCATTCACATTGTCTCTGAACTGTTCTAAATCCTTTAAATCTTCAATTAACCATGGATTAGATTCAGATCCATCTCCTTTTAATATTCCTTCAGATGCCACTACATTTATTGGCAAACTGACCATTGTCATATAAAATACAACTATTGATAAAATCAAAAATATTTTGCGTTTCATATGATTCCCCCTATCTACAAATAAAAATTTGTAATGTATATTATAATCAAAAGCATAAAATTTTGCAAGAAAAATTTTGTTTTTGTATTAAAAAAATAATTAAAATTTAATTTATATATTTTTTCCAATCAAAACTTCTTTTAAATTATTTTTAAAATAATCCCAAAAATTAGCTTTTTTAACATTTTCTATTACAGTAATATCAGCTTCTTCAACAATCGTTCCTTCCTCATCTATAATTTTTACAATTCCAACCTTATCACCTTTTTTTATAGGTGCTGTTACACTGTTGATATTAATTTTATATTTATATTTTTTCTTAACATTATCATTTTTTAATAAATCTGTAGCATCATCTATTAATGTCAATCCAACTTTATCTTTCACACCTTTTTCAATTTTTACTTCTTTTAATATTTCATTTTTTTTCTTTAAAACATTTAATTTATATCCATTAAAACCATAATTTAGCATTTTAACTGTATCACCACTTCGAAGATCTGATGATTCTACTCCCATTACAACAGTTATTAATCTCATATCATTTTTTTTAGCAGTCGCAGTTAAACAATACTTTGCTTCCGCAGTAAATCCAGTTTTTAACCCATCCACCCCATCATAAAATCTCACTAATTTATTAGTATTTACCAACCAAGTTGTTGAATTATCGGGCTTCTTCATATAATATTCATAAATTTTTGTGTATTCTAATATTTTTTCATGTTTTAAAAGCTCTCTAGCAACCAATGACATATCATATGCAGTTGTTATATGGCCTTCTGTATCTAGCCCATGAGGATTTTTATAAACAGTATCCTTCATACCAAGTTCACTAGCTCTTTGATTCATCTTTTCAACAAAGGTATCCACTGACCCCGAAACCTTTTCAGCTAAAGCGACAACCGCATCATTTCCAGATGCTATAGCAACCCCTTTTAATAGTTCTTCAACAGGATATGTTTCTCCAGCCTCTAAAAATACTTGACTTCCTCCCATACTTGATGCTGTTTCACTAATTTGTACATCATCTGACAATTTAATTATTCCATCGTCAATTGCTTCCATGATTAATAACATACTCATAACTTTTGTCATTGAAGCTGGAGGAAGCTGTTCATGAGAATTTTTCTCATATAATATTTCTCCTGTTGACATTTCCATTAAAACTGCACTTTTAGAATTTGGCGCTATATCTTCTGCCGCAAAACAACCTTTAATAATTATTAAAAAAGAAATTATAAAAAAGAACGCTTTTTTCATTATCCCACCTCTAATAAAAATTATGCTATTAATAAAATTTAATGATATAATTAATTAAGGTGATACAATGAAAAAAAGAAAAAACAAAAATAACATATTTATTATAACTTTAATAATCATATGTTTAATTATTTTAATTGTAATAAATTTAATAAATAATTATCATTCCAAAAAAGAAAAAAACGATACTTTAACAGTTTTTATGAGTGATAAAAATTATAATAGTAATTATGATGAATACTATTATGAAATTGATTATGTTGAAAAAGAAAATTTTTTAAAAAATGTTAATACTTTGTTAGATAAAAAATATAATTCTAAAGAAATAAATTTAATTTTTAAACATTTAAGTGATAAAAACATTAATAAATTATTAAACTTAGAACACCAAGATTTAACAAATTATTATGAAATCAAAAATTTAAATGTTGATAAACTTGATAGATATAATAATTATAAAAAAGAAAATCCAGATTATGATTATAGTAAAGTTGTGACTTTTGTCAATATTGATTTAGATATTCCTGATTATGAAAATATGAATACAATTAAAAATCCAGATGACTTTTGGGTAATAGTAAATAAACATAATAAATTACCTGATGGTTATGTTCCTAGCGATTTAGTTTCTATTGATACAGTAAATTATGACATAACTGAAATTGCCGGAGTACCTGATAAATATGCTAGAAATATTATTAAAATAGAAATGGTTAATGATTTAAAAGAATTTTTCTTAGCAGCAAAAAAAGATGGACATAACTTATATCAAACAACATCTTATCGTTCTTATGCTTGGCAAAATGAACTATATACTTCTTATGTAAATCGTGATGGTAAAGAAAAAGCAGATGCGTATTCTGCAAGACCAGGTAACTCTGAACATCAAACAGGATATGCAATAGATTTAGCCAATCGAGATGTATCAGGAAAAAGATTAAATGAAGAAGATGAATTATGGATTAGAGATAATTGTTATAAATACGGTTTTATTTTAAGATATACTGAAGAAAATAAAGATATAACAAGATATATTGCAGAAAGTTGGCATATTCGATATGTTGGAAAAGATGCTGCTAAAATTATTTACGAAAATAATTTATCTTTAGAAGAATATGTTGATTTATACATTAAGGAGTATTAATATGGCTATAAGTAAAGTGAAAGAATATTTTAAACAATATAACTTAAATAATAAAATAATTGAATTTGACTCTTCAAGTGCAACAGTAGAATTAGCTGCTAAATTATTAAACTGTGAACAAGGCAGGATTGCTAAAACAATGTCTTTTCTAGTAAATGATAAACCAATTTTAATTGTTTTAGCTGGAGATATAAAAATTGATAATAGTAAATATAAATCTGAATTTCACACTAAAGCTAAAATGATTCCCTTTGATGATGTTGAAAAAATAATAGGTCATGCTGCTGGTGGTGTCTGTCCTTTTGGAATTAATGAAGGTATTAGTGTTTATTTAGACAAATCATTAAAAAAGTACGAAACTGTATTTCCTGCATGCGGGAGTAGTAATAGTGCAATAGAACTAACAATTAAAGAACTTGAAGAAACATCTAAATACTTAAAATGGGTTGATGTTGGAAAAGAAAGCATTTAAAAACGTAATCGCAAAAGATTACATTTTTTTATTTTTCATTTTTTGAATTAATTATCCAAACAAAACAAGATAATCCAAATTCCACATCAACTAATTCCATACATATAAATATTTATAATAACGTCTTTGTAATTTCTTCATTATAAAGAATAACAACATTATGCAATGCTCTTGTAATCGCTACATATAAAAGTTTCATATCCAAATTATTTGAAGATGAATAATTATCTTCGGAAGCATCTACAACTATAACTCCATCAAACTCTAATCCTTTTACTAAAGAACATGGAACGGTACATATTTTAAAACCTTCATTTGTAACATCATCATGTATTGTTAAGTTAGGAATGTCTAAGCCTATCTCTTTTAAAGATTTATTTAAATTTAAAGATAATTCTTCTGTTTTACAAACTATAGCAATAGTATTGTTACCTTTTTCTTTTAAAGTGGTTATCATTTCTTTTACTTTAATAGCATAATCTGAATTCTTTATATCATAAAATTTAACTTCTTCTCCATGTCTAACAGTAAGTTCTGCTTCATTTAAATTTAGATGCTTAGCAATTTTATTTGCTACACTCATTATTTCATCTGTCGTACGATAACTCTTATTAAAATTAACTATATCAACACCATTTATAACTTTATCAACATCTTGCCATGTATTTACCCCACGATATTCATAAATAGATTGTGCTAAATCACCAAATATACTAAATGTTGAATTACCAAGAATATCTTTTAAAACTGAGTAATTAAACTCTCCTAGATCCTGTGCTTCATCAATAATTGTATGTCTTATTTCTAATAATTCTTTACAGTCTGAAGTCTTATATTTTAAATATAATAAAGACGCTAAATCTTCAAAATCAATCTTTTCTTCTTTTATATTTTGTAATGTAATATCTTTCAAATATTTTAAGTGTTTATAATTTGAATAATCATACTTAGAAATATTATTTAAAAACTTTTTATACAATTCTAATGGAGAGAGTTTATATTTATCCAGACTTTTACGAATTAAACTTTTACATCCTTTAGCAAGTTCACTTCTAATAAAATTCAACTCTTTAGTAATCGCATTTTTCTTTTTGGCATCTAATGTTTCTTCAAACAATTTAAAATAATGTTTATTTAGTTGATCAAGTATTCTTGATTTTTCGTTTAGTATATACGTTGATGCCATTAAGATAAAACGTTCTAAAATCATGTTTAAGTTGTCTCGTCCTTGTAAAACTTCTTCATATATTTTAGATAATTCATCTTTCCTTAAAATTACAAAACTTCCAACTTTCAAATCATTTTTAATTATATTCCCTATATATTCATTCATAAATAGATTTAGCATATTTTTATATTTTAAAGAGTTTTTAAATTTATCAATATCATTAGTTATTTCTTTATTAATATACTTACTTAATTTTTTAGATGAATCAATTATTATAAAATTATCATTTATATATTTTTTACAAAACTCTTCAAACGTAAATTGACTTACGCCATTAACATCTAAATCTGGTAAAACAGAATTTATATATTTCATAAATACTTGATTAGGGCCAATAACTAAGTATTCATTTGGTTTAATAATTTCTTTGTAAGTATAAACCAAATAAGCTATTCTATGTAATGCTATAGTAGTTTTTCCCGAACCTGCTACTCCTTGAACAATAATATTTTCACTTATTGGTCTTCGAATAATATCATTTTGTTCTTTTTGAATTGTACTAACAATATTTTTTATTCTTGCAGTATTATTTTCATTCAAATATTTTGTAACAAAACATCTCGACTCACTATATCTACATCATAAAATGAGAGAAGTTCTTTATTTTCAATTTCAAATTGCCTTTTTAAATCTAAAGTTCCTTTAATTATACCCGAAGGTGCTTTATAACTACATTTTCCTACTTCGGAATCGTAATATAAAGAAGATATTGGCGCTCTCCAATCAATTACAACAGGATTGTTATTTTCATCATCAAAACCATGTTTACCTATATAATATTTTTGAGAATTTTCTCCAGTTTCACTAAAATCAATTCTAGCAAAATACGGTTTATCTTTTGATGATGTTAATGCTTTTAAATGTCCTTCATATAACATCAATAAGCCTTCATATCTTTCCGGTTCTTTTCGACACATAACTCTAATTTCATCAGTTTTTTCTTCTTCATATTCTAAAGTTTTCTCCAAAACTATTAAAGAATATTCCAAATTTTTTCTTTCTAATTCCAACTCATTCATAAATTACTTCCTCCCATCTTAATTATTTTTATTACTTATATTATTTCATTAAACTTCATAACACAAAAAAGAAAAAAACTGTTATTCAGCCTTTTTCTTTGTTTTCTTTTCTTTTTTTGGTTTTTCTTCTTTCTTTGAAGAATCTTCCTTTTCTATTGGTTTTGGTAATGCTTCTTTACGGCTTAAATTTAATCTTCCGCGATTATCATAACCTAAAGATTTAACAATTATTTCATCACCAACTTTGACTATATCGCTTGGTTTATTAACTCTTTCATATGCTAGTTGTGAAACATGTACTAATCCTTCACATCCAGGCCATAATTCTACAAAACATCCAAAATCTTCAACTTTAACAACTTTTCCAGTATAGATATCTCCAGTTTCTACAACTTTTACGATATCCTCAATCATTTTTTGGGCTTTTGCAATAATATCTTTATCAGTATGATATATTACAACTCTACCATCATCTTCAATATCAATTTTTACTGCATCTTTATGATTTACTGAATCAACATTACTAGATTCTAGGATAATTTTAGTGATTGTTTCTCCACCACGACCAATAACTTCTTTAATTTTTTCAGGATCAATTTTAAATGTTGATATCTTTGGCGCATATGGGCTAAGTTCTTTTCTAGGTTCTTTAATAGCATCTTGCATGACATCTAAAATTTCTAAACGGGCTTTTTTTGCTTGTTCTAATGCTTCTTTTAGAATTTTCTTAGTTACGCCTTTTATTTTTATATCCATTTGTAAAGCTGTAATACCATCACGAGTTCCTGCAACTTTAAAGTCCATATCTCCCATGTGATCTTCTAACCCTTGAATATCTGTAAGAATAGTATACTTCTTACCATTACTTATTAATCCCATAGCAATTCCTGCAACTGGCGCTTTAATTGGAACCCCAGCAGCCATTAAACTTAAACATCCTGCACATATTGTTGCTTGTGAACTTGAACCATTACTTTCTAAAATTTCACTAACAACTCTAATTGTATATGGGAATTCTTCTTCGGAAGGTATTACTTGAGCTAAAGCTCTTTCCCCTAAAGCACCATGACCTATTTCTCTTCTTCCTGGCGCTCCATATCTTCCTACCTCACCAACACTAAATGCCGGAAAATTGTAATGCAACATAAATCTCTTTGTATCTTCAAGTCCAAGTCCATCTAAAATTTGATGTTCACCTAAAGCTCCTAAAGTCGTAGTAGCTAAGCTTTGTGTTTCACCTCTAGTAAAAACTGCTGAGCCATGTGTACGTGGAAGTAAATCAACAAAGGCATCTAAATGTCTTATTTCATCCATTTTACGTCCATCTGGTCTAATTTTTTTATCCGTAATTAAACGACGAACTTCAGCACCCTCTATATTATCAACAACTTTTTTTACTTGTTTTAATAATTCTTCAACATTTTCTTTTTCAGCATATACTTCGGCAAAGTTTTCTAAAGTTTCTTGTTTAACTTGATCTATACGTTCATATTTTTTCAATTTATCTTTTATTTGAATAGCTTCTAACATTTTTTCAGTAGCAAATGCTTTTACATCTTCTTCTACTTCTTTATCTATTGTAGCTAAAACTAATTCAACTTTTTCTTTGCCTATTTCCTTGATAATTTTTTCTTGGAATTCACATAATTTAATGATATGTTCATGCCCAAACATTATTGCATCAAGCATTTCTTTTTCAGAAAGTTGAGATGCCCCAGCTTCAACCATACAAATTGCTTCTTTAGTTCCTGCAACAGTTAAATTTAGTACACTTTTCTCAAGTTCCTCGGCAGTAGGATTTATTACAAAATTCTTCCCAACTTTTCCTACTACTACACCTGATACAGGTCCATCAAAAGGAATATCACTAATTCCTAAAGCCAAACTAGATCCAAATAATGCTGTCATAACTGGAGTATTATCTTGATCAACAGATAAAACAGTGTTTACAACTTGGATTTCATTTCTTAAATTTTCATCAAACATTGGACGAATTGGCCTATCAATAATTCTAGCAGCTAACGTTGCTTCATCGCTAGGTCGTCCTTCTCTTTTAATAAATCCACCAGGTATTTTACCTACTGAATATAATTTTTCTTGATATAAAACTTGTAAAGGGAAAAAATCTTGAGTTACAGTATTTTTACCCATTACTACTGTTGATAATACTACTGTATCACCATATCTAACTAAAGCTGCTCCATTAGTTTGCTTTGCTAGTTCTCCAGTTTCAACTACTAATTCTCTACCAAGAAAATCCATTTTAAATATTTTTTTCATCTTCCACCTCTTAAAAACAATAAAAAAGCACTATAAAAAACAGTGCCTTATTTTCTAATATTTAATTTTTTAATAACATTTCTGTAACTTACTACATCATTCTCTTTAAGATAATTTAAAAGTTTTTTTCTTCTTCCAACTTTCATAAATAAACCTCTTTTAGAATGAAAATCATGAATATGAGTTTTTAAATGATCAGTTAAGTCATTTATTTCTCTTGTTAAAATTGCAATTTGAACTTCTGCACTTCCAACATCATTTTTAGATTTAGCAAATTCTTTTATTATTTTTGCTTTTTCTTCTTTTGTCATTGCCATATTAATTTTCCTCCTTTTTCATATTATCCGTTTAATCTTAGTAAAGAATCGGAGTTTCTCTAAACCAAGACAAAACTTCTAGTTAATTATATTATATAAATGATTTTTATGCAACTATTTTTTTCCCTTAAAAGTATGATTATCAAAAACCTAAAAAATCACTAATTTCTGAGGAGCTCATTGACCCTATATACGCATTTGCACAATCTCCATTTATGAAATAAATAGTAACAGGTGTATAGCCATATTTTTTCATAATATTTCCTACTTTATCATCAATTTTTTCATTTTTTTCATCAATACTTACTGTTAAACTTTGCTTAACATCTACTGCTTTAATTAATTTTTTCCAAGCATTAGAATTTTTATTAATAGATTTGTAGTCTAAATAATATGTAATAAAATCTTTTTGCGTTTGCACTCTTTTAAGAATTGGATTATATTTTTCACAAGCTTGGCATCCAGTGTATCCAATATATAAAACGAATGTTTCTTTATTATTAATTTTATTTATTGCTTCATCAACATCAATTTCAATAAATTCTTTTAACTCTATTGTTTCAACGCCATTATTAGAATTTTTATTTTTTATCTTTCTAGAATTTAAAAATGTTGATAATATTATTCCTCCGAGTAAGATAAATAAAACTATAATTAACATGATTTTTTTATAATCTTTTCTTGAAGATTCTATTTTCTTTAATTGCTTTTTAGACATACGATCACCTAAGTCATATTATAACTAGATTATTAGATATTTTCAATCAATTTATAAAATGACTAATTCAATAATACAATTAAAAGAAAAGTAGAATATTAATAATTTGTTTAATCAAAGGGAGTATAATAACGTATTTTATTTATAAAAAAAATAAAAACTGACAAATGTCAGTTATTATACAAAATGGTGTCCCGCCCGAGATTCGAACTCGGGACCCTTTGATTAAAAGTCAAATGCTCTACCTGCTGAGCTAACGGGACAAATCTGGCTGCCTCGGGTGGATTCGGACCACCGAAATGTCAGAGTCAAAGTCTGATGCCTTACCGCTTGGCTACGAGGCAA
>CAMEEZ010000020.1 GCA_945915275.1 uncultured Mycoplasma sp.
AATAAGATGCTTTAAAGGTTAATTTTACCAAAGGATTTATTTTTACATAAGCAGTAAAAGTATCTTCTTTTAAAACTTTACCGCCTTCTGTTTTATCTTTCGTGCCTCCAAACACTAAAACACACCCTATTACAATAACAAGTGATAAAATAATAACTAACCCAATTATTACTTTCTTGTTTTTTAATATTTTTTTCATTATAACTTTCATTCCTCTCATAATAAAGTCAAGTATCACCTATACAAAACTTTATAAATTTTTATTATATTTTGATTTTTTAATTAGTTTTCTCTAACTCTCAATTTATATCTTATACTTCTTTATTTTAATAATACCATTTTTCTACTTGTTCAGTTTCATTATTGTAAACATTAAATGATACCCCATAGTATTTTTTACCACAATCATCAGTTATTTCCTCACAATTATAGGTAAATACATTAGGGTTAATATTATCACTTATATCAAAGAAGGCCAAATTACCTTGTTTCATACAAGTGTCATAATCATTATAAACATAAGAATATTTATGATCAAATTTTTTAGATTGACAAGTAGTATTTGTTGTACCAGTATTAGTATTAGTATTAGTATTAGTGTTTGTATTTGTATTAGTTTTACTTTCTTCTTTTTCCCACTTAGCTATTAAGGTAATATTTTCTTCTATTTTAGTTGAAAAATCAAATAATTTATCATTTAAATACCAACCTAAAAATTTATAACCACTTTTGGTAGGATCACTTGGTTTACTAATTATTTCACCATCTAAAGTGATAAGCTCTTCTATCTTACTACCACCGTTAGAATCAAAAGTAACACTATATTTATTCACTTTATATTCACTTATTATTTCTTCTTCATTTAAATGTTCTTGAAATTTTATTACAGCATTTAATTCTAAGTTTTCATTAATTTTTTTATTATCAAATCGATTGTAATCAGTTATAATATTCATTTCTTGAAATACTTTTCCATTGTCTCGAGCAGTTTTACAAAGAATACTAAAAACATCCATTATACTTTTACCAGCAACATCTAAATCTTTTACAAGCTTTTCAGCATCTTCATTTAAAGGTTCTATTTTTGTCACTTCTTCTTTATAATCATAACAAATTCCCTTATCACACTCATATTTATAATTTTTGAAAGTTATTTTTACTAATGGATTTATTTTAACATATGCTGTATATAAAATCTCTTCTTTTGTATCTTCTTTATTAAAACTATCATTTTTTAAAAATATAATCCCTATAACTGCAATAATTAAAATTACAATAATAACTATTCCAATAATTATTTTTTTATTCTTTTTCATATAATTTTCTAACTCCTTCTTTATTAATTATACTACAATATTTTTATTTCTAAAATAAATCTATATTAATTTCTGATTTTATTTTGCTTTAATTGATATACCATCTCTCATTACTATTAAAAAATCTATCTCTTCTCCAATTTCTACATAACAATTTGACATTTTCTCATAACAATCATTGAGCTTTTGATTATGTTCTTCTAGTTTTTTCTTTTGAAAGAATAAAGGCTTATTATCATTAAGAAATTCAATTTCTTGTTTATAAAGCAAGTGATTTAGGTGGGCTTGGTGTAGAGTTAACTCAAAGGAAAGGTACAGGAAATTATGATAAAGATAGAACTAGATTTAATTATAGTTATGTTCCACTTTCTAAATCAACTTTACAAGAACAAGTCTATTCTTTATTGAAAGAAAATAAAATATATTATAACGATGGCAAGAACACAAATTTACTAAATGGTGCTATCGTTACGAGTGGAAAAGATTTTTTCAAAGTTTGGGAATGAAGTTTAAAGCAAGTGATCGGACTCATCGAGTTGGAGATAATAAAGGAAAACCAATTTATGTTCTTGATATAAAAAGTGAAGATGATATTCCAGAAAAAGTTAAAAACTTTTTTGATTATAGATATAACTTTTTAGAAGAACTTGTTGGTAAAGACAATATAGTTTATGCAGAGATTCATTATGATGAAGATACTCCACATATGCACTTTTACTTTATGCCTATTGTAGATGAAGTTAGAAGAAAAGTTTTTGAAACAGATGATAATGGAAATCTAATTTATAGAGAAGGTATAGATAAAAAGGGTAATAAAAAAATGTATCCTGTACAAAAAAAAGATGAAAATGGTAAAAATATTTTCAAAGTAGAACAAGGCAAATTTTTGAATTGTGATCAGTTTTGGAAGTCATTAGGTGGTAAAACATCTTATGCAAAAACACAAGATGATTATAACAAATATATTACTGAAAAAGGATATAAATTATTTCGTGGAAACATCGGAGATAATAAACATCATATAACCAAAGCTCAAAAAGAAATTGAAGATTTAAATGAACAAAATTAATGAAATGAAAATTGAGTTTGAAAGAAATAAAAGATCAAAAGATGGTCGTGCTATTAAAGAACGAGATACGAGAATTTATGAACAACAACAAGCAATATCTAAACAAAAATCTATCATCAATGAAAAAAATTCTATTATAAAAAAACTTGAAGATAAAGTTAATGAATTACAAGAAACATTCAATAACTTTAAGACAAAGATGTTTAACTTTTGTGATAAGATTTGCAGAGCATTAGGTCATAAAATTGGAATTCACTTCTCACATAATTATGACATTAATTATGATGATATGGAATACTATGCTAGAGAAGTAAATCGTAAGTATGAAAGACCTGAAAAAGGTAAATCTGATGATTTTGAAATATGAATGTAAGTATTTAACTCTTAATATTAAAAAAAGACTTTTGTAGCCAAAACAAAAAATATATATTGTATAAATGTAATTATAAATTAATATTAACCTTTTTATAAAAAATGTACCAAAATTAAATTTAAGTAATGATTGGAGGATTGATAGTATGAAGAAAAATTTACAAGAAAGTTATTACAAATGTCTTTTTATCTCTCAAACTTGAGTATGAAAGGAGTTTAACAATGACATACAATATTATTGATATTGTAGATAAAAAATTAACTGATACGGAGCTAAAAGAAATAGTTAATAAAAAATTGTATAAAATCATTGAATTATTGGAGTTTAATGTTAATTATTCTGAATAAATGTTATAATATTATTGGTTATAAGTTTAACTTTAAACTTAATTATTACCTTAAGTTAGGAGGTAATAGTTATGAATAAAATGGAGAGTGTTGAGAGTAAGAAAGTATTAAGAGTTGGCATTTATTTAAGATTATCTAATGAAGATAGAGATAAAATAAACAAAGATGATGATAGTGAATCTATTAAGAATCAAAGAAATATTCTTATCGATTATATTAATAAGCATCCTGAATTTGCTTTAATAGATGAATATTGTGATGAGGATTTATCTGGAGCAGGAACTTATAGACCTGAATTTGAAAGATTAATTAGAGATTGCGAAAACAGAAAACTTGATATTGTATTATGTAAAAGTCAATCTAGATTTTCAAGAGATATGGAAATCGTTGAAAAATATATCAATAACAAGTTTAAAGAATGGAATATCAGGTTTATCGGTTTATCTGATAATGCTGATACTGAAATTCTAGGAAATAAGAAATCAAGACAAATTAATGGTCTAGTTAATGAGTGGTATTTAGAAGATGTTTCAAATAATATAAGAAGTGCTTTTAACTCCAAGATGAAGCAAGGAGAATTCATTTCTCCTTTCGCCTCATTTGGTTATGAGATTGATCCAAATAATAATAACAAATTAATCGTCGATCCCGTTGCTTCTGAAATTGTAAAAAACATCTATAATTTATACCTAACAGGATTGGGATTTACAGGTATTGCTAAATATTTAAATAGTAAAGAAATACCTTGTCCATCACTTTATAAATACCGAAAAGGTATTAAATTAAATGTAATAAGTAATAGACCTCGTGAAGAAATAAAATGGACTACAAATGCTATTAGGACAATTCTAACGAACGAAGTTTATCTAGGACATTTAATACAAGGTAAAAGGACTACTGTTAGTTATAAAAATCATAAGATTAGAAATAAAGATAAAAGCGAATGGATAAAAATAGAAAACACTCACGAAGCTATCATTGATGAAGAAACATTTAATAAAGTCCAAGTTGCTATGAAAGAAAGAACTAAACCAATGAGTATAACAGGTGCTGTTCATATCTTCTCTGGTAAAGTATTCTGCCACGAATGTGGACACTATATGAGAAAAAAGAATACTAAAAAACACGAATATTTAGTTTGTTCTAATAATCGTGATGGATATGATGATTGTGAAAATAAATCTTCAATTAGATATGATGAACTTGCAAATCTAGTATTAGATGCAATTAACAAGAAGATTAAAAAGTTTTATGATGAGGAAGAATTAGAAAATTTAGATTCTAAAAAAGTTGATAGTAGATTTAAGAAAAAGATTAAAGCTTTAGAAAAACAAAGAAACGATATTCAAAATAAAATTTCTAAAACTAGAAACTATTTAAAAAATATTTATGAAGATAAAGTTAATGGTGTTATTACAGCAGAACAATTTAAAGATTTAATATCAAATTATAATAAAGATGAAGATACCTATAAAGATCAAATTAAATCTATTACTAATGAAATTGCCTATTATAAAATGAAAGAAGAATCTTCAAAGAATAATAAAGAGATATTTAGCAAATATCAAGAACTAACAGAATTAAACAAAGTTATTGTTGATGAATTTCTAGATAAAATCTATATCGGGAAGTTAAATGAAGAAAACAAAAGTAGAGATATACAAATTAAATGGAATTTTGAATAGAGATATACTTTCTATTCAAAATCCAAATACATAGTAAAGGAGGTAAAAATATATGAAGAATGAAATTATACTATTTGAAAATCAAAATGTAAAACTCGAAGTAAATATGAAAGATGAAACAGTATGGTTATCATTAGATCAAATGGCTAAGCTATTTGGTAGAGATAGAACTGTTATTACCAGACATATTAATAATGTTTTTAAAGAGAATGAATTAGATAAAAACGAGGTATGTGCAAAATTTGCACATACCACTCAACACGGGGCTTTATCAAACAAAACTCAAACCAGAGAGTTAGATTACTATAATTTAGATATGATAATAAGTATTGGCTACAGAGTTAAATCAAAGAATGGTGTTATTTTTAGAAAATGGGCAAATAAAACTAGCAAATAATAACTCTAAAAATTAAAAAATATAGGTTGCATTAGGACACTTTCTTAAAACCTATATAGAATAAAACTTTCTTAACATAAATAAAAAATTAATTAAACTAAAAAGTTAAACTTTAATAAAATATATATCCTTTAGGTTAAAAAAAGTGCTTGAATCAGGTATCAAACTAACCCTTATAAATAAAGGAAATTAACAAAAAATGTCTTCACTGCATTCAAAGAGTTGCTTTAATTAGAACTCTTGCAATTAATCCTGATATATTATTTCTTGATGAACCATTTAGCGCATTAGATTATCAAACAAGATTGGCAGTAAGCGACGATGTTTATAAAATAATAAAAAAAGAAAATAAAACTGTAATTATGATAACACATGATATAGCTGAAGCTATTAGCTTAGCAGATAGAATTGTCATTTTATCGAAAAGGCCTGGCACAATTAAAAATATATATGAAATTAATTTAACCAATAAATCAAGCCCAATAAATAATCGAAATACTAAAGAGTTTCCTATCTATTATTCTAAAATATGGAGGGACTTAGATGTCAATGTCGGATAACCAAAAAAAATATTTAAAAAAAATACGTTTTGAAAAATTAATGGTCTTGTTTATTCAAATATCTATTGTAATAATTTTTTTCATTATTTGGGAATTTTTGGCTTCTAAGGAATATATAAATACCTTTATATATTCTAGTCCTTCTAGAATGTTAAAAACAATAAAAGAATTAATTATCTCTAATAATTTATTTAATCATATTTTAAAAACATTATATGAAATAGTTATTTCCTTTGTTCTTGGTGGGTCACTTGGAATAATAATTGCAATAATTCTCTACGAATTCAAATTTCTAGCTAGAATTGTTGAACCATTTCTAATTTTATTAAACTCTATGCCTAAAGTTGCCCTTGGACCTTTAATTATAATTATTGCCGGAGCAAACATAAAAAGTGTTATTGTTATGGCGTTGTTAATAAACTTAATAGTTACTATTATTACTATTCATAACGGCTTTAAAAATACTGAGTCTAATAAAATTAAATTATTACAATCTTTTAAAGCTTCTAAAATACAGATTCTTTTTCACTTAGTCTTACCAAATAGTTTTATTACAATTATATCTTCTTTAAAACTAAATGTTTCAATGACATTAATTGGGGTAATAATGGGAGAATTTCTAGTTAGTAAAGAAGGAATTGGTTATTTAATCATTTATGGAACCCAAATATTTAACTTAAATCTTGTTATGAGTGGTATATTCATCTTATTAATAATATCTTTCATTTTATATGGAATTGTAGCAATGATAGAAAAGAAATTAAATATTAAAAACAATTAAGAAGTATTTGAAATACTTCTTTTTTGATAATTAAAAAAACAAGAAAAAACTTCTTGTTCATTAATCTTTCTTAACTTGATAGAGTTCAACTTCAACTGGAGTTTCTTGACCAAATAAGTCAATTAATACATTAATACGGTTATTTTCTGTATCAATTGAATCTATTTTACCTAGCATTCCTTTGAAAGGTCCATCAGTAATTGATACTTTATCGCCAATAGCTAATTCACTTTCTACATCTACTCTTGTTAATCCCATACTAGATAAAATTCTATCTATTTCTTGAGGTAATAATGGTGTTGGTTTAGCGCCTTTACCACTGGATCCAATAAAACCTGTTACTCCTGGAGTATTTCTTACTATATACCAAGCTTCATCACTCATAATCATTTCTACAAGAACATACCCTGGAAACATTTTCTTAACTTTTTCTTTTTTTACACCATCTTTAATCTCAACTTCTGTAGTTTCTGGAATAATAACTCTATATATATAATCTTGCATTCCCATAGACTCAGTACGAGCTTCTAATTTTTCTTTTACTTTGCTTTCGTGTCCACTATAAGTGTTAACTACATACCATTCTTTTTCCATGTTAGAACAACCCCTTTACAGCTGATAATACTAAATTTAACAAAGCAAATAATAATATAAATATTACTATAAATATGACAGTTGCAATTGTATACTTAACTACTTCTTTTTTTTCTGGCCATTTTACTTTTTTTAGTTCACTTTTTACCCCTTTAAAAAATGATTGCTTTTTTGCTTGTTTCTTAGGTGTACTTTTCTTTTTTGTTTCTTTCATAACCCTACCTCTTTTTTTTGCAAATTAAAAAACACTTTCGTGTTCATTAATAAATTATCATATTTTTAGCATTTATGCAAGTTTTTTAAATAACATTTTCATTTTTTAAAACTACTTTGGCTTTGTTTTTTATTCTTTGAATAGTATTATCAATTTGTTTTGGGGTTTTTTCCAGCAATCCAGCAATTTCTATGTAACTAAAATCATTTAACATTAAATCAAAAACTTGACACTCAAACTCTGATAACTCTGTTTTTATTTTTATCACTAATTCATTAAAATGTTCTTCCTCTGATATATGAATTAACGGATCATTGTTATTATCATCTTTTATCAATTCTATTAAAGGAACTCCGCTTTTATCATAAATTTTATCTAAAGAGTATGATTCATTTAAAATCTTGTTTTTTTGAGCATTTGCATGTACTATGGCTTTTTTTAATCTTCTATTCACACATAATGATAAAAATGTAGGAAAAACAGCATTTTTATCATCTTTGTAATCATTAACTGCATCTGTAAATCCTAATAAAGCCTCACTATATAATTCCTTAGAATCAATTCCAACTTGACTAGCAACATAACTATATTTTTTTATAATTATATTAAGAACATATTTATACTTTTGAAATAATATTTCTTTAGCATCTTCATTATCTTCACAAATCATCATGTATAATTCACTATCAGAATAATCGTTATAATCCATAACTCACCTAATCATTTCATAAATTAAAATACCTGCGGATACTGATGCATTTAGACTATTTATTTTTCCTTTCATAGGAATACTAATTATATAATCTGAACTTTCACTTACTAAACGACTTACTCCTTTACCTTCATTTCCAATAACTAAGCATTTTTTACCACTGTAATCTATAGTACGAAAGTCTTCTCCCTCCATATCAGCAGCATATATGAAATATCCTTTCTTTTTTAAATCGTTTATTGTATTAACGAGGTTATTTACCATAATCACTTTAATATTTTCCACTGCTCCGGCAGATACTTTTATTGTTGTTTCATTAATTAATGCACATCTATCCTTGGGAATAATTATACTTTTTATTCCAGCACATTCACATGTTCTTATAATTGCTCCCAAATTATGTGGATCTTCAATATGATCTAACATAACAATAAAATTTTCCTCATTAATTGAGTTTATATTATAGTATTCATAATCAAAAATATCAACAACTATACCTTGATGATTTCCCTTTACTAGACGGTCTAAAAATTTATTATCTACTAGTTCAAATTTAATTTTTTGACATTTTAATTTTTCAATAATTGACTTATCATTAATTTTTGAATTTATATAAACTTTTTTTATTTTTTTTAAATCTAATTCTTTTAATACATTTCTTCCATACACAAGCATCTTTATCACCAAAAGAATTATAACATAAAATCATAAAAAAAACAGCTATGCATTAGTAGCCGCTTTATCTTCATCGACTGTACTTGTTACATCAACCTTTAAATAAACAAAATCACCAATGATATCTGTAGGCGCATTACTATCTATCCATACTTTAATAGCATAAGTAACAGTACTTTCACCTGTAGATATTACATCTAAACTTCCAGAATGTAACTCGTACATTGCTGTATTGTCTTGAGATATTGATAAAGTTGATAACGTAGTAGGTGCTAATACCATCTCTCCATTTTTATATACTGCTATCCTAATATAATCATGACTTAATAGCTCGTCTGTGGCTGAATATCCTTCACGTGCTTGAAATGAAGCAATATCATTACCTATAGTTAGACTATAATCTGCAGGCAAAGATCCTTTATTTTCAACATATATTGTAGAAATCAATGTAGAACTATTAAGTGCATCTGTATCGGTCATTGGAACTAATTCTGTATCTGTGATTGCTTGAGAATTATCACCATAAGTAACCGCAAGAGATCCAGTTTCTACTATTTGATTGTTAGAATTAGAATCAACTTGAAAAAATAATGCATAACTTGTCCCACTAACTACAATCGCAAGTAAAATAGCTGATATTGCAATAAAATAAGATTGCTTTTTTATATTACTTTTATAGTTCATATCATTCACCACTTTAATAATAACAAAAAGAATTAAAAAAAACAAGGTTATTGTTTAACCTTTCATTGAACTTAATTCAACAAAATCAATTAAATAATCTTGCTCTAAAAAATAATCGACATCATCACGGTTTACAAATAAACTAATATTATAAATATCAGAAGTATCTGTTAACTCATTTTCTCCTAAAATAAAATAATAAAACTCTTCGTCTTCCTGAATTAATAATTGTTCTAATTTATATTCACTATCATTAATTAAAATATTTAATTTATTATAGTCACATTTTTTATCAATTTTTAAAGCAATTTGATAGTGATTTTTCATATATGTATTGTTATAAACTTTTAATACCATTTTTTCTAAATTTTCTTTTTGGGGATTGTCTGTAACATTTAATATATATCCGTTCTCTGCTTCTACATCAAAAGCAATGGTGGAAGTATTTAAACTTTCCATAGCGTAATCTTCATAAGCACTTATATCTAATTTATTCCAATATAAGCCGGATAAAACTATCCAAAAAATTGTCAAAATAATGTTTATTTTTGTTTTCAATATTAATTTCTTTATTTTATTCATTTCCAAAACCCCTATAAATAAAAACTCACCATGAAATGATGAGCTTTCTAGCTATTTTAACTTGCATTTGTCCCCTATCATTCACAAGTAATTTAATTATAGCATATCTGTAAAGTTTTGTCAAATAGGATTATTTTTTGTTTTTGGGGGTCTTTTTATAAATATTTTTATTTTTAGATTTATTTGCATCTTTTTCAATGCTTTGTTCAACTTTTTCTTGAACTTTCGTAAGTTTTACTAATTTAACAATATATTTAATTAAGACTATCAATGAAGGTATAACTACAACTAAAAGCCATCCTCCCTGTCTTGCCAAGAAAAATTGGATCCGACCAAATTGAGGGATTCTTAATATTACTCTACCTAAAATATCCCCTTCTGTGACATAAGCACCATCTGGAGTTAAATTAAAATCTCCCTTAGTTTTAAACTGTAATTTACCATCTTCATCTGGAATAATATCTATAACTCTATGGGTAACTGTCATTCCTTTTGAAATACTACTATTCGAAATGAATGTTATTATATCTCCAATTTCTATTTTAGAAGCATCATCTACTCTTTTATCAATAATAATATCATAAACATTTAAATTAGGTTGCATACTTGGACTTATTATAGTATATAATGAGAATTTTGGTTCATAAGCAGAACCTTTTGTTGCATACAATTTTGAAGATATGCCAATATACATTAAAAATATAGCAATAGCTATTAATAACACTAAAAGAGTCCATGAAAGAATATTAACAATATTTTTTATTCTAGTTTTCCAAACTGATAAGTTTTCTTGTTTCATATGTATACCCTTCTATTCTAGTTCAATTATAAAATAACTCTTGTTAATTTACAAGAGCTATTATTTGGCTTTACTTTTCTTTTCAAACTTTTTTAATAAATCAATAATTATCTTTTGATTATTTAACATATTATTTATTTTTAAATATACTTCTTCTAGAATTAGTTCACTTTTTAAGTCAATACGATAATCATTATTATTTCTCATACTTTCTTTTTTTGCTTGACGATTTTGACTCATCATAATAATTGGCGCTTGTAATGAAGAAACACAAGATAATAATAAGTTTAGCAAAATAAAGGGATATTCATCAAATCCTTTTTTTATTAAAATTGTATTTGTTATTATCCATATACCTAAAAACAAGATAAATCCAATAATAAATTTCCAGCTACCAGCAAATTTAGTAAATTTATCAGCTATTTTATCTCCTAATTTAGCTTTTTTCTTATCATATTCATCGACATCGATAGAAAGTGGATTTTTTACTAGTAATTCAAAAAGTTCTTTTTCATCTTTGTTTTTTAAATCTTTATTTAACAACATTTTTACTAACTCTAATTTTTTATCTTGCATATCATTATCCCTTTTATAATCCAAATAACTTCAAAAAGAATTTTGGTTGTAACAAAGTTTCTAAAGAGACAATTTTATCAGCCAAAGAAACTATCCATGCCTCCTTATATTTAGGTGGCTTTATATTTAAAGGAAACATGTGTCTTTCAATAATATTTTTTGTTTTATTATTTATCAATTCTGGAAAATATTTTTCAGCATTTATTAAGGCTTCATGGGCATGAACAAAACCATGCTTTTTTAGAAACGGACGTTTTTCTTTATAGCTTTGCCAATCTCTAAAATAAAAATCATGCAACAATCCACCAATAGCTACACTTCTATGATCTAAATTTTTAAACTTTTTAGAGATTTTGTAAGCTAAATATGATACTTTAAGCGAATGATCATATACGGATATTTCCCCATGGTGATGAAATTCTTTTCTCTTTTTAAACTCTTCATTATCTATTATGTCTTTAATTATTTCAAAATATTCTTTATACATAAGATCTTCACCTATTTATTTATATTTTTTTTATTACTAAATATTCTTAAAACACGTATATCATTATTAAAGAATAATTTTTTCAATTTTTTCATAACTTTACAAAATATAACATAGAAATAAACTACAAAAAAAATCTCTTTTTTAAGAGATTAATTTTTTTATGGTGACCCGTACGGGATTTGAACCCGTGAATGTTGCCTTGAGAGGGCAATGTGTTAACCATTTCACCAACGGGCCAGGGAAATTATCAACAAAAGATATTATTACTTTAACACAACATTTGTTTTTTTACAATATATTATTCTTCATTTCAATACTAAGTAAAAAGATATCAATCCCAAAATAATTGATATCTTTCTAAAATTCTTTTTTCTCCTAGATTCTTCATAATTTCATATAAATCTGGAGTCATCGATTTTGTTGTTAATGCTACTCTTAAAACCATACTTACATCAGCGATATTTCCTTTAAAATTATCAGGATTTTCTTTGTAAGCTTTCATATCACTTGCATATCCAAGTTCATCACATAAATCCTTCATTTTATTAAACCATTGTTCTTTATCGTCAATATTAAAGTATTTTTCCATATATAATTTTAATATATTAGCTATTTCATCTTTACTTGTAATATTTTGAAATTCATATTCTTTATCTTGCTCATAAAATAATTCATCATACATATACCATATATGATTTTTAATAGTACTATAACAATCATAGTCTTTTCTAGGTTTCTTTTGTTCTCTTTCAATATTTAAAATAGAAATTGTATAATCTTTATACTTATTTATTAAATCATTAAATTTTATATCAAATTCTTTAGACCATAAATCTAATCCTTCAAAAACCTCATTTGCTTTTAATTTGCTTAAATAATTTTTAGAAATGTTAATAAGCTTCTCTAAATCAAATAATGAACCACTTGTACTCATTTTATTGAAATTGAATGTAAAATCTCTATATGATTTATCTTGATTTTGTAAGAACCATCCTTCAAAATTAGAATTCATTATTGTTGCAAAATATAATTTAATAGCTTCAACTGGAATTCCTCTTTCATGGTAGAAAGAAACTGCTGCTTCCGGGTCTTTTCTTTTGCTTATTTTTCTAATTGTTTCTCCCTCTTTTTTATTTAGTGGAAGTAAATGAGCAAATTTTGGAGCTTTAAAACCACAAGCATCCCATATTTCTAAATGATATGGAACAGAAGATATATATGAATCATCTCTAGTAACAATAGTTACTCTCATAAAATGATCATCACATACATGAGCAAAAGCATATGGTGGTATTCCATCAGATTTTATTAAAACTTGATCAATATCATTTTCTGGAAGCTCGATAGTCCCTTTAACTAGATCTTTAAAGATAATCTTTTTATTAAAATCTCCCATAGATTTTAATCTTAATACCCATTTTTCACCATTTTCAATCTTTTCTTTAATTTGTTCATAAGTTAGGTTACGACATTTAGCATATTTTCCATAATAACCAATTCTATCTTTTTTGGTTTCTTGTATTTTTCTCATTTCTGCCAAGTCATCTTCAGAACAAAAACAAGGATAAGCTCTTCCAATAGAAACTAAATATTTAGCTACTATGTGATAAATATTTTGTCTTTGAGTTTGAATATATGGTCCGTAGTTTCCACCTTTCAATGGATGCTCGTGAATATTATAATTATAATGTTCTAAATCATCTAAAATTAGTTTTACTCCATTTTCAATTGCTCTTTTATCATCTGTATCTTCAATTCTTAATATAAATACCCCTTTAGATTGATTAGCAATTACCTCTGGAATAAAAGAGGCAAAAAGATTCCCCATATGCATTCTTCCTGTTGGTGAAGGGGCAAATCTACATACTTCTGCACCTTCTGGTAAATTTCTCTCAGGATATTTTTTTTCTAAAAACTCTATATCTTCTTTGACATCAGGATATAATAAATCCGCAAGATCTTTGTTTGTCATATTATTCACCTCTAAATTGGCTGCCCCAGTTAGATTCGAACTAACGGAATGTCAGATCCAGAGTCTGATGCCTTACCACTTGGCTATGGGGCAATACCGGAAAAATTATACCATTATTTTTAATAAAGTACAATTAATAATAGAAGACTTTTTATTATAACATAAAAAAATAAATGCTTTATTCATATAAAACATTTATATCAACATAACTATCTATACCTGAAACTATACCATTATTACAAATTTGCCACATAAAGTATTCACCTTCATAATTAGTATTGTTTATATAGTGAGCTAACCAAGTTAAGTGTTCAGATTCTTGCCATGCATATGTTAAGTAATTCTTGCTACCATAACGAGCTGTTTTATAATTGGCAGATTTTATTTCATTTAAAAATGTTTCTTGAATTTCACTTATTTCATAAAGATTTAAATCTAACATATTAAATTTACTCCAACTTTCCCAATCAAACACAACTGGCAATTTAATATCATAGCCTTTAATTTGTTCTTTTACCCATTTGGCTTGAGATACAGCTTCTTCCTTTGTTGTCGCATAACTATAGAAATATATACCAACGGGAATTTCTTCCTTTAAAGCATTTTCAATATTATTTAGAAAATATTCATCAAGGGCATTATCTTTGCCAAAGCCCTTTTGAAATCCAACTCTTATCATTGCAAATTCTACACCAGATTTTTTTACTTCAGCCCAGTTTATTTTTCCTTGCCATTTAGAAACATCTATTCCAACCTTGGTTTGACTATTTTTGTAATTGTTGATAACTTCATTTATTGGCGTTTTAGAACTAGAATAATTATTTGTTTTTTCTATTATATTTAATTCAAAATTAATATTTAACTCATTTCCATTTGAATCTTTTGCGATAAAAGTTAAAGGATAAATACCAACTTTATTTAAGTCATATTCTCCCTTAATTTCACAATATGGACGTTTATCATAATTATCTGCACACATTATTTTATCTGTTAATTTATCCACACTGTCTTTGACTATAGTTAATTTTTCATTCAGCATCACTACAGGAGCAGATGTATCGATAACATTTATGTTTAATTCTTTATTAATTTTTTTATTATTTTCATCTATAATTGTGTATTTAATAATTTGTTTTCCTAAATCACTATACTCTATTTTTTTATCAATTAATCTATCAACTTTAACATAATCAGATACATAAGCAATATCACCATACTCTAAATCATATATTTTTTCTTTATTAACAGGAGAAGAATTAATATTTTTCTTTGCCATTATTTTATAATAATCTAATATTAATAAGCTAAGGAACATAATTACTAATATACCAGAAATAACAATTAATCTCTTTTGCTTCATAAATTAATCTTTTCCCACAATCTTCTTACTAATTTTAAAGATAAAGTTGATAAAGTAAACCCTATTACAGGTACTAACGAACTAAGTAATATATTATCATGTTGTTTTATTAAATAAGAGTATATTACAATTATTATATAAGTTAAAATCATTATACTTACTCTTCTGGTCCAACTAGTCTCCCATGATTTATCTAATTCTACTTTTTTATTTCTTGCTTGAATTTTTTTTATTTCTTGTTCTAAATTCATATAATACAACTCCCATTGTTAATTATAACATAATTCTTATTTTATGAAATTTTTTCTTTTTTATTTATTGATTGTCACATACTTATAATAATACAAAAAATAAAACAATTTTCCTTATAAAGCAAAAGTTGGTTATTGTCAAAAAAATATTAGTGGTTATCATAAATACTATACATTAGACCAATTTGAAAATTCTCATAAAGTCTAATTTCTATATAATTTGACTATAAATATTAAAACTTTACATACGTTTTTATAGAATTTAAAAAATTATATGTTATTTTATGATTATCTGTAAAAAAAGCTGCAAGTATGACAACTGACGAAATAAATAATTTATATGGTGGCATTGAAGAAGAGAAAGGAATGTCAAGATAAGTGGAAGAATTGAATTTAGCCTTCAATAATTATATTGAAGAAGTAAAAAAATTAGATACTGCTGGAAAAAGAGATGAATTAATATATTCTATAAAAAAATTAATAGCTATTTTTGAGTCTTTTGCAAAAGAAGACAATATAGAAATTAATTTTTTAAAAAGCAGAGAAATATTAGATTTAAATAATACTCCTGTTTCTGAAGATGACTTTATTGAAGCTGCTTTAGTTTATCTTGAAGTCGTAAAAAATATAATAGGCGAATATTTGTTAAAAAAAGAACAAAAATAAAAAAGTTGATGGAAAATTTTGTTATATACGTGTTGAAAGTTACGCTATGAAACTGGAATAGATGTTTCGATTTTAAGAATAACAAAAGATATCA
>CAMEEZ010000021.1 GCA_945915275.1 uncultured Mycoplasma sp.
CTCAAATATTTAAACAATTATTAATGGTTGGTGGTATTGAAAGATATTATCAAATTGCTAAATGTTTCAGAGATGAAGATTTAAGAGCAGATAGGCAACCGGAATTTACTCAAGTGGATGTTGAGTGCTCTTTTGTTGATGAGAATGATATTATGTCTTTAGGTGAAAAACTAATTGCAAGTGTTTTTAAAGAAGTAAAAAATATTGATGTTCAGTTACCATTGATTAGAATGAAATATGATGAAGCAATCAGTAAATATGGTTCTGATAAACCAGATTTAAGATTTGGGATGGAAATTATTGATATTACAAATATTTTTGAAAACACTGAATTTGGAGTATTTAAGGGTGTTTTAGCAAATGATGGCGTTATAAATGCTATTGTAGTAAAGAATTCTGCTGATAAATATTCTCGTAAGGATTTAGATAAATTAACTGATTATGTTAAAAATTATAAGGCAAGTGGATTAGCATATTTAAAATTTAACGAAGAAGTATCTGGTTCTATAGTTAAAGTTATTTCTGACCAAGAACTTATGAAATTAAAAGAAAGTTTAAAGGTTGAAAATAATGATTTGGTATTAATTGTTTCCGGCAATTATAAAATAGTTAAAACATCATTGGGTGCATTGAGATGTAAAATTGCAAAAGATTTAGATTTAATAAAAAAAGATGATTATAAGTTATTATGGGTTGTTGATTTTCCTTCTTTTGAATGGAGTGATGAAGAAAATAGGTATATGGCTTGTCATCATCCATTTACAATGCCTAAAGATAATGATGTAGATAAGTTGTTAACTGATAAGGAACATTGCTATAGTAAAGCTTATGATATAGTAATTAATGGTTATGAAGCCGGAGGAGGATCTATACGTATTCATGATGAAGAAGTTCAAAAAAAGATGTTTCAAGCATTAGAGCTTAGTCAAGAAGATATTGATGAAAAATTTGGCTTTTTTGTAGAGGCTTTAAAATATGGATGTCCACCTCATGGAGGGTTTGCATTAGGATTAGATAGATTGGTAATGATTTTAGCTAATACTGAAAATATTCGAGATGTAATTGCTTTTCCTAAAACTGCTAGTGCATCAGATTTAATGAGTGAGTGTCCTAATAAAGTAAGCGAATCACAATTAAAAGAATTAGGTTTACATATAAAAGTTGATTAAGCTCAACTTTTTTTGATTTTTTGCTATAATTATTATGTAGGAAAGTGAAGAAATGAAGAAGTTTGTTATATTTTTTTTGTGTCTATTCATAGGCGTGTATTATGTTAATGCTGAGAAAATTGAAGTTACACTAAATGATTGTGTAGATGGTGATACAGCTTGGTTTAATTTGAATGACGAAAAAACTAAGTTTCGCTTTTTAGCTATAGATACTCCCGAAAGTGTTCATCCTAAAAAGACTGTAGAATTATATGGTAAAGATGCTAGTGAATATACTTGTAATTTACTTACAAATGCTAATAAAATTGAAGTTGAGTATGATGAAAATAGTGATAAAATAGATAAATATGGTAGATCTTTAGCTTGGATATGGGTGGATGGTGTTCTATTAGAGCAAAGTTTAATTAATATTGGATATGCACAGGTTGCTTATATTTATGGTAATTATAAGTATATAAATGATTTGTGCTTAGAACAGGAAATAGCGATAGAAAATAAAAAGGGAATATGGTCTACTGACAGAGAAATTGGATATTGTAGTACTATAGATTATAGTGAAGGTTCTCTTTTAGATAAAAAAACATATAAAGTTGTATTTAAAAATAAAGATGAAGAGAAGGAAGTTTTAGTGGTTGAAGGTGCATCATTAAAAGAAGAAGTTATTGAAGCAGAGCCTGGCCAAATTTTCCAGGGATGGTATTTAAATGGTAAAAAATTTGATTTTGCTACTCCTATAACAAGTTCAATAACTCTTGAAGCAAAATATTCTGTTGATTATATATATATTATTTTAGTGATAGGATTGCTATTTATTTCTTTATTATTTAAAAATAAAAGAAAAGGAAGAAGATAGGATGGATAAAATAATTAAGAAAGTTTTAAATACTATAGAAAAAAATGGATATGAAGCTTATTTAGTAGGAGGATATGTTAGAGATTTAATTTTAAAAAGACCATCATATGATATAGATATTTGTACAAATGCATTACCAAAAAATATAAAAGAAATATTTAAGATTGGTGAATTAACAGATTATGGTAATTTCTTCTTTAAGATAAAAAAATATGATTTTGAAATTACAACCTATCGTAAGGAAATTAATTATGAAAATAGGAAGCCTAGGGAAGTTATTTATATAAACAATTTAATTGAAGATTTGTCTCGTAGAGATTTTACAATAAATACAATTTGCATGAATCAAAATGGTGTTATAATCGATTTCCTAAATGGGTATGAAGATTTGCAAAATAAGACTATTAGAATGGTTGGTGATTCAGATTTAAAATTAAAAGATGATCCACTTAGGATATTAAGAGCTATTCGTTTTGCAACAGTATTGAATTTTGAAATAGAATCAACTTTATTAAAAACGATAAAAATTAATTACAAGGAAATTAGTAAATTATCTAATTATCGAATTAAAGAAGAATTAGATAAAATATTGATAAGTGAAAATGCTTTAAAAGGGATAAGGCTATTAGAAGAATGTAATATTTTAAAATTGTTAAATATTAAAATTAAAAATATTGTTAAGGTAAACGATCTTATTGGAATGTGGGCTCAGATAGATTTTGATTTAGAATTACCATTTACAAAAGAAGATAAGAATAATATAATAAAAATTAAAGAAATTGTACAAAAAGGGATTATTGATAATATTGAATTATATAAATATGGTTTATATTTATGTAGTGTTGCTGGCGAAATATTGAAATTAGATAAAATTGATATTAATAAAAAATATAAAGCTTTGCCAATTCATTCTGTAAAAGATATTTGCGTTTCAACTGATGATATTGCTAAATATTTTGGGATAAGTAAAGATAAACAGTTAGGAAATATAATTAATAATTTAGTTTTAAAAATTTTATCAAAAGAGGTTATAAATACCAAAAAAGAGATTTATAAGTATTTAAAAATGATAAAGGAGAGTTAGTATGACAATAAAAGATGTATTAGAAGAAAAATCGTTAATTATTAATTCTTTTTTTCTAAAATCAATAAATAAGTTAAATTTAGAATTAAAAGAGTTTTTGCTTTTGGTATATTTTATAAATGATAATGATAAGGCATTTGATGTAAAAAAAATATCTGAAACAATTAAGCTTTCAGAAAGTGATGTTCTTAGTTCCTTTAATTCATTAATAAAGAAAAAGTTAATTGGTGTAGAGTCTAAAAAGAATAATAATGGAAAAATTTCAGAATATATAAAATTGGATTATTTTTATAATGTGCTTGAAGAGGATGTCAAAATCGAAAAAAATGAAGAAAAACGTGATAATATTTATTCTGTTTTTGAAAAAGAATTTGCTAGACCTATTTCATCTATTGAATATGAAATAATTAAAGCATGGCTTGAGAAAGATTTTCCTGAAGAACTTATTTTAGGGGCTTTGAAAGAAGCAGTTTATAACGGAGTACATAATTTAAGATATATTGACAAAATACTTTATGAGTGGCGAAAAAAAGGCTTTAAAACAATGAAAGAGGTAAATAATCATATAACTAAAAGGACTAAGGATAAGGAGTCTAAAAAAGAGTTGTTTGATTATAATTGGTTAGATGAAGAAAATAACTAGTAATATATTATTGAATTATTTAGATGAGTTATATGAAAATCCAATTTGCGAGTTAAATTATACAAAGGATTATGAGTTATTAATTGCCACTGTTTTGAGTGCTCAATCTACTGATAAAAGAGTAAATTTGGTGACTAAAGAATTATTTATGGAATATGATGTTTTTGACTTAGCTAATTTGGATATTAAAATAATTGAGAATATAATTAAGCCTGTGGGTACTTATCATAAAAAAGCAATTTTTATAAAAGAAATTTGTCAAAAATTGGTGAATGATTATAATGGTAAAGTTCCCAATAATCGTGTATATTTAGAAAGACTACCTGGAGTAGGTAGAAAAACTTGTAATGTAGTATTATCACATTTATTTATGGAACCTGCTATTGCAGTTGATACACATGTTGAAAGGGTATCAAAGCGATTAAAATTAGCAAATGAAAACGATACTCCATTAGGTGTTGAAAAAAAATTAATGAAGTTTTTACCAAAAGAAAAATGGTCTAAAGCTCATTTGCAATTGGTTTTATTTGGAAGATATGAATGTAAAAGTATAAAACCAAATTGTGCAAAATGTAAAATTAAGGATTATTGTAAAAAAAATAGTTCATTTATATAATATGAACTATTTTTTTAATTTATATTTGAAGTATTACTAGTTGCTGGTATATCATTATTATTAGTCGGCTTTTCTTCAGGATTTACAATGTTTTCAACATTAGTATCAATATTTACTGAAGCATTAATTGTTAAGCCATTACTCATATTTGATTTAAAAATACTATATGATGATTTGATTACAAATGTATAATTATTTAAGCTAGCATCAACTCTATAGCTAAAACTATTATTATTAGTAAATCCTAGGGATTGTAAATTTCCATTATTATCTTTTAAATATATTTGATATCCTAAAGTACCAATATTAGAATTATTATATGCAATTCGTCTTTGATAATAAGTTGATGCGTGATTATAATAGTATGTATTAAAGTGTTCTTGTAATATTGTAGTATTGATGGCATCAGGAGTATTTATAGCATTCCATGTAAGCCTAATTGTTGAACCATCAAAAGTATAATTACCATTTGTTGGAGCTTCTAATTTACTAAATCTTGTTGATGTTTCAGAAGGTTCTGTACCTTTTTTAAATAATTCTGTAATTCTTAAATTTTCTGGGGTATATTCACTTGGTAATTGAGCCGGAAAAGTTTCTTTTTCCACTTCAACAGATACAACTCCTTTTGGTTTTGTAAATTTTGAGTCTTTCTTATAAATTTTCGAACCAATTGTTCCCATAATATTTTTTCTGATTGCACCACCTTTAGAAGAGGTTAGATAGTAATCTTTAGTAACGGTATCATATCCAATCCACATGGAAATACAATAATCTGGGGAATAAGTTATATTCCAATGGTCTGGAGTAACTCCGCCTGGTAATCCTTTTTGCTTTTCTGTTTTATCATCTAAATTTGTTGTACCACCTTTAGCGGCAATATCAGTTCCTGAAACATTTATTTTTCCTCCAACGCCATTTTTTTGAGCAGTTTCTAAAATGCTTGTTATCATATAAGCTGTTTCTTCTGACATTACTTTATTCTTAGTGTATTTATTTTCATAAGTTTTTTCGTTAGCGATGTCAATTGCTTTTGTATATCCGTAAGGCGAAATATAATAACCACCTCTAGCAAAAGATGCATATGCAGCGGACATTTCTAAAGGATTTGTTCCATTGAAACCTCCAATTGATGCAGATTCAAATAAGTCATTACCATAATCAATTCCTAGGCTATGGACAAAATCTGGAATTAAATTTTTGTCTTTAGCATTAACAGCTTGAAAGGCCTGTAAAGCCGGAATATTACGCGAAGCAGATAGAGCTTGACGCATTGTTTGAAGACCACGATAACTATTATCAGAATCACTAATTTTTGTTCCATTAGAATATGTGTATGGTTCATCTAAAAACATAGAGTAAGTTGAACCATTTAAATATTCTATATATGGGGCATAATCAAATATTATTTTAGCTGTAGAACCAGGTTGATTATTTATATCGGTAGCACGATTTAATCCTTTTGCTGCGTAATCTCTACCACCACTCATTGCAACTATAGAACCATCTTTTACTGAAGTTATCGTAAGTCCCATTTGTAATTTATCATCAACCCATTTATAATTTTCACCATTTTCTAATTGAGTTATATGTTTTTGAACGTTAGGATCAAGTGTTGTATAAATTTTCATAGGTGTTTTTGTTGGATTTAACCCAGTGTCTTGTTCAACTTCTTTGATAACGTAATCTATAAAAGCTTGATATGGATTTGTATTATTTGAATTTTGGCCAGCCAGTAATGATTTTATTGGAATGTTTTCGGCTGCTTCACGTTCTTTTTCAGTAATATAACCATGTTTTACCATTAATTTTAAAACTGTACTTCGTCTTTTTTGGGTAGTATTGGGGTTTTTATATGGATTATAGTAATAAGGATTTTGGAACATTCCTACTAACATTGAAGCTTCAGAAAGGTTTAAATCACTTACTGTTTTTCCGAAATAATATTGACTTGCTTGCTCAACTCCGTAGATTCCACTATAATTTAAATTTCCATCATAGCCAAGCCACTGTGAATTGAAATAAAATTCAATTATTTCTTCTTTAGTGTAGTTGCTTTCTAATTTAAATACTGCCATGTAAATGTCAGTGAATTTTCGAATGATACCTTTGATTCCGTTAGCTTCTTTTCCAGTATATGTGTTTTTGATAACTTGCATTGATAAGGTTGAGGCACCACCGGCACTAGAATCTCCAAGTGCTTGTTTAATAGATGCCATTAAAAATCTTGCACCATCTAATCCGTTATGTTGAAAGAATCTTGAATCTTCAGTAGCAATTAGAGCATCAATTAATACTTGAGGTAGTTCTTCATATGTTACTAAATCTCTGTTTTCACTTCCAATTCGAGCCATTTCTTCATTATTTATATCATACATTACGGTTGCTTCTTGACTATAAAGTAAATCTCGATCAAAGTCTGGGGAAGAAATAATAATATATAATACAAAAATCAAAACTAAGGATGCTCCAGCGATTCCAATTATAGATAACATAATTAAAATGGCATCTAAAATCTTTTTCTTATTTGATTTATTTTTTATTTTTTCTACTTTTATATTTTTTTCATTTTTCTTTTTCATATTAAATCTCCTTTATATATATTATCAATAATATCTAAATAATTTAATCCATTGTATGTTTCCTTTAAAAGATGACCTGTATCTTTGATGTATTTATATTCAAGGCTTTTTCTTTCTTTAGTATCTATATATTCTAAAAAATCTTTGCCATCAAGTAAATATATTGAACCATTCATTGAAATAATAATGAAACATATTCCTTGATGTTCTATAACTCTTCTTATGTGTATAATTTGATGTTCATGAATATTTTTTAAAGGAAATGATGTCTTGCATTTAGTTTCTTTAGCTTCAAATTCTATATACCTTCCTTTATAAATCCCATTGTAATCGAGTGTAGAAGGGGCTTTGAAATAGGCATTAGTAATCTTAGTATAATTTCCTTCAACAATCCCGATTGGAGTAGGCTTCTTATATATCAAAGCTCTATTTATATCTAAATAATATTCATTTGTTTTATTAATTAGATTTTCTAAATCCATTCCACGGTTATCATAAGTAACAATTTTCTTTGAGTTTTTTTTAATATTATTTGGATAATTCACTTATAATCACCTTTAATAATTATACTACAATAACATTGTTTTTTCTACCTTTGTTTTTTAATTGACAAATTATGATATCAACTGTCGAATTTATTGAAAAAAATATAATGATTGTTAGAATAATATTAGGAGGTCAAAATGCCTAGAATAGATATTTATTTTGATGAAATGATTAAATCTTTAACACTCGCTAATCTAAATTATATGGAAGCAGTGTTAGAAAAAAAAGATGAAGAGATAAAACGGTAAATTTTTGGCTTTAACATTATTTGACATTAATTTGACAAAAAATAGAAATTATGATATAATTCATTTGTCAATGGGGATTGGTTAGTGTTAAATAATGATTTTTGCTAATTTTAAACTTCCATTGTGAAGTTTTTTTGTTTTTGAAAAAAATACTTCAAGAGTTAAAGAAATATGTGAAAAAAATATATAAGGATGATGAATATGAGAAGAAAAATAATTTATGATAAATTTAGTGAATGTGTTGGAAAAACAGCAGATGAATTATTTGGTAAGATCACTTTTAAAATTACTATTGATGATCCAGAAATATTGAAAAGAAATCCAGATACTTTAAAGTTACTTTTAGATAATTATAATAACTTAACATTTTATGCTAATGATTATGAAAGTTTAAGGTTTATAGAAAATTATCTTAAAGATTTTAATAAGTGTGATTTATATTTGATTGATGATTTTGAGAATAAAGATCGCTCTCATATTAAACCTGAAGAGTTTAAAAAAGGAAAATTAATTATTCCGTTTTCTTATATAATGTGGAATATTGATTTTAAAAATAATGCTAATGTATATAGTTATTTGAACTCTATCAACTTAATTCCATTTTCAACTAATGGTTATAATATATTTAGTGTTGAGAAATTAGATGAAATAAAAAATAAAGTTCAAAGAATGTTTGAAAAATTCAAATGTGAATCAGATCTTGAAAAAATAGTAGCTATTTCTAGTTATCTTCAAAATAAAGTACAGTATGTGGGTTCGAATAATATTGCGCGAGTAAAAGATGACATATATATTACTGATTCAGGAGATTATCCTACTGATGTATTAACGGTAAGTGATCCTATAAATGTATTATTTAATGAATATGGATATTGTTTTGGTATTGCTCATGCTACAGTATTATTACTAAATAATCCTTGGTTTAATGTAAATGTTAGAACTGCTCATACTGAGGGGCATTCATGGAATGTAGTTAAATTACCGGAAGGAAACTATCATATTGATAATACTTGGTGTATAACAAGAAATGCTGATAAATATTCTGAATCGGCAAAAGCAAAAAGTTTTAGCGATGATTATTTGTTGTTTGGTGAAGAAAAAGCATCTTTAATTACTTATCATAAAATTGAATCAAAATTTTATGATATTGAAGATGAAGATTTTCCTAGAGCAAGAATAAAAGAATCCAAGAATCGTCTTTGTGGAAAGTTACCTTTTGATAATTATAAAAAGCCGAAATTTCCAAGTAAAATAAAAAATGATTAATTTAACCTTTAGTTTTAAAACTAAAGGTTTTTAGTTACTAATTTTTGTAATATTGACAAAAGACGACAAAATCTATATAATTAAAAGCGTAAGAAGGTGACGACATGTATAGTGATAAAATATATTTGACTCCACAAGAAATTTTAGACAAAGAGTTTAAAGTTGATGCAAGAGGTTATCGTCCTCAAGAGGTTGATAAATATTTAGATATGGTTATACGTGATTACACAGAATTTATTTCTATTATAAAAAGCAAAGATAAGGAAATAAGAGATCTTACAGAAGATAATGTAAAACTTAAACAAGAAATAAGAAGATTAAGGACGACAATTGAAGCTGCGGAAGAAATTCCAGGAGGTCAAACAAGAAGTGTTAATAATGTTGATTTACTTCGTCGTATTAGTCAACTTGAAAAAACAGTTTATGGTAAAGATGAATAATATCGAGACAAATGCTGCATAAATTTATTATGTAGAGGAAAGTCCATGCTCGCACAATCTGCGATGATTGTAGTGTTCGTGCTTAGGGAAAAAATAACCTAAGATAGTTTTATACTAATGGCTTCGAAATAACCTTAAATGGTTAAATTAGATATAAAAGTGCCAAAGAGACGAGTATCAAGGGAAACTTTGATAGTGGAACGAGGTAAACCCCACGAGCGAGAAACCCAAATTATGGTAGGGGAGCTTCTACAAAGGAATTGAACAGAGTAGGGGACCAGTAATGGTAGATAAATATTTGTCCCTTCTTTGGAAGGACAGAACATGGCTTATGAGATATTATTTTTTTAATTTAAAGGAGTGAAAAGTCTTGGATGAAATTGGTGGTTTGCTGAAATCTACAAGAGAAGAGTCTGGTATTTCTATTTTGGAAGCTAGTAAAGATTTAGACATTAAAGATGTTGTTTTAGAAAATATTGAGTCTGGTAAAATTGGAGCATTTAAAGATATTTTTGAATTGAAAGAAAATTTAAAAAGTTATTCTAAATATTTAGGACTAGATGATAATAAGATTTTGAATGAATTTAATGAATATTTGTTTGAATATACTTCAAAAATACCAGTAAAAGAAATTGAGAAAGCTGTTAAAGAGCAGGTTAAAGAAGAAAAAGAAATTGAGAAAGTTGTTTCACCTTATACTAAAGAAGATAATAAAGGGCAAAAGTATTTTATTTTAATTTATGTTTTAATAATAATTTTAGTTATTTTAACTATTATATGGTCTGTTAAGCAAATTACAGTGGATAAACATGTAGCAACTGAAATTAGTTATGTAGATTAGGAGTGTTTTTATGAATTTACCAAATAAAATTACATTAGGTAGAATAGGCTTGGCGATAATTATTATTGTAATGCTATTAATTCCATGGTATGAATTAGGAGTTCATTTTCCTATTTATTCAGTAGGTAATGTTCAAATAAGTTTACTTTATATTATTACAGGAATTATGTTTGTTATCGCTTCTGTAACAGATTTTGTGGATGGTTATATCGCTAGAAGTAGAAATATGGTTACAGATTTTGGAAAGGTAATGGATGCTATTGCTGATAAAGTATTAGTGAATGGTTTATTGATTATATTAGCTTATAATAAAATAATACCTATAGCAGTACCGGTTATAATTATTACTAGAGATATTGTTGTTGATTCTTGTAAAATGGTTTCAGGAAAATCAGGAAAAGTAGTAGCTGCTAGTATTTTAGGGAAGGCTAAAACAATGTGTATGATGATTGGGATGACACTTGCGATGTTTAGCAATTTACCATTTGAAATGATTCCTCTAAAAATAGATGAAATATTAATTATTATAGCAACTGTATTATCTGTAATATCTGGGTGTCAGTATTTTTATAATTCTAAAGAGTTTTTATTTCCAAAAGAGGAAAAATCTAAATAGATAAACGATCTATAATAGTGTTTTTGTTAATCAAAAATACTATTTTTTATTTAAATCTTAAACCAAACAAACGTTTGAAAAAAATGTTGACAAAAAAATTTATATATATTACAATTAAGTTGTAGTAAAAATTTAGGAGGCTAACAAAAATGGCAAAAGAAGAAAAAAATAAAGATAAAGCATTAGAACAAGTATTAGCTGATATTCAAAAACAATTTGGAAATGGTGCAATTATGAAATTAGGAGAAGATTCACACGTTAATGTTGATGTTACTCCTTCAGGATCATTAGCTTTAGATAAAGCATTAGGAGTCGGAGGATTTCCTAAAGGTAGAATTATAGAAATTTATGGACCAGAATCTTCTGGAAAAACAACTGTAGCTTTGCAAGCAATTGCTGAAGCACAAAAAGCTGGAGGAAGAGCAGCGTTTATTGATGCAGAACATGCTTTAGATCCCGTTTATGCAAAAAAACTTGGAGTAAATATAAATGAACTTTTATTATCTCAACCTGATACTGGGGAACAGGCTTTAGAAATTTGTGAAGCTTTAGTAAGAAGCGAGGTAGTTAATATAATAGTTATTGACTCAGTTGCTGCATTAGTTCCTCAAGCAGAAATTGATGGTGAAATGGGAGATAGTCATGTTGGTCTTCAAGCTAGACTAATGAGTCAAGCATTAAGAAAATTATCAGGTACTATTAATAAAACTAAAACAACTGCAATTTTTATTAATCAATTACGTGAAAAGGTTGGAATAATGTTTGGAAATCCAGAAACTACACCAGGAGGAAGAGCATTAAAATTTTATTCAACAATTCGTTTAGATATTAGAAGAGCGGAGCAAATAAAAAATGGTGATAATGTAATTGGAAATAAAACAACTATAAAAGTTGTAAAAAATAAAGTGGCTCCACCATTTAAAACTGCTAATGTAGAAATAATGTATGGCGAAGGAATAAGTCGTGAAGGAGAAATTGTTGATTTAGCATCTGAATTAAATATAGTTGAAAAAAGTGGGGCGTGGTATGCATATAATGGTGAAAAACTAGGCCAAGGTAAGGAAAATGTTAAGCAATTATTAAAAGATAATCCTGATTTAAAAAATGAATTAGAAACTAAAATAAGAACAGAGTTGGGGTTTGTTAAAAATGAGAAGTCAAAATAATGACTTCTTTTTTGTATAAAATATTTTTAAAATTCTCAATATATTCATAGATTATATTAGGAGGATTTATGTTTGATAATTTTAACTTGGAAGGATGCAAACTTTTACGAGATGCGGAAAAAGAAAGAAAGGAATTAAAGCATCCTTATGTTGGAAGTGAACATCTATTATTAAGTATTTTAAAAAATAGCAAGGATGTAAGCAATATTTTTAAATTACATGGTGTTTCATATGAATCATTTAAAAGTGAATTAATTAAAGTTGTAGGAAAAGCTAGTAATGAGCAAAATATTAATTTATATACTCCTTTATTAAAAAGAATAATCGCAAATTCTCTTGAGGATGCTAACGAAAATAATCATGGAGAAGTCTTACCTAATCATTATGTTTTAGCATTATTAGAAGAAGGAGAAGGAATCGCTTTTAGATTGTTATTAGGTATGAATATAAATATAGATAAATTACACAAAGATTTAATAAAAAACCATGTATCTGATAAGCTTTATTTAAATGAAATAGGGGTAAATTTAAATGAGTCTATAGATGTAAATGAAAAAATATTAAATAGAGAAAAAGAAATAAATAATATAATTGAAATCTTATTAAGAAAGAAAAAAAATAATCCAATATTGATTGGTGAAGCTGGGGTAGGAAAAACAGCAATAGTTGAAGAATTAGCAAGGATGATTGTATGTAAAAAAGTTCCAGAGTTTTTAGAAAATAAGAAAATTATTATGTTGGAAATGGGAAATCTAGTTGCAGGGACTAAATATCGTGGGGAATTTGAAGAAAAATTAACTAAAGTTATAAACGAAGTTATAAATAATCAAAATATAATTCTATTTATTGATGAAATACATACAATGATAAATGCTGGAGGAGCGGAAGGAGCGATTAATGCTTCGGATATTTTAAAACCATATTTAGCAAGAGGAGAGCTTAAGTGTATTGGTGCTACAACGCCAATTGAATATGAGAATTCGATTTTAAAAGATAAAGCTCTATCTAGGAGATTTGAAAAAATTATAATTACTGAGCCAAATAAACTTGAAGTAGAAAGTATTTTATTAGGTATAAAAAA
>CAMEEZ010000022.1 GCA_945915275.1 uncultured Mycoplasma sp.
TTGTAATTTGAGAGTAAAGGTAGAGCTATCTACCTTTGTGTTTCTCTCTTTTTTTCTGTTGCCTTAAAGAATACATTTTTTCCTTTTCAAATTCTTTTTGTTCTTTTGTTTTAATTTTTCTTATTGTTTTATTTTGTTCTTGTTGTAGCTTTAATGCTTGTTGAGATTTAGTACCAACACCTTTATTATTAAGCTGTTTTTTTACATCTCTTTGAACTCTTTTATGTTATTGCTTTTTCAACATCTATATTTTGCATAATTTCATCTCACTTTCAAATTACTATTTATCTGTCAGTTACATTATATCATAGATTTCCGATTATTTTCCGTTTTACTTCCGAATAATTTCCGATTATTTTCCATATTTTTTCTGATTTATTTTTATCAGTTATTTCCATTTTATAAATATCATTCACTCATTTCACTACAAAAATTCAAATAAACAAAAAATCACTTTATCAAACAAGTGATTTCCCTTTATAAAACTTGACCTTTTGACAGTTCAAGTGAAACTCTTATGGTGGAGCAGAGGAGAATTGAACTCCTGTCCAATATATCCTATCATACAACATCTACAAGTTTAGTAAGATTTATATTTCATTATCTAACTGGCTCTTAACATACCTATTAGATAACTATCTTAGAATTAATTCATTAACTTATCCCAAGAATATAAATTAATATAGCTTACTAAATCGATCTTCTAATTTGCTACGTAAGCAAAGCAAATAGAAGAGCTCCTAAAGTCTTTCTAGACTATGCAAATGCTGGAGCAAAGCTATAATCAGCTTTGTCATTTAATTTTAATTGTGAGTTTAAAGTTCTCCAACTACTTGCAGTCATATTTAGTAATACATGTCGAAACCTTTACTGCCCCGTGAGTTGATTATAGCATAAAAAAAGCAGAAAATCCACTTTTCTTTTTTGTTAATTTTTGAGAAAAATATTTTTAAATTCTTCTATCGAATACATAGTATCATCATTAGGAATTAATACATAATCATATGCATTATTATTTAAGGCTAAATCAAACACTTCGTCTGTCCAACCTAATTCTCCTATTAAGATAATTTCTTCTAAATTGTTTTCTATCTTAGTATTTATATATTTAAAACCATAATTTTGTTTACCATTATCAATTTTGTATATATAAGTATAATGTGTATCTTCAGTTTTATTTCCTGCAAATTTAAAAATATAATTATTTTCTATTTTAATATCTTTAGAATTTTTGAGCATATATTTACCAAGCCTTATATCATTATCAGATTCTAAAATATCTAGTTCTAAATCATCTTTATTTAATTCAATTATACCTTTAATATTATTATAATAATCCTCAAAAATTATATTTTTATTTAAAAGATATATATTTCCTTCATCAAGGTTTACGCTCTTAACATTATTATTTATTGTAATATTAATCCCATAAAAATTTTTTTATCAATATTTACATTAATATTATCATTAACCCAATTTCCTTCATAATTAAAATAATAATTATCATTTTATTCATTTACATAATAAATTACTTCTGGCGATATTATTAAAACATCTCCATAAAAATCGTCACTGTCTTCAGTAGTATATGATTTTATACTTCCATATACATATGTATATTTATCATTAAAGGATTTAGATAATTCATCATTCTTGAAATATACATCAATTCGGTTTTCATAGTCAGTTATAAATTCCCATTTTAGTGATTTTTTTAAAAGGTTGATATTTCTTTTTATTGGTTTTCCTTTTATCAAAACCTTCTTACCAATATATTTTTCTTTTTCCTTCATAATGTCAGAAACTTTTATATCTTTTTCTAGTTCTTTGTAGCCTTTAAGTTTTTTCATATCATAATAATTATCAACTTTATATATTTTTATGTTTTTTGATGATGCTGTAAAATATTCTTTGTTATCCTTAATATAATCTGTAACCTGCCAAATAAATATTATACAAATTAATAAACTAATAATTTGTATAAATTTATCAAGAGGCTTTCTTCTTACTTTGAAATCCATATCTTTATTAACCTCAATATAATATATAGAATAAAACAACCATAATACAAAAAGATTAATTAGCTCTATTATAATAATAAATATAAATATAATTCCAGATATATCATCATAGGGATTTCCCCTAATATAATCAACGTAGGGAATTAAACATAAAACAATTTCTATACACATATAAATTGTCCACCCTATAGGGCCTTTTTTTGACAAAACTTTATTTTTTAGTGATTTTATAATGTAATATAAAACAAAAATTGAAGGAGAAAATGGGATTATTACAAATAATATCAATGGTATAAAATTTAATCTAAGAAACATCACAAACACCTCTTTATTAGCTTAATTATTATTCTTTTTTTGTTTTCTTTTTTGAATATTATAAGCAAATATTAATTGAAGTCTATATGGTGCTAATCGTAGTAGAAATATTCCTAATTTCATTTTAAGAGTTGGAACAATAATCATTTTATGTTTTAATGCTTTGTCAATTCCATACTTAGCAACATATTCACTGGATACCTCTTTAATAGCAAAACCACCATGAGCAACTTTATTAAAATTAGTTGCCACAGGTCCAGGACATAATGCACTTATATGAACATTGCTTCCTATTTGACGTAATTCTTCATTTATTGCCATTGTAAGCTTTGTTACATAATTTTTAGTAGCATAATAAGTATTTAGTCTTGGACCAGCCATAAATCCTGCGCTACTACAAACATTTAATATTAATCCTGTATCTTTTTTTACAAAATCTTTTAAGAATAGTTTTGTTAAGATATGAACAGCTTTAATATTAACATTTATCATATTAAGCTCTGTATCCAAATCAGTTTCATGAAATAATCCAAATAAACCAAACCCTGCATTATTAATAAGAAAGTCTATATTCTCTTTTTTTAATTTATTATATAGATTATACACTTCTTTTTCATCGCCTAAATCGCATGTATATATTTTAGATTTAACTTTTAAACTTTTTTGTAAATCTGATAAAGCTTTTTTGTTTCTTGCTACTAAGAATAATTCATTATTATCTTTATCTAAATATCTAGCCATATCTCTTCCTATACCACTAGATGCTCCAGTTATTAATATTTTCATCTATTTTCCCGCTTTCATTTCAAATAATATATCACGAAGTTGTGCAGCACGCTCAAAGTCTAAATTTTTGGCCGCTAATTTCATTTCTTCTTCAACTTTATTAATCATATCTTGAGTTTCTTTTTTACTCATTTTTTTTGTTGTTTTTTCTTCTATTTCATTACTTATAACTTCTTTTATCTCTTTCGTAATTGTTTTAGGAATAATTCCATGTTCTTCATTATATTTAATTTGTATTTCACGACGACGATTAGTTTCATCAATTGCTTTTTTCATAGCATCACTAATCATATCGGCATACATAATTACATGTCCATTTTGATTACGAGCACACCTACCAATCGTTTGAATAAGACTACGATCACTTCTTAAGAAACCTTGCTTATCAGCATCTAAAATACATATCAAACTTACTTCTGGAATATCTATTCCTTCTCTTAATAGATTTATTCCCACTACTACATCATATACACCTAAACGAAGTTCTCTAATTATTTTTAGACGTTCTAACGTTTTTATTTCGTTATGTAAATATGCTACTTTAATACCCATTTCTTTTAAATAGTTAGTTAATTCTTCACTCATCCGAATTGTTAAAGTTGTAATTAAAACTCTTTCATTTTTTTCTTTTCGAATTCTTATCTCATTTATGATATCATCAATTTGCCCTATTGTAGATTTAACTTCAATCGTTGGATCAAGTAATCCAGTTGGCCTAATTATTTGCTCTACATATTCACCATTAACTTTTTCTTTTTCATAATCTCCTGGTGTAGCCGAAACATAAATAGCTTGATTAATCTTATCTTCAAACTCATTATATTTTAAAGGCCTATTATCCATAGCACTAGGTAATCTAAAACCATAATCGACAAGTGTTTGCTTACGCATTCTATCTCCATTATACATTCCTCTTACTTGTGGAAGTGTAACATGAGATTCATCTACTACCAAAAGAAAGTCCTTTGGAAAGAAATCTATTAAACAAGTTGGAGTTTCTCCTTCTTCACGTAAACTTAAGTGTCTTGAATAATTTTCTATTCCATTACAAAATCCTGTTTCTTTTAGCATTTCTAAATCATAATTTGTTCTTTCCCTTAGTCTTTGTTCTTCAAGATGTTTGTTTTGCTTTTTTAATTCTTCTAATCGTACATCCAACTCTTTTTCTATACGTTTTATTGCTTCTTCTAATTTTTCTGGTGATGTTACAAAGTGACTCGCTGGTGAAATAGTAATAGTCTTTTTATTAGCTACTATTGCACCTGTTAAGGGATCAAATGTGCATATTTTTTCCACTTCGTCTCCAAATAATTCTATTCTTATACCATAGGATTTTTCATTAACTGGAATTATGTCTATAACATCTCCATGACTTCTAAATGTTCCTCTATGAAAATCTAAATCATTTCTCTCATATGTCATATCCACAAGCTTATCAATAATATGTTTTCTAGTTATTTCTTGTCCTTGATTTAAAATCAACATATTTTTTTCATATTCTTCTTTTTCACCAATACCATAAATACAAGATACAGAAGCAACAACAATTACATCATTATAATTAATTAATGAACTAGTAGCAGCATGTCTTAATTCATCTATTTCATCATTAATTGAAGAATCTTTTTCAATATAAGTATCACTACTAGGAACGTAAGATTCCGGCTGATAATAATCATAATAAGATACAAAATATTCTACGTGGTTTTCTGGAAATAATTCTTTAAACTCTGAATAAAGTTGACCAGCAAGCGTTTTATTATGAGCAAGAATTAAAGTTGGTTTATTAACTTCTTTTATTACATTAGCTATAGTAAAAGTTTTACCAGTTCCAGTAGCACCTAATAAAACTTGTTCTTTTTTCCCCGATTTTATTCCATCGACTAATTTATTTATTGCATTAGGTTGATCTCCTGATGGAGAAAATTTTGATATTAATTTAAACATTCTATATAACCTTTCACTTATTTATAATTATAGTATCATTTATAAAAAAACAAAACAAGAATTATAAAAATATTCATTGTTCTTATTATATCACCTTTTTTAAAGTATTATTATTTTTAATTTCTTTTTTTTATTTCTTCAGATTGCATCATTTGCTTTTCCAGTATTAATCGTTCATGTTCTTTTAATTTTAACATTGCATCATTATAGTTATATAAAACTTGAGATCTCTTATTATTATTTTCTACCATAAAAATACTCTTTATTATATCTATATTTTCGTTATTAGAAAACAATTCAATTATTATATTTTCAGCATATTTATATTCCCCAAAATAATCTCTGGTTTGAGCTAATATTTCAATTGTATCAATATATTTTTTCTCTAAAATGACTTTATTAATAATATTTGATATAAATAAGAATAACTCTTTTGCTTTTTCATCTTCGTATGCATAATGATATCCTAGAACAGGGTCGTTAATACACCACTTTTTTCCAACAGTATTTAACCATAGATAAGCAAATTTAACATAAAATATAATATCTTTATCTGTCAAGATTTCCTTTGTTTCTCTTTCTAAAATCACTTCTTTTTTAGAAATATATATTATTTTATACTTTTTTACTAGTTCTTTCATTAATTCAAAAGATATTTTGATGTGTTCTGCCATTTTTACTTCTTTCCTTTCCATTAATTTCAATCCACTCAATAATCAAACTAACGATATAATTAATTTCAGAAGCATTTAATACTTTATTTTTAGAAATATTATGCCATTTATAAAGACAATTTCTACAACATGTTGCTGTAGCATGTTGAGCAATAAAAACAGGATGTCCTTTCATAGGAGTTTGTTTTCCGTCATTAGGAATATTCCCTGGGGCAATTCTTTTAGTTATAAATTCATAGGCGTGTTCTTTTATTTTTTCGATTCCTTTATCTTCAATATATTTTAAATCATTTTCTTTTAACTTAAAGCTACTCCTAAATTTAGATTTAGACAACTTTAAAAGCATATTATTCATATAACCTCCCAAATTATTTAACTTGAAAAAAAGAAACATCTGTTTCTTTTATCTTCCACCAACATATGGAATGCTTTCTGATATTGAAGGATCAATATCAATTTTTTTATCATTTATAACTGTTTCACTTTGATTTTTAGTAGTATCTTCTATACCTGTATCAATAAGATTATTTGGAGTTATTTTATCATACAAGTTTTTGCTAACACCGGCTATAAATGTAGAAGCCAATGCTGTTTTAAAGAATGTATTTAGACGTTCGATATTACTATTATCTCTAAAATAATTAACTAATTTAGCACCTGCTTTTTTAATGCCTTTAAAATTTTCAGTTTCTATTAATTCTGTTTTATGATTCTTTAATTTATAAGTGGTTGCTAATGTTGCTCCACTCATTGCAGTTGCTGTTGCTAATGAAACAACTCCAGGAAGTCCTAAAGATGCATCTACGGCCATAGTTACACCTCCAAGAGCTACACCCGAACCAATAGCAGCAATTTTTTTCCAATCACGATTGTAAGATGCATATAATTCTACTGGACCAGTAATAGGTTTTGTAAAATCAAAAGAAGTACCATCTTCAAGTTTCCAACCATCAAACACTTTAAAATTCTTATTATCTAAAATTCTATTATTATTTAAAATATCTCCTTGCTTCACAGTATCAATAAATAAAATTTTGCCTTTATCATAATAAGTAATTGGATAAATTGGAATTTTTTTATAATCTGCGTTTAATGTAATATCTTCATTAATAGGTTCACTAAAATCAAAAGTTTGTCCATTTAATGTCCAGTTTGCGAATTCCATTTCACCATCTAATTTTCTAGAGCTTACTAATTTGGGATTAATTGGCCGATTAATTCTATCTCCCTTTTTTATTGTAATAGGCTTATATAAATTTGGCTCATTAACAATTCCATTAGTATTAAATTTAACAGTTACTGTTTCTTCTACAATTGGACGCCATGTTACCATATTATTAACATCTCTATTTTTTACTTCAAAACCTAAATCTTTATTAAAATCTTTTTCTTTTATCTCTAAATTAGGAATTATATCATTTTCTAATTCTGATATTCTATCGTTTATAAATTGTGAATTATCACCCATATATTGTTTAGCTTTTAACGATTTTAACTCTTTTTTCGCAAATATCAATTGTTCTTGAATTTCTTTTCGCTTTTTTACCGGATAACTATATCGTTCTTTATTATGATTTATCCATCTTTTCTTTGCCTCTTGTAATTCGTTTATTTTGCTAGTAATTTTATTGACACGTTTTAATTCTTTCTCTTGAAGTTCTAATAATTTTAGGTATTCATTTTCTAATCCTTCTATTTCTGGATCAGCGTCTCTATTTGCCCCATTTCGATAATTGGTATACTTTGCTTCAATTTGAGCATTTAATTCTTCAAGTCTTTCGTTTAATCCCTGTTGAGTATCAGTACCAGTCCATTTTGTTATGAAAGTTGTAATTTCTTTTTGTAATTCTGATATATAATTTTCTAAATCATTTAAAGAATTAAAACCTGAATGAGCTATATACTTTTCATCTTTCTCTAATGGATTAGTGTCTTTAAAATGCATCTTATGAGATTCCATTTCAGCTAAACTTGCTTTCAAATCCCCATCACTAGAATAAATTGGATTAAATTGATCTGTTAGATTAGATCTTTTTTCATATTGCGAATTATTCATTAAATTTTTTTCTTTTTCTTTCATTTCACTTAATTCTTCTGGGGTTAATGTTTCAAAAATATATTCCCCGCTTATTATCTGTCCATTATTCATTTATACCTCTCCCCTTTGATTTTTGATTTATATTGTGAGTTTTTTAAATCGTTTTTCTTAGTTAATAAGTTATAGCTTCTGCAGATACTTTTACTTCTAACTCTTTTTGTAAGAATTCATTTTGCAGTACAGTATCACTATAACTTAACCAAACAAATAAAGTATAATCATGAGAATCTTCTTTTGGTAAATATATTTGTGTTTGATTTAATTGAATTTTGGTTAAATCTCCGATATCTTTAAAGTTACCATTTGAAATTGCTATTGAGTTATTATCCGGAGTTGATGTGTCATACAAAGCCCATTTAACATATTCACTTTTTAATTCTTCGGATAATACAATTATATCTAAATATAAATTATATTTAATATTATCAACTGTAGATTCACTACTTCTTTTTATCGTGAAAACACTTTTATCTGCTTTTTCAAATATTTCATCATCTTTAACTAAAAACGTTTGAGTATTATGAATGTATTTATTGGTTATAAAATCTATATCTAAAACTCCAGATATAACATTTGATTGAGTTTTTTCCTTTGATGATTCAATTCTTCTGGAAAAAAAAGCATATGTAGCACTTATACCAATCAATAAAAGCGCTAAAACAAAAATTATGCTTATAACTATTTCTTTTTTTTCTTCTTTTGCCTTCAAAAGTATCACATCCCTATAGCTATTACATATTATATCAAATTTAAAAAAAATTAACAATGTTTTTAAACAATTGTTAACCCGCTTTCAGCATTTAAACTATAATTTGCAAAATCTTTTTTTAAATATAATGGATATGCAGCAGCGCCAATCATGGCGGCATTATCTGTACAATATTTCATTTGAGGAATTTTTAGTTCAATGTTTTGTTCAATACATATTTTTTCTAGTTCTGTTTTTAAATATTTATTTGCTGATACTCCGCCTGCAACAACAAGTTGATTAACTTTATTATTCTTTAATGCAATATTAACTTTACGACAAATTTCATCTATTGCTTTATATTGAAAGGAACAAGCCAAATCATTTTCTCTAATAAGATTTCCTCTTTGTTTCTCATTATTCACTATATTAATTACTGCACTTTTAATTCCGCTATAACTAAAGTTATATGTTTCATCCAAGACTGGTGTTGGCAAATCATATGTTACTCTACCTTTTTCTGCCATTTTCTCAATATTAGGCCCTCCAGGATATGGAACCCCTAAAACTTTTGCAACTTTATCGTATGATTCACCAATTGCATCATCTAACGTTTTACCTAATAATTTAAATTTATAATCTTCTTCCATTATTAACATTTCTGTATGTCCACCACTAACTATAAGACTTAACAATGGAAATTTTAATTCACTTTCAATATTATTAGCATATATGTGCCCTATTAAATGATTAACAGCAATTAGTGGTTTATCATATAGAAGAGAAAGTGTTTTGGCAAATTCAACACCAACTAATAAACTACCCATTAATCCTGGACCATATGTCACAGCAATAGCATCAATTTCTTCTAAATTTAAATTAGCTTTGTTAAGAACATCTTCCAAAACTAATGTAATATTTTCTGTATGCATTCTTGAAGCTATTTCTGGAACAACACCACCAAAATTTGCGTGAACTGCTATTTGAGTATTTGTAGATAAAGCAAGAACATTTTTCCCATTCTCTACAATTGCGATACTTGTTTCATCACAAGACGATTCTATTGCTAGAATTTTAACATTCTTCATTTTGCACCTTCTTTTCCATTATATATGCATCTGTTCCATTATAATATTTTTTTCTTGTATTAATAATCTTAAATCCAAGCTTTTTATAAAGGTTAATAGCCGGAATATTATTAACGTTTACCTCTAAAATTATTGTTTCAATATCAGTGTCACTTAAAATATAATCTATTAACAATAAAGCTTTATTTTGATTTCTGTATTTTTTATTAATATAAATATGTAAGATACTAAGTATTTCATAAGTCTTTTCAACATGAATAAAGCCAACTAATATATTATCTTGTTCAAAAAGATATATCTTTTGATTTTTGTTATCAAATATATTTGGGATATTATATAATTTAAAATAATTATCTTTATATTCTTCACATAAATTTTTGAAATTAATTATATCATTTTTTTGTAATTCTCTTATCAATTTTGAGCCTCTATTTTTTTTACATATAGCGGATTTACTTTATGCGGTTCAATACTAGTTAATTTATCAAAATAATTAATCAATTTTTTATAATTGTAAGTAACATCTGTTACTATATCTTGTTCTTTTATTTCATTATTATTTTTATAATTAATTGATAATTTTCCGTCTTCATTTTTTCCTAGATAAATTCCTTTAGCATCTTTAACTCCATAATATTGATTTTTATAATCATCCATAATAGCTATTAGGTCCAGAGAACTTAAACATTTGATTGGAATATTTAATTGATAAGCTATTGTTTTAGCTATTGTTACACCTAATCTAACTCCAGTAAAACTACCTGGTCCATTTACCACTATAATTTCATTAATTTTTTTTAATTCTACATTGCATTCTTCTAACATTGTTTTTAAGAGTGGTATAATTATTGTGCTTTGTTTTAATTCATTACTATTTAAGTTGTTTATTAAACAATCATCTTTAAATAATGCTAAATTAGTATTCTGATGTGTATCAATAAATAATATATACATTACAACCTCCTATATAAAAACTCCGATTATAAAACGGAGCTACATAATTCCTCATATTGTGATCCGTGAGGGATTAATACCAATACTCTAGTATTTTCATCAATTATCTTAAACTTTATATCCAATCTCTCTTCAGGAAGATTATCTTCGATTAAATCAGCCCATTCAATTATAGTCACTCCACCTTTTTCAAAATAATCTTCAACACCTATTGAAGAAGCATCTTCTTCTAGGCGATACATATCCATATGAAATAATGGTAATTCCCCTGAATTGTACTCTTTTATTAAATTAAAAGTGGGAGAAGTTATATTATCACTTATTCCCAAAGCTGAGGCAAATCCTTTGACAAATACAGTTTTGCCACTACCAAGCTCTCCGTCTAAACATATAACCATGTTAGGAAATTTTTCACTTTCAATATTTTGGGCTAACTCCATAGTATCTATGTCATTTCTTGATTTGTATTTATATTCCATTCTAATCACATTCCATTCTAACCACCTAAAAACATTATAAATAAATATTTAAATTAACACAATAAAAATATTATATATTTACATTTTTTAATGTGGAGATGTTGAAATAACTGTTATCCCCGCTTCGTATCGTTTATTCATCGCATCATTATTTGCATTGTAATCCAACCAAAGCCTTAACTCATATAAAACAGATTCTCCTGCATCCAAATAGCCATTTTTTAAATTATAACTTTGATTTATATTTGTCCCTTGTTCAAGCTCTATATCATTTTTTATAGCCTCATCCAAATTATATTTTGGAGCGTCAATTAATAAAAATGTTGGCACATCATCACGATCTTTTTTTATTTGGTATCTTATTAGTGAATTCGATAAAGATGAACTTTCAAATTCATTTAAAATGATAGTATATTGACTAGGAATATCACACGTATTAGTTATTTTTAATATATAAGGATCAGTGTTTAACCCAACTTCTTCACTCATTGGATATGCATTTTTTAAATTTATTGCAGTAGATACTCTATTATCATTTAAATCATCAATTTGTAATTTAAAACAACCTGCTTCAACTATATTTTTATCCCCTTGAGAGGTTGTATCAAGCCACATAGAATAAGTATTGTATGTAAAAAAGGTTATAAAAAGAAAGCATACTAAAGCTAAAGATATTATAAAATATCTTTTTATATTATTTCTACGTTCAGTTTTTTTCTTTCTAGAAAAACTATTTTTTCTTTTCTTCATAGAAATACCTCATTCTAAGTAATAATAACATATTAATGAATAATTTTCAATTTAAGTATTTATTAATATAAAAATTTTTACAAAAAAAAATTCTCTTTTGAGAATTTTAAAGCAAAAAAAAATTGGCAACTACCTATTTTCGCATACACTATCGTCGGCGTTTTAGGTCTTAACTTCTCTGTTCGGGATGGGAAGAGGTGTACCACCTAAGCTATCGTTACCAATAAAGGATTTTGTCCTTTAAAAACAAGATAATGCCTCATCTATATTAACAATAATTAAATAAGTTAAATCCTCGATCTATTAGTACTAGTCAGCTCAACGTATCACTACGCTTCCAC
>CAMEEZ010000023.1 GCA_945915275.1 uncultured Mycoplasma sp.
TTAATTTCTGTTTCATTTCCGGTTGGTTTCCGTTTCGTTTCCGGAGATTTTTTGAGTTAACAAGGCTTTTGCCTAGGTTTTATAAGGGTTTTCATTTTTTTAATTTTTACTTCATTTAATTTTATGATTTTAGTCATTTTTTTATTAGTCGATACTACCTGTTTAATTTCCGACTAATTTCCGTTTTATTTCCATCACTACACAAACAAAAAAATTATCAAAAATGATAATTTTTTCAATTTTTATTTACATTCAAAAATTGCGCTTTCTTCTGACGTAAAAGGAATTATTGATTCTATTATTTCATCCCTATTTTTACTTTGAAGTTCTTTTTTTGACATTCCTGTTAATTCTTTAAATTCAGTTTCTGATAATAAATCCAAATTACTTATTTCAGTTGTTACTACTTTTTTATTATCAGTCCATACTTTTGATGTTGCACCTTCGTACTTTTTATTTGTATTATTTAATACTGTTTCATAATTTGTAATGTTTATGTTTTCTGTATATGGATTTGTACTAATCACTGTATATCTATATACTTGATTGTCTTTAAAGTCAAAATACAATTCCATTTTAGTTTGTTGTGTTTTATCTTCCATTACACAATATATTGATTCATTATTCTTTGCTGTTTCATTTAAAGTATATGTTTTGACCCCTAGTGCTATAACAACAACCGCCAAAATTAAAATAATGATAATGAATAATCTATTTTTCTTCATTACAACGACCTAACTTTCTACAATTATTATATCATAAATTTCGATATATGTTTTATTTATAATCAATTTCTGTTTAACTTAAATTATTTCCGATTCACTTCTGACTAATTTCCGTTTCATTTCCGAGTAATTTCCATATTTTTTTCTATTTCATTTTTATTAGTCATTTCTATTTTGTAAATATCACTCACTCATTTCACTACAAAATTTGAAACTAACAAAAAAATCACTTTGTCAAACAAGTGATTTTCCTTATAAAACTTGACTTTCTAGACTATAAAAAAGTTCAAGTAAAACTCTAATGGTGCCACAACAGTGAATTGAACACTGATTAAAGCCTTACCATGGCCTCGTAATACCATTATACTATTGTGGCATAATTACATTATACTATAATATAATGTAATTACACAATTATTATTTAGGATTAATATGAACCATACAATGTTTAACATTTTCTATTTTTTCTTCAACAATATCATGAACATTATGAGCAATATTATGAGATTCTTCAAAAGTTAAATTTTTATCCGCATTTATTTCTAGATCAATATATATTTTATTTCCAAATATCCTTGTTTTAATATCATCTATTCCTCCTACTCCATTTACATTAACAACTACATTTTTAATTTTTTTTAATGTTTCTTTATCACAAGAATAATCAATCATTTTCTTTATTGAATCCAAAAATATTTCTATTGCTATTTTTATAATTATTAATGCAATAATTATACTGGCTACAACATCCATAAAAACAAATCCAAGCATAGATGCTCCAATCCCTATTAAACTCCCAATCGATGATAAAGCATCGCTTCGATGGTGCCATGCATCAGCTTTTAATACATCAGAATTATATTTTTTAGCAACAATTATGGTATACCAATACATCCATTCCTTGACAATAATAGATATAACTGAACCAACTAGTGCAATCATGCTAGGTATCACAAACACATTATTATACATATTTTTTAAACCACTAACACCAATCATAAATCCAGTTATTAATAAGATAAAAGATAAAATCAAAGAAGCAACTTCTTCTAATCTTTCATGACCATATTGATGATTATTGTCGGATTTTTTATTAGATATTTTTATTCCAATAATAACTATAAAAGTACTCAATACATCAGATAAACTATGTATAGAATCAGATATCATTGCACTACTTTTTCCAAATATCCCAGCAAACAACTTTACTACTGATAACACCACATTGACAGCAATTGTAATTGCCGAAACTCTTAAACAAGCTTTTTCCATATTACCATCACCTTATATATATCATATGTTTACAAAGTAATAATGATCAAACTTATACACAAAAAAAGAGATTTCTCTCTTTTAATAAATAATTATCTATTTGTTACAATTATTACATATTTCTGGTTTATTATTTAATAGCTCAGCATAAGAACTTAACTTTAATTTTAAATTATTTATTCTTTCACTTGTCCAATAATCTTTAGGATTTTTAAATCCTGCAGTATCTAAAGATGTCTCATAATCATTTGCAACAACTTTACCATTAACATGAAAAGACACATTAGGTACATATATTCTTAAATTCCCTTCATCATCATATTGAAGATTCTTTCCTAATAAATTAACGATTTTTTTATAATCATCTGTATTATTTTTTCGATCCTCATAAATATTAAAATAATATATTTTTTCAATACCTACTTCAGTTGCAACTTCATCTAAATACTTAACGTAACTTTGACACCAAGGACATTCTGGAAACCCCAAATAAACTATTCCTGTTCCATTTTCCATAATCTTTATTATTTCTTTAGCACTACGATATACAAAAATGTTATCATCAGATACTTCAGGATATTCTTTTTTAAATTTTTCAGAGTCTGTTAATGATTCTTTTGAAATATCTCTACTTTTTTCTGAAGCTTTATTATAAATAGTTAAGCTACCTAATACTAACAAAACAAAACAACATATCATTAATAAAATATTTTTCTTTTCCATTTTACCACCTAATTATATTATAGCACATATTAATTATTTTTTTATAAGTTTTATTTCTTCTTCAATTTCCCTATCCATACCATAATTTATAAATTCATCTGGATAAATATATTTAAATTCTTGGGTATTCTCATCAAATTGTAAATGAGGTAATTGTACTATTTTATAACCATCTAATATTAAATCACGATATCTTAAATTAATATTCGGCCTAGATGTAGTAATAGTTTTTTTTGCTTGTGTTTCTATTTTGTCTAGACCTATAAATTGAACCAATATATCTGTCACCAATTCTAAATTTATATTAAATCCTAAATCATTTAATTCAGAATTTTTGTTCAAACATTTAAACAAACTCTCAATACTATATTTAATATCCGAAGACTTTTTAGCTAAATCGTAAAAACTATAATATACTTGTCGTTTTGTTTCTAAAAGATTATTTATAATTCCCATTAATTCTTCATCAAAAAGATTATCAAGATAAAAGTTTTGGGATTCATGACATTCATAATTTGTTAAACAATTCAACCATCTTCTTACATCACAAACTTGAATTCTTTTATGATCTTTATAACTTCTTAATTCTTCTTTCTTTATTAAATAGTAAATTTTCAAATATTCTTTAGGAGTCAAACTTATTACTACACTTTGAAACTCTGATAAATCAGCTGTATCAGGTTCAATAAATTTAGATTCTATAATATCATAATTTTCCTTAACAAATTTTCTTACTCTATCTAATATAATATAAGCATAAAAATCAAATTTATCTTCAAAATATGCGATATGATCTTTGACTCTAAAAGATATATTATAAATGCTTTGGGAATTTTGTTGTTTATTATTTGGATTATTCATAATTTCTAAAAGATTAATGACATCCATATTTATATCACATTGATAATGTTCTAATCCATTATAATAAATATGATTATTACAATTTATATATTTGGGATATAAAACAATTTTTTCAGGTTTTATTTTTGATATAAAAGGTGAAGAACTATTCTTATCTACTACCCTAACATCAATATATCCCTTATTAAGAATATTGATTAATTCTTCTGACATATAAAATATTTTTCCTCCCCCTTAGTAGTTTGATATTATAACTTATTTTTTTCTTACTCTTGAATACATTTCCTCTACATGTTTATTATAAATATTAATATAGTCGGAATTAATATCAAATACAAATTTTCGTCTTTTTAAATACTTATCTAACATTTCTAAGGCATCTTCATTCGATAACAATTGCTTTTCTCTCAATTCGATTGCTTTTAAATAAGAAAAAACATATCTCATAACATCTTTTATACCAGAATCATTTAAAATTTCTTCAGTCAAGTAATTTTTTAATTCACATCTAGGAATATAAAGAAGACTTTCACACTTTTCCATAAATTCTTCGGAAGAAACTTTAAAATCTTTTTTTACAAATTCCTTTGTTAACAAAAAGAATTCTGCAATACTATTTAAATCTTGACATATATCAATAAATCTAAAATCAAAATCACCACTTTTTAAATAACCATTTTTTTCTGCCAAAAAATCTAAAAAAAGCAATTCAAAAAATTGAGAACCAAGTTCTGCATAAAAGTAATTTTGATTATAACAAAGAATTTGTTCTATTCCATGTTGAAGTTCATGATTTAATATATTAGGACCTTCTGTTGGATTAACTACTATAAAAGGAATATTAATTATCTCTGTATTGAAACACAAAGAAGAAATTTCATCATCTAATACTAATTGTATTTGATTAGTATCATAAAGAAGATTTTTTGCTTCAGATAATAATGTTTTAGAATTTTTTTCATAGTTTTTTAGTGTCATTTCTGCTTGTTCATCAATTGATAGTTGAGTTTTATCATCACTTTCTTCGCCTTTAAAAATTCTAGATTCATCTAATTCAATAATCCAATCCATCAATTGAGGACCAATAATCTTATAAATTAATTTCATATCTTTTAATGTTAGTTGAATTAGTTGTTCTAAATCTTTTTCAGAATAATTATTTTCAAATACATTTAAAGAAAAATCATCATTTAAAAAACTTGTAAAAACCAATTCATCTTTTTTAAGATTTTCTCTTCTTGTCTTAGAAATAAAACCACTTTTTAATAACTTTTGCGTTCTATCAAGCAAATATTGTATATACTCTTTATCAAATTCCCATTTATTTTTCATATTACCCCCACTTTGTAGTGTATTTTACTAATATTTTATTCAATTGTCAATAACTGATACTTATCAATTTTAACTACACTGTGCATCTAAATTTACTTCTTTGTTACAGATCTATTTTAAATGCACAATAGTAATTTTATTTTAAATTCCATTCATTTTTCATTAATTCAAACATTGTTTTTTTATCTTCTTTTGTAAAAATATCTTTTTGAGATTTAAACTTATTTAATGACCATTTCCACATATTATACCCAAAATGTCTATCTTTGTATTTTTTACCTAAAATTATTCTCTCACCATCATATCTTGGAATAAAATGAAAATGAACATGTGGTGTTTCTTTATCTCTATAAGCATTATTCATTAAACATGCAAAATTAAACATGGTTGCATTAAATAATTTTTTAGTAATTCTTTCTAATTCTTTTTCTAATTCACCAAGTTCCTTCCATTCATCATATGTTAGTTCACTTAAAGATTCTTTTTTACTAGATATAATACAATCACCTGGAAATTCTTGACACCAATCAACATATACAACATCCCAATATTTTCCCTTATATAATTCCATAAATACTCCTATCTTCTATGAATTCCTGAATTCTGCAATTCAATTTTGGATATTCCCAATTTTGTTTGAATACTTTCATTATTTAATTCATCACATATTCTATTGATTAAAGTTTCATCACTTTGAGCAATTTGATTAATAAGTGAAGATGTGAAATTAAATAATCTCTCTTTCTTATCATTCAATTCTTCAATTTGCTCATCAGTTAATGAACCATAATTATTATTTTTAGATAAAACATAAACATCATTCATAAGTAATGCAAAAGGTTCAAATTTAAAACTTGTAATTTCATTAAATTTGACTTCAAAATTATTTGAATTATTTAGATATTGCCCAGCCACAACATTTATTCCAAATATAGTTTTCATTACTCTCATTATGTTTTTTATTGTATATAGATAATCTGTATTTTCATCTAATCTTATTCCAGTCATATCTTCTGCAAACATTTGAGTAGATGCTTCATCTAATGCCATATAATTAGACATACCAGAACCATCATACTGATGTCCAAAAAAGAATTGTGAACCATTATTAAATTGACTTAAACCATGTAGCACTTCATGTTGTAACTGTATATTAGTTAATTCGGAATTAGTTAATGCAAAGTTTTCATCAACATAAATTTCTTTATTTTCTCCTACTTGCCAACTAACCATATTAGTTCCTCTAATATTTCTTAATGGGGCAAAATATAAATCAAAATTTGATGATAAATTCTTTTCTAAATTATTGACTTTTGTATAATTTCTAAAAAATAGCCATGCTATTCTTTTTTTATTATTTAAAACATCAGATGATTGTTTTTTTCTGAATTTTTGTAATTCTGCATATTGTTCTTGAATTGTCATATTTATCACTACCTAACATTTTCAATACTTATTAATTCATTATTATTATCAAATTCTAATTTGAATAATTCTGGACAATTCCAATTTCCATCAAATACTAATTCGTTATTAAAATAAAACTCAATTAATTTAGTTTCTTCATTTAATACTACATTGCACCATGTTTTTACCATAGTAGAAATTGCTGTTCCATGTGATACTACTGCAATATTTTTACCTTGATTTTTATTTAATATTTCAATTAGAACTTCGTTCATTCTTTTTGAAACTTCATTTGCAGATTCTCCATTCTCTATTTTATAATTCCAATCTCTAAATTGATTCTCAATAAAAGTTGCAGGAAGTTCAGACATATCATTTACTCCAAACTTTCTTTCTCCTAATCTTTCTTCTACATTCAATTTTATATTATTATTTTCTGCAATATATTTTGCAGTGCACATTGTTCTAACATAATGAGATGAATAAATTACATCTATATTTTGTAATTCTGACCTTTCACTCATTTCACGAGCTAATTTTTCTCCGTCAACACTTAATGGATTTTTTTCATTTCTTAATTGTTCAACTTCATTAACATTATATTCACCTAATAATTTTCTAAAAGGTTGCGAATGTCTTAATAAATAGATCGTTGTCATATACTCATCTCCTATCTAACTAAATCCACATCAATAACTTCTTTATTATCATTATAAGTTATCTTATAAACACTAGGACTTTTAGGATTACCATCCAATATTACTTTATCATTGTATTTTATATTAAAACTCATTCCATTAAAAGTAAAATCACAAATAGTTTCTAAATATGATAATAAAATTAATCCGTGTACAAATAACGCATAACTTTTATTATTCTGGTTTAACAAGTCATTAATAAAATCAACAAATCTTTTATCAACATCATTAAATGATTCTCCATTTTCCATTTTATAGTTTTTATCATCAAATGATAGTTTATTAAAATCCTTAGGTAATTCACTTAATCTTTCTATTCCAAATATTCTTTCATTAATTCTTTCATCTAACTCAATTTTAATATTATTATTCTCTGTTAAATATTTAGCACTAGCAATTGCTCTAACTGAATCACTAGCAAATATTCTCTCTACATTATTTAATTCTTCTATTTCACATAATTTTTCTGCTCGTTTTTCTCCCTCAACAGATAAAATCATATTTCTATTATAATCTTCCCATAAAACATTTTCATAATCTTCATAATTTTTTATATCCACAAATGGACCTGAATGTTTTACTAAATATATAGTTTTCACAAAGCACCTCCAGTATTATATGTATTATATCATACTCCTACGTTTTTATCTTTCAAAATCATCATTTCGATGTAGTTTAAATTTGTCTTATTAATTTTCCTAATATTACCATTAATAATAGTTAGAGTAGTATTACAAAAACTACATATAAATTCTATTTTTTAATTCGTTATCAATCTCTAATTCTTTTTTTGTAATATTTACCATTTTAAACAATAATTTCTTAAACTTAAACATTTAAAAAGTACCAACTTCTTTTGAAATTGATACTTATACATTTAAGCCCTAAACTATAAAAGTTCGGGCAGATTGCTTACTGGTGCGAGTGTCGTAGTAATCTACAACTTTCTCTCAAAGACGATTGATATAAGAATCAACCTCTACCACAAATTAATGATTATGTAACAAAAAAAGTCAATTTTTATGATAAAATAGAACTAGAGGTGTATTTATTATGTCAAAAGAGAAATATATAGAGTATACTAATAATACTTTTGATGGAAAAGCAAAAGAAATGATACTTAATCAAATTGAATTATTTTATGATGAAAACAAAATTATAAATAAAAATCATTATAAAGTTGGTGATGACGTAATTCTTAAAAAAGGAGCATTTATGCACGGAATCCCTGATGAAGATGGCTTTTTTGAATTTATTGTTGATAATGGATTTATAAGTTCTGATTTTTCCAACACAGCTACAGGAACAAATAAAATTAAAAACAGTATTGGAATGTGGAACATAAAAGAAGATTGCCTTTTAAAAAATTATATAATTAATTATAGTGGCTTTACAATAACTTATAAAATTGGAAGAGGTCCTGCATCTTGTTGTCAAATTAAATCAGAATTAATTCCATATCATAAATTTGATGAATTTACTGAAAGAATTAACGATGACCCCGAAATATATTTATATTGGGGAGACAAGACAAAAGAAGTAACTTTTTTACCTAGTTTAGTTTCAAACAAAAGACAAATTGGGTTTATCTTAAATATGGAAAGTGATTATGCAAAAAAAATAGCATATTCTGATGTTTGGAATACTGAATTTGATGAAGAAACTCTAAAAGATTTTTTAGATTACAGATATTTCCCTGAATTTATTAAATTAAGATTTAATAAAGATGCATCATCTACTGACAGAGAGGCATCAATAATGTTTGGTGTACCCTCAAAACTTATAGAAGGAATTTTAGTTGGAAGAAATACTGAAAACGATAAAGAAAAACTAAATTACATAAAATCTAAACTTCCAGATTGTTATATTTGTAATTTAGATGGCAAAGTAATTGTAGAAAATTAGTTTTTGAAAAGAGGAAGATAAAATGGAAAAATATAATAATATTTTAAATTTTTATAAAGATTATATCAAATTGGAACAAGTAATTAGAAAAGGTTGGTTAATGTGTAATGTTCCTGCTGATAGAATAGAATCAGTTGCAGATCATACACTACAATTAATACTGCTTGCTAATATTATCACAAAAGAATTAAACTTTGAATTAGATAATCAAAAACTAACAGAAATGTTATTAATACACGATTTAGGAGAAGTTATTGTGGGAGATATTTCTGAAGTTGAAGAAAACAGAGATATTAAAAAAGCAAAAGAAGCTGAAGCAGTAAAATCATTGTTTTCTAAATTAAGTTCCGAAATCGGACAACATTATTATTCTCTTTGGTTAGAAATGGAAAATCAAAATACACCATTATCAAAGTTTGCTTATTTGTTAGATAAAATAGATGCTGTAATAAAATCTGGCATTTATGAAGAACAATATAATTTAGATGGCTTATTTACAGAATTTTCAGAATTACAAAAACAAAGAGGTACTTTTGAAAATACACAATTAGATGAATTCTTTAACTTTTTAGACAGTAAGTTCAAAAAAATTAAAAGATAGAGATTATATTTCAAAATCTCTATCTTTTTCTAATTCATATCTGCTATCATGATTTTTACTAAATTCATAAGTATCTTGTAAATCTTCAAATGTATCTTCTTCAATAATTTTCTTTGAATATAAATCTTCTGCAACGTCCATATATTTTTCTCGTTCTTTTTCTTTTTCAAATAGTTTATTTTTAATAAAAGATATTACTTTTAATAATTTATCTTTCCAAAATGATAGCGATTGTCTTAAAGAAAGGTTTTCTTCTTTTAAATCTTTGATTTGTTTATCTTTAACTTTGTTATTTTTAGTTAGTGTATCAACTCTTAATTGTAGTGCCTCATTATTTTCAGTAAGAGTTTGTATTTGTTTTTGATTTTCTTGTATCCCTTTATCTACATTATTAAGAGTAATAGATAGTGTTTGAATATTTTTATATTCATCATTTGTTTTATCAACTTGTTTAATATAATTTTCAAGTTCATTTATCTTAATTTTTTTACTTAAATTATTGATATAGATTTCATTAGAATAGTTAAAAGCAAGAAATACATTATTATTGATTATTATTTTATGTGGCTCAATATAAGATAAATTAGTTTTATCTACTTTTCTAATACTAACATTTATAATAGTTGGAGTAGTATTACAAAAATCACATATAATTTCTAATCTCTTTCGCAAGTGTTCTTCTACATCAATTTCTTTCTTGATAATATTTATCATAGACACCAACCTTTCTTATGATTTTTTTCTAAATACGAAAAAAATCAATCATATCGATTGATTTCTATATATCAAAGTTCGAATAGTTTGAACAGATTCGTCAATGGTGCCCTTTTGGTGGAAGTATAACAACCACTAGACATAAATTTATAGGTAGTAATAATTACTAACTAATTAAATTATACTATATTTTTGATAAAATTGCATATAGGAACATTTAATAGTTGGGTGGAGCCAAACTTCTTGAAAGAAGGGAGGCGAGAATATGAACAAGAAGGATTTTTTAATTCTATCTCTAGTAATAATTATCTTCCTTTTACTATTCTTACTATTTACAGTATTAATATAAAAGAAATCCACCTAACTCAGCTTTGATTTAGGTGGAATCGATATAATCGGCTACACTCAACACTGCAATATTAAGTGTTCCTTTAATATTTTATGAAGATTTCTTCATCTATATACATAATAACATAAAAACGACTTTTTTACAAGTCGTTTTAAATTTTTACTCGAAAAGTTCGAGTTTCCTATCAATCTGGTGCTGAAAAGAGGAATCGAACCCCCAACCTACTGATTACGATTCAGTTGCTC
>CAMEEZ010000024.1 GCA_945915275.1 uncultured Mycoplasma sp.
GAGCAGGAGAGATTTGAACTCTCGCACCAGTTTCCCGGTCTACACCCTTAGCAGGGGCGCCTCTTCAGCCTCTTGAGTACTGCTCCATACCTTGGCTACTCATTAATTCTACTATAATAAATTTGAGTAGTCAAGTAGTTTTATTCTAAAACGATTTTTCTAATATTATCGATATAATAATCCATAATAGTCAAGTAAGTTTCATTATTATTTTTATCTTCTTCTGTTAAGGCATACATGGTATTAACTTCGATGATTTCAGCTTTATAATCATTTACTAGTGTTTGAATTAATTCTGTTTGTTCACTACCTTTTGGCATTAAGATGGAAGAATAAGTATTATCTTTAAAATTGCTTTTTATTTTACTTAAATTATTTTTAGTTAAATTTTCTTCATCTTCTAAAGAGATAACAATAAATCCATAATTTTCTAGATATTTAAAAATATTAGATGATGTAACTAAAACTCTTGATTTTTTTTCTTCTAAAGCAGTTGTTGCAATATTTCTAAGTTCAGCATCCATTAAAGACATTGTTTCTTCCAATATTAAATAGTTTTTTTCAATTTCTTCAATTAAATATTTATTATCTACATATTCTGATAAGTATTCTTTAATGTTTTTACCAAGCATTAAGAAATTATTTGGACTTAACCATAATTCTTCAATCCCATAATCATAATTTAAACCATATGATACATCAATAATTAACATATTATTATTTTTGTTTATTAAATCTTTAGCTATCTCTTTTTCAGTAGTTAATCCATTATAAATAAATAAATCAGCTTTAGAATACTCTTTAATTTGTTTCTTATTTAATTTATAAGTTTCAATATCAACTCCAGCAGGATAAATCGAATTAACTTCAGCATTATCTTCATATAAATATTTAGTTAAAAACTCAATAGGATATACAGTAGTATTTATTTTTGCATTCTCTAAATTGTTTTTTTCAAAACATCCCCCTAAAAGTAATATTGCTACATATAATGTAATTATTTTAATTGTTTTTTTCATAAAATTTCCCTTTCATAGGTACCGGATCATATCCACTTTTCCCAAATGGATGGCACCTAAATATTCTTTTTATTCCTAAATATAGTCCTCTAATTAATCCATGAACTTCTAAAGCTTCAATCATATAGTTTGAACAAGTTGGATAAAACCGACAAGCGTCATGACTTCTTAGAGGGGTTTTTTGATAAAGCTTAATCAGCTTTATGAGGATTTTTTTCAAATACCATCACCTATATAAGTTTACTATAAAATAGTAATTTTGTAAAATAACTTTGGAAATTTAGTTAAACATGATATAATATTCAAGTAAACTTTGAAAGGATAGTAATTATGAATTTTTTAGAAAAATATAATATAAAATTTAAAAACATAGAACTTTTAAGAACAGCATTAACTCATAGTTCTTATAGTAACGAGCATAATACTCCTAATTATGAAAGATTAGAATTTTTGGGTGATTCAGTTTTACAATTAATTATAAGTGAATATTACTATTTAAATTCAGAGTGTCATGAAGGAGAAATGAGTAAATTAAGAGCCAGTTATGTTTGTGAAAATGCTTTAGTAGAGTATTCTAAAAGAGTGGGAATAGACAAACATATTTTGGTAGGTCATGGACAAGAAAAAGATGTTAATAATACAATTGTTGCTGATTGTTTTGAAAGCGTTTTAGGAGCTATTTATTTAGAACACGGCTTTTTGGTGGCGAAGGAATTTATTTATAAAGTAGTAATTCCTTATATAGAAAATAATCATCAATTTATGGTTGACTATAAATCTCTTTTACAAGAATTAGTACAAACTGATAAAAAATCTTTAGAATATGTTTTAGTTAGTGAGGAAGGTCCGGCTCATGATAAAACATTTGCTTTTGAAGTAAAAATAGATAATATTGTATATGGTAGAGGTGTCGGAAAAAGTAAAAAAGAAGCTGAACAAAATGCCGCTTTAGATGCGTATAAAAAAAGTGTTAAGTAAGGTGAGAGTATGTATTTAAAAAGTATTCATGCTTATGGATTTAAATCTTTTGCAGAAAAACTAAATATTGAACTTGATAGTGGAATTACAGCCATAGTGGGTCCTAATGGTTCTGGAAAAAGTAATATTGTAGATGCAATTCGTTGGGTTTTAGGAGAACAGTCAATTAAATCATTACGAGGCTCAGATAATATGACCGATGTAATTTTTTCTGGGTCAAAAACTAGAGATGCTTTGTCACGCGCTAGTGTCTCTTTAACTTTTGATAATAGTGATCATTATCTAAATTGTGAGTATAGCGAAGTTGAAATAAAAAGAATGGTTTATAAAACTGGTGAAAATGAATATTTTATTAATAATAATAAAGTAAGACTTAAAGATATCACTAATTTATTTTTAGATACAGGAGCAGGTGTAGATTCTTTTAATATTATTTCTCAAGGTAGTGTCCAAGATATTATTAATAGCAAACCAGAAGCCAGAAGAACAATTTTTGAAGAAGCAGCTTGTGTTTTAAAATACAAAAAAAGAAAAGAAGAGAGTTTAAGAAAATTAGAAAAAACAAAAGATAATATTGAAAAAGTATCTCTTTTAATTGATGAGTTAGCTGTAACCGTAGATCCATTAAAAGAACAAGCAGAAATAGCTAAAGTTTATTTAGATTTAAAAGAAAAGCTTAAAAATATTGAGATTGCATTACTTGCTGAAGAAATTACTGCAAATAATGAACGAAAAATAGTTTTGAATACTGAATTAGAAAGTTTAAATACTGAACTTTTAAAATTAAATACTAATACAAGTTCTGAAAACAGTGAAGTAGAAAAATTAAAACTAGAAATAATGCAAACTGAAGAGGAAGTTAATGTTAAAAGTGCTCAATTACTTAGTATAGTAGAAGAACTATCTAAATTATCTTCTGAAAAACAAATTGCCTTAGAAAGACAAAAATATACTTTATCAGATGATGCTATAGAACAAAATCTAATTAAGTTAAAAGAAAATGAATTAGAACTAAAAAAAGAACTAGATATCATGACTTCAGAAATAACATCTTTGGAGAATGACTTGAAACTAAAAATTGAGGAAGGAAATGCTTCTAAAGATAAACTTCTTATGACTAAAATAAGAAAGAGTAATTTAATAAATGATATTAATGTCATAAACAAGAAAATATATGAGACAAATAGTAAGATAAGCATTTTAGAATCAAATTTAGAAAATGATAATAGACTACCTCAATCTGTAAAAAGTATTTTAAGTTTAAAAGAAAAAGGGGTTCATAATACAATAGGTAAGGTTATTGAAGTATCAAATGATTATACTATCGCTTTAGAAACTGCCTTAGGATTTAATGCAAACTTTATCATTGTTGAAAATGAATTAGTAGCTAAAAAATGCATTTCTTACCTAAAAGAAAATCGTAGTGGAAGAGCTACATTCTTTCCTTTAAATATAATCAAAGGAAAAAGCATTGATGATTCTACTTTAAATTTAATTAAAGATAATTCTGGTTTTGTAGGAATTTTATCTGATTTAGTTAAGTTTGATAAGAAATATGAAAATATTATCACTAATCAATTAGGAAATGTAATCGTAGCTAAGGACATTGACTCATTAAATGAAATTGGTAAGTTAATTAATTATAAATATCGTATCGTTTCACTTGATGGAGAAATATTGCATAGTGGAGGATCTATTACTGGTGGTAATGCTAAGAATAATTATTCTGCGATAGTTGATAAAAAGAATCTAGAAGATTTAAAAATAGAATTAGCAAGATTAGAAAGTAATTTAGCAAAATGTGAAAATGAACTAAAAGAAGCCGAAACTGAATATGAAAAATATGAAACGGAATCTTTAGATAGTGAAAGAAATGTTGTAATATTTAATGAAACAGTTAGTTCTAAGAAAAATTCATTAAATGGATTAAATGATAGATATAATAGCGTTCTAAATGAATTAAAAGGATTAGATAATATAAAAAATAATTCTTTAAATGAAGAACTTTTAAATATTATTAAAGAATACAATGATAAAGACTTAGAAAAGAATTTAATTGATAAAGAATTATCTAAGATAAAAGAAAAGAAAGAACTATTAAATAATAAGTTAAATGATATTGAACAGGAAAATCGTAAGAATAATAGTTTATTAAATAAGATTCAAAATGATATTCATTCTCGTGAATTAGAATTAAGTAAAATAAATATTATCTTGGATAATGACTTAGAAAACTTAAGTGAAAATTATAGTATGACTTATGAGAAAGCACATTTTGAATACACATTAGATACAAATTATAATGATGCTAAGAAAAAGATTAATGACTATAAAAGAGAAATTTCTCGTTTAGGAGAAGTTAATACCGGAGCTATTGCTGAATATGAAAGGTTATCTGCGCGCTATGATTTTCTATTTACTCAAAGAGAAGATTTAGAAAAGTCTTGTAATAGTTTACTTGAAGTTATCGAAGAAATGGATAAAATCATGGTTGAAAGATTCAAAGAGACTTATGATAAAATAAACGCTGAATTTAATATTACATTTAGAAAGTTATTTAAAGGTGGTTCAGGATCTCTTAGACTTACAGATCCAACAGATTTACTTAAGACTGGAATTGACATAGTAGCAGAACCTCCAGGAAAGAAACTTAATTCAATTGGACTTTTAAGTGGAGGAGAGAAAACTTTAACTGCAATAGCATTAATATTCGCAATATTAAATGTTAAGACTGTTCCATTCTGTGTATTTGATGAGGTTGAAGCTGCACTTGATGAAGCAAATGTTGATATGTTCGGAGAATACTTACAAGAGAAAAAAGATAAGAGTCAATTTATTTTGATTACTCATAAAAAAAGAACGATGGAATACGCTGATACTTTATACGGTATTACAATGCAAGAATCAGGGGTAAGTAAGATAGTTAGTGTAAAACTAGAAAATTAGAGCTTGGGCTCTTTTTTTTACATAAAATTTTCTAATAAAAAAGAGTTGATTAATTCCAACTCTAAATTTCTCTCATGTTATCTTTATTCTTATATGGATTTTTCTTATCGATTTTGTCTACAAATAAAATTCCATCTAAATGATCCATCTCGTGTTGGAAAGCAACGGCTAATTCTTCGCGAGCTCTGAAGGTATATAAATTACCATCCTCATCATAGGCTTCAACTGTAATTCTTGCATGTCTTGGAACAATGCCTTCAGTTTCACGATTAACACTTAAACATCCTTCGCCTTCGCCAACATATATTAATTCTTCGCTCATACTTTTAATCTTAGGATTTATAACTACATACTTTTCAAATTTTCCTTCATCAACTTCTTCTACAATAACAAAAATTCTTTTTAAAACTCCTAGTTGAACAAAAGCAAGACCCATACCGGCACGCAAATCATATTTTTTATTATATTTTTCGATTTGACTCATTTCAAGATAAGTCAAAGCATCTTTAATAAGTTTCTTATCTTCATTATTTAATGGAAATGTAACTTCTTTGCTTACTTTTCTTAATAATTTATCTTTTTCATCTAATATGTTTATATTAGGTAACTTCATTTTTTACCACCTCAAACAAGTATATAATAGCAAAAAAGTAAAAAAAAAGGAAGGAAAACTTCCTAGTTAGTTATTATTTCCTCCCCAATTCCAACCAGCACCGATTATTATAACAAGTAAGATGAATAAAACAATCCAAATAGCAGCACCTATACCATATCCACTAGTATAACCAGCATAAGTTGGACAACATTGGTTTTGATAACCTCCATAGCCACCACCATAGTAGCCATTATTTCCATAGTAATACATACTTAAACCTCCTTTATGTATCTACTATAATTAATGTATTTAACATCATTTTTGACATTAAAAAAAACTATTTTTTAATAATTATTTTAAAATATAAGATAGTGTGTTATATTAATAATAAGGTGATAATATGGGAAAACTTCTCAAAAAGTGTGATAAATTTTTGCTTGTTTTTTTAATTATATATGCACTTTTAGGGCTAGTTATGATATTTAGTGCTTCAAGTGTCTCAACAGTATTAAGATATCATGTAAATCCATCACATTTTTTTATAAGACAATTAATATTTTTAATGATAAGTTTAATAGTTGGTATATTTATTTTATTTTTTCCAACAAAAAATTATAAGTTTGTTTCTTTTTTATATGCAATTGGGGTTATTATTTTGCTAATAGGTCTTTTTGCTTATGGTCAACTGACAAATCATGCTCAAAGTTGGTATAATTTTGGACCTATTAGTTTACAACCAAGTGAATTTGCAAAGACGGCTTTAATAATTTTTATGGCGTGTTTTTATGATAAGTTATATCGAAGTAAAACAAAGAATATTTCATTGTATATTATTCCTTTAGGTTTAACTTTAATTTATGCAATTTTAGTTATTTTACAACCGGATTTAGGGAGTGCAATTATTCTTTTGGCAATTGGTTTTGGCGTCTTTTTTAGTATTCCGATAATTAAAAAAAACTTTATAAAAATATTTAAATTCTTAATAGTAGGAGTAATAATTGTGGGAATAGGATTTTTATATAGTGGAGCAGATTTATTAAATTCTCGTCAGATGTCTAGGTTAAAATTTCAAAAGCCATGTTCTAGATATACCGAAGAAACAGGTTACCAAGTATGTAATGGATTTATAGCTATAAATAATGGAGAATTATTTGGAACAGGATTAGGAAATAGTACCCAGAAATATTTGTATTTACCAGAAAGCCATACAGATTTTATTTTTCCTATCATTGTTGAAGAACTTGGACTTGTTACGGGAATTTTAATTGTTATAGGATATTTATTAATGTTATTAAGAATTTTGAAAATTGCTAAAAATACCTATAATTTAAGAAATTCAATTTTATGTTATGGAGCATTTATATATTTGGCTTCACATATATTAATTAATTTATGTGGAATCTTAGCTTTAATACCTTTGACTGGAGTTCCGCTTCCTTTATTAAGTTATGGAGGAAGCTATACAATAAATGTTGTTTTAATAATATTTGTAATTTTAAGAGTATCAATTGAAAATAATAATGCTGAGATAAAAAAAGAGTTAAAAAGTATAACAAATTAGATTTAAAATAAAGGAAATATGATTATTTTTTTGTAAAAATATATTTGAAGGAGGAATAATCATGAATTATTTTAAATCTTTTTTAATACGTTATTGGTATTATTTTGTAATAGGAATTTTAATTGCAATTATTAGTACAATTTCGCTATATTTTTATTATAAGAATAATAAAAATATAGAACAAAATAAAAACGATTTATTCAATGAAAAAATTGCTATTAATAAAGAAAGTGAAAATAATATAGTCAAGTTATGTTCGATAGATATAAAAGGAGCTGTAAAAAATCCAGGTGTATATGAAATAGAATGCGACAGAAATATTAATGATGCTCTAGCTTTGGCTGGAGGAAAAGCTAAAAATGCATATACAAATAACATTAATTTAAGTAAAAGAGTAAGCGATGAAATGGTGATATATGTTTATACAAATAAGGAATTCAATGACAAAAAAGAAAGCAATATAATAGAGACATCTGTTTGTGAAAATAAAACTATTTATATTGATACTTGTTTAGAAAATAGTCAAAGTATAGTAGAAAATAATTTATCAGATGAAACTAGTTTGGAAGTTACAAAAGAAAATGAAACAAATATTACTCCAAGTTTAAAAGATGATACAAAAAAATTAATTTCGTTAAATACTGCTACTAAAGAAGAATTAATGACTTTATCAGGTATTGGAGAGTCTAAAGCTCTTAATATCATAAATTATAGAGAAACAAATAATGGATTTAAAAATATTGAAGAACTAAAAAATGTTTCAGGAATTGGGGAAGCAATTTTTGAAAAAATTAAATCAAATATTACACTCTAAATATTTTTATTATTTTCTTCTTTTAACTTTAAGTATATATATAATTATTAATGTTTTTATAATAAAAAGAACCAGTCAATATAATGTTCAAGAAAATTCTATAAAAGGCAAAGTCTTATTTTATAAGATTGATGGTGATAAGTTAAGTATAATACTAAAAGCTCAAGAAAAAGTTATGATAAATTATTATTTTAAAAACGAAAAAGAAAAATATAATTATCAAACTAATTTCAAAATTAATAGTCTTATTTATGTTGAAGGAAGTTTTAAAGAACCACCAAAGAATACTATTCCTAATACATTTAATTATAAAAAATATTTATATAGTCAAAAAATATATATACTATTTGAGGCTAGTAATATAAAGATTTTAAAACAAGGTATTTCTCTTAAAAATAACTTTATAAGAAGAATCAATAAATTTGAAAGAAAAGATTATCTTTATTCTTTTATTATTGGAGATAAATCTTATTTAGATATGACTTTTTTTCAAGAAAATGGTATAAGTCATATTTTTGCTATCTCAGGAATGCATGTAAGTTTTTTAGTATCATTTTTAGAAAAAAGACTAAAAATAAAAAATTCTACTTTTATAACTATAATTCTTTGGCTTTATAGTTATTTAGTTTCGTTTACAGTTGGAGTACTAAGAGTGGTAATATTTAAAACAATAAAACTAATGTTAAATAAGTGTGATATTGAATTGAAAAATTATCTTATTCTTATTTTAACTGGTTCAATAATGTTGCTTGTTAATCCTTTTTATATTTATAATTATGGATTTTTATATTCACTTATTATTTCTTTGAGTATAATGCTATTTGAGATAAAAGGAAAATATTTTACTTCTTTATTAAAAATAAGTTGTATATCTTTATTATTTAGTTTACCTATCACTATTTCTTTAAATTATCAAATTAATATTTTTTCAATTTTCAATAATTTGTTATTTATCCCATTAGTTACATTTATAATATTTCCGCTTTCTTTAATTACTTTTGCAATTCCTATTTTAGAACCAATATTAAATATAATTTTAGCTATTTTAGATTTTATCAATAAAAATTTGCCAGTTATTAATCTTGTAATGCCTAAGTTATCATTTATAGTTATTATTATCTATTACTTAAATTTATTACTCTTTATTAAATTTAGAAAAAAAGTTATTATTGCTTTAATACTAATTATAATTTTAGCCAATAAGTATAAGTACTTATTAAATAATACAATGGATGTTTATTTTTTAGATGTCCAACAGGGTGATACCAGTCTTATAATTTATCCAAAAAGAAAAAAAGTTGTTATGATTGATTGTGGTGGAAAAATAAAATATTCGAAAGAAAAGTGGAGATTTAAGAAAAAGGAATATAATTTAGTTGATAATTTTAAAGTGTTTTTTAATAGCCTAGGAATTTCTAAAATAGATGTTCTTATAATTTCCCATGGCGACTACGATCATATGGGTGAAGCAATCAATTTAGTTAATAATTTTAAAGTAGAAAAAGTAATATTTAATTGTGGTGAGTTTAATGAATTAGAAAAAGATTTAATCAAAGTCTTAGATAAAAAGAAAATAAAATATTACTCATGTATTAGTGAATTAAATATTGATAAGAATAAATTATATTTTTTACAGACAAAAGAATATGATAATGAAAATGATTTTAGTAATGTTATTTATACAGAACTTGATGGTTATAAATTTATGTTTATGGGTGATGCATCAAGTACTACTGAAAAAGAAATATTAAATAAGTATAATCTACCTGATATAGATGTATTGAAAGTAGGGCATCATGGGAGTAAGACAAGTAGCAATAAAGAATTTATAAATGAGATTAATCCTAAGTATTCGATTATTAGTGTTGGAGAGAATAATCGTTATGGACATCCAAATAAAGAAGTATTAGATAATCTAGAAAAATCTAAAATATATAGAACAGACGAGGATGGTAGTATTATGTTTAAAATCAAAAATAATAAATTTAAGACAGAGACTTGTGGTTCATAGAAAGGAAAATGATAAAATGATGAAATAAAAGAATATACTGAAAAAGTATTTTAAGATATTAAGCATGTAGATGAAAACGGTTATGAATATTGGCTTGCAAGAGAGCTGATGGAAATATTAGAGTATTCTTTATGGCAAAATTTTCATAAAACTATTAATATCGCTGTGAAGAACTGCAATAATAGCAATTACGATGTTTCTGATCATTTTATTGATGCCAATAAAATGATAAAATTAGCAAAAAATGCCAGAAGAGAAATACAGGATTACAAATTATCTAGATATGCTTGTTATCTAATAGTTCTTAATTGTGATCCTAGAAAGAAAATAATTGCTTTAGCTAAAACTTATTTTGCTATACAAACTAGAAAGCAGGAATTAACTGAAAAAGAATATAATGAATTAA